>JBBWZQ010000237.1:0-13906 GCA_039649115.1 Micromonosporaceae bacterium | reverse complement strand
GCCACCGGGTCACCATGCTGGCTTGCGGGATCGGCATCACCCCGCTGCGCGCGCTGCTGGAGGAACTGCCGTACGCGCCGGGCGCGGCGACCCTGCTCTACCGGGCCCGTACCCCCGCCGACTTCGCCCTGCGCGCGGAGCTGGACGGCCTGGCGAAGCAGCGCGGCGTGCGCGTGGGTTACCTGCCCGGTCCCCGCGGCCCGCACGGCTCCTGGCTGCCGCACGGCTACGGCCGGGGCGAGCGGGCGCTGCTGCGGATGGTGCCGGACCTCGCCGCGCACGACGTCTTCATCTGTGGACCGGAGGACTGGATGAGCGCCGCGGCCGAGTCGGTGTACCGGGCCGGCGTCCCGCGGGAACAGATTCACCTCGAGTACTTCAGCTGGTAGGGAGTTCGACGATGCGCCGGATCACCATGTGGTTCGTGTCCACCGTGGCGGCGGTGGTGCTCCTGTTCAGCTACCGCACGAGCACCAGCGGGCCGGCCGCGGCCAGCGGGGCGGCGGCCGGTGCGGCGGGGGCTGCGGCGCCGGGCATCGTGTCCGGCGGCTCCACGGCGGGACCGTCGTCTCCCGGACCGTCGTCTCCCGGACCGTCGTCGACGAGCGGCTCGACCGGCGGCGGCTCATCTGGCGGCGGCTCGTCCGGGAGCGGGCAGACCGTGGTCAACGGGACCGTGGCCGACACCCGGTGGGGGCCAGTCCAGGTGCAGGTGACGATCTCCGCCGGCAAGATCGTCGAGGTGACCGCGCTGCAGGTGCCCAACGGCAACCAGCGGGACGATGAGATCAACTCGTTCGCGGTGCCGCAGCTGCTCGAGGAGGTACTCCAGGCGCAGAGCGCGAGCATCAACATGATCAGCGGCGCGACGGTCACCAGCGACGGGTACATCCGGTCGCTGCAGGCCGCGCTGGACGCCGCGAACTTCGGCAAGTGAGCGCGGTCAGCCCCGCGGCTTGGTGGACCGGCGACAGCCAGGGCGTCGTTCAGGTCCTGCGGCGCCGGCCCCGGGGAGACGTTGGGGGTGCTCGCCTCCGCCAAAGACCGGCTCCGGCCGCGCTCCCCCGGGGAGTGAACAGGAGGGCCAGCACGGCCGCCATGCCGAGCAGCGGCACCGCGCGGCGCTCGCGCACCCACACCACCGGCAGCCCGATCATCGGTATCCGCAGCCGGACCGGTCCGTGCGGCAGGTCCGCGGCGAGCCGGCGCGCGCAGGCCGGGACCGGCGGGCCGGCGATCACCACGTCCCCGGCCCGGACCGCGGGCGGGGTGGAGCCGCCGGGCACGACCGTGGCGCGCCAGCCGCCCACCGACGGCCCGGTGGAGATCAGCAACAACCCCGCCAGCAGCAGCAACGCCGCCGCCCGCAGCGGCCGCAGCACGATCCCCATGCGGTACCCATCGGCCACGCACCGCCCGGCCTGAACGCGTCAGTACACCTCGCGCCGGTGTGCGACCCGGTACACGGTGACCGTGTGGTCATCGTCGGAGACGTGGTAGACGATCCGGTAGTCGCCGATGCGGATGCGCAGCACGCCGGCCGGCTCACCGACGAGCGCCCGGGCGCCGTGCGGTCGAGCATCGGCGACCAGACCCATGACCGCGTCCAACGCGGCGGCAAAGGCCACCCGGGGCAGCTTCTGCAGTTCCCGCAGGGCAGCCGGATCGATCAGCACGCGGTAGGTCACGCCGCGCCAGGCTCGCCGACCACCTCGTCCAGGGGAACCGGGGGAAGCGCGGCCCGCATGCGTTCCCGCACCGTGGCGAGGTCGGCCTCGTCCCGCAGCGCCTCCGAGGCATGCCAGTCCTCGATGTCCACGATGACGACCTCGGCCCGCCCGTACCGGGTGATCGTCACGGGCTCGCGCGTCCGCCGCACCTCGGCGACGATGTTCCCGAGGTTGTCCCGCGCCTCGGCGAGAGAAAGCTCAGTCATGTACATAGTGTACAACATGTACAGGAGCCCGGGCTCAGGAGTCAGGGCTCAGGAGTCGAAGCCGAGGCCCAGCCGGTCGAGGGTGCGCAGCCACAGGTTGCGCCGGCCGCCGTCCCGGTCGGCGCGGGCGATCGACCACCGGGTGAGCTGGATGACACCGGAGCGCAACGGCTCCGGCGGGAACGGCACCGGCCTGGTCCGCACCATCGCCAGCGAGGTCAGCTCGGTGCGCTCCCCGGACAGCAGGTCGAGCAGCACGCGCGCGCCGAACCGGGTGGCCCCCACGCCCAGCCCCGTGTACCCGGCGGCGTACGCCAGGCGCCCCTGGTGCGCCGTACCGAAGAACGCGCAGAACCGGCTGCACGTGTCGATGACGCCGCCCCACGCGTGCGTGAAGGCGACGCCGGACAGGTGCGGGAAGGTGGCGGCGAAGTTGCCCGCCAGCCGCAGGAAGGTGGCCGGGCGCTGGTCGCGCTCGGCGGTGATCCGGCCGCCGTTGTAGTACACCGCGTCGTACCCGCCCCAGAGGATCCGGTTGTCCCGGGTGAGCCGGTAGTAGTGGAACTGGTTGGCGGACTCGCCGATCCCCTGCCGGTTGCGCCAGCCGACCGCGTCGAGCTGCGCCGGCGTCAGCGGCTCGGTCATCAGCGCGTAGTCGTAGACCGGGACGACGTACGCGCGGATGCGGCGCAGCAGCGGGGAGAAGGCGCCGGTGCCGAGCACCACGCGCGGGGCGCTGACCCTTCCGTACGGCGTGCGCACCGCCAGGCCGCCGGGCACCTCGCGGATCGCCTCGGCGCGGGTACCTTCGTGGATCCGCACCCCGAGCTCCTGGCAGGCCCGGGCCAGGCCCCAGGCGAGCCGGGCCGGGTCCACCATCGCGCAGCCGTCGCGGTCCCACACGCCGCCCAGGTACCGCGGCGAGTCCACCTGCGCCCGCACCGCCTCGCGGTCCAGCAGTTCGGTCCGGTACCCGAGCGCGCCGGCCGCCTCGTGCTGCTCCCGCAGCCCCGGTACCTGCCAGGGTGCGGTCGCCACGCTCAGGTCGCCGGTGCGCTCGAAGTCGCAGTCGATTCCGTACCTGGCCACCGTCTTTTCGATGGCGTCGAGGTTGGCCCGGCCCAGCCGCTCCAGCGTGCCGATCTCGTCGGGGAAGCGTTGCCGCCCGTTGGCGAGGCCGTGGGTGAGGCTGGCCGAACAGAAGCCGCCGTTGCGGCCGGACGCGGCCCAGCCGGCGGTACCGGCCTCCAGCACCACCACGTCCAGTGCCGGGTCCCGTTCCTTGGCCAGCAGGCCGGTCCACAGGCCGGTGAATCCGGCGCCGACCACGACGAGATCCGCAGTGGTCTGTCCGACCAGCGCGGGTCGCCGCTCGGGCGCTGCGGGCTGGTCCAGCCAGTACGGCCGCGGTGCCGCGCCGGCCAGCGCCCGTGCCGCCGCGCTCACTGCTGCCGGCGGCGGGCGAACAGCGCGTTCGTCACCGCCAGCAGCACGCCGCCCACGAAGATCAGCGTGCCCATCACGTTGACCTGCGGCGGGATGCCCACCCGGGTGACACCCCAGATCCACAGCGGGAAGGTGGTGTACTGGCCCGAGTTGAAGTAGGTGACCACGAAGTCGTCGATGGACAACGCGAACGCCAGCAGCGCGCCGGCCATCACACCGGGGAAGATCATCGGCAGGGTCACCAGCCGGAACGTCGCCCACGCGCCGGCACCGAGGTCGCGCGCGGCCTCCTCGACGAACGGGTCCAGGGTCAGCACCCGGGAGCGGATCACCACCGCGACGAACGACAGCGAGAACATCACGTGCGCGATCAGCACCGTCAGGAAGCCGAACGAGACGCCGACCGTGACGAAGAAGGTCAGCAGGGACGCGCCCATGATGATCTCCGGTGAGGAGATCGTGGCGAACATGATCAGGTTGGCTGTGCCCTGGCCCCGGAAGCGGTACTTGCCCAGGGCCAGACCGATGAACGTGCCCAGGGCCGTGGAGACCACTGTGGACACCACGGCCATGACCAACGATCGGCCCAGCGCCGACGTCAGGTCGGAGATGTCGAAGAGGTGGCGGTACCACTTGAGCGTGAAGCCCTGCCAGGTCTGGTTGTAGCGACCCTTCGGGTTGTTGAACCCGAAGAGGATCATCACGCCGATCGGCAGCAGCAACCAGACAATGATCAACCAGGTGTACGCGTACAGCAGGCGGTCGCCCAGCCGGCCGCGCACCTTGCGTACCGGTGCCTCCGGCTCGCCGACGCTGGCCGGCCTGTCCGCCGTGACCGTCATCGGGCCGCCACCTCCAACACGTCCTCCGTACCCAGTGCCCGGGCGTACGCGAAGATGAGCAGCAGCATGATCGCCATCAGCGTGAACGACAGCGCGGACGCGGTCGGGTAGTCCTGGGTGACCAGGTACTGGTTCTGGATGACGTTGCCGATCATCGTGTTCTTGCTGCCGCCGAGCACGGTCGCGTTCACATAGTCCGAGCTGACCGGCACGAACGTCATCACCACGCCGGCGAACACGCCGGGCAGCGACAGCGGCAGGATCACCCGGCGGAACGTCGCGAACCGGTTCGCGTACAGGTCGTAGGACGCCTCCACGACGCGCGGGTCCACCCGCTCCAGCGCCACGTAGATGGGCAGCACCATGAACGGCACGTAGTTGTAGACCAGCCCGCCCACCACGGCGTAGCTCGTGGCGAGGATGTGGAAGTTGGCCGGCAGCAGGTGCCAGCTCTTGAGCGGGTGCAGCAGGAGACCGTCGTCGGCGAGGATGAACTGCCAGGAGATCGTCCGCAGCACGAAGGACACGAAGAACGGCAGCAGCAGGAGGAACAGGTACACGGTCTTGCGGCGGCCGCCCTTGAAGGCGATCCAGTACGCGACCGGGTACCCGATCAGGATCTGCAGCACGGTCGCCGCGCCGCCGTACTCCAGCGAGCGGACGAACTGCTGGTTGTAGTTGCGGATGCCGTCGACGTACGTCTGCCAGTGCCAGGTGAGCTGGAACCCGGTGTCCACCGCGCCCTGCTGCAACGACAGCGAGAGCATCGTGACCATCGGGATCACGAAGAACACCACGAGCCAGATGCCGCCCGGCAACACCAGCCAGTACGGCGTCAGCCGCGCCCGCAGTCCACTCACGGCCAGCTCCCCGCCCCGGCACCCGTCACGAGGTGACGACCGGGTTGAAGATCGACTGGTATTCGTTGCGCTCGGCGGTGGTCTTGAAGGCCCGGTAGTAGTGCAGCTTGTTGTAGTCGGCGTCGGCCGGGAACACCAGCGGGCTGTTGGCGACCGCGTTGAGGGTGGCCTTGTCGTCGGCGGTCTTGGCCGCGGCGGCGTCGGCCTTGATGACCGCCTGTGCGGCGGGTACGGGCGTGATGTAGTTGATGTACTCGGCGAGGCTGGCCGCGATCTTCGGGTCGTAGAAGAAGTCGATCAGCGTGATGGCGTCGAGCGGGTTGGCCGCGGTGATCGGGATCATCATGTTGTCCGTCCACAGCGAGCCGCCCTCCTCCGGCACCACGAACTTGAGGTTGGTGCCGTCGGACAGGTTCTTCTGGAAGATGTCGCCGGACCAGGCCATGCAGACGGTGATGTTGCCCTTGCCGAGGTCGTCGATGTAGCCCTGGTCGTAGTACTTGCGCACGATGCCGGCGTCGCGCTGCGCCTTGAGCTTGTCGGCCGCCTTCTGCCAGTCGGCCTTGGTGGACTTCTCCGGCACGACGCCCTGCATCATCATCGCGAAGTTGCCGATCTCCTGGGTGTCGGAGAGCATGCCCACCTTGCCCTTGTACACCGGGTCCCACAGGTCGGCGATCTTCGTCGGCGCCTTGGAGACCTTGTCCGGGTTGTACGCGATGCCGGTCGCGCCGGACGCCCACGGCACGCTGTACACGTTGCCGTCGTCGAACGTCTCGTGCTTGTACTTCTCCCCCGCGCTGGCGGCGAAGTTGGGCAGCTTGGCGTGGTCGAGCGGGGCCAGGTAGCCCAGCTCCACCAGCTCGGTGAACTGCACGCCGTCCGTCACGACCATCAGGTCGAACCCGATGCCCCGGCTCGCCGCCAGCTGCGGCTGGATCTTCGCGAACCACTCGGCATCGTCCTGGATGACCTCCTGGTAGGTCACCTGGATGCCGGTCTGCTGGGTGAACTTGGCCAGCTCGGGCTTTTTCGGGTCCATGTACAGCGGCCAGTTGGCGAAGTACACCCGGCCGTTCTTGGTCTTGTCGGCCCAGTACTTCTGGACGGCGTTGGCGGCCGGCGAGGCCGTGGCCGCCGCCTTGCCCTTGACGCCGCACGCGGCCAGCGCGAGCGCGGTCGCGGACAGGCCACCGAGGCGCAGCGCGTCCCGGCGGCCCAGCCGCCGCTGTGTCATTCCACGCGCAAGGATCGGGTCGATCGAATGCTCGCTCATGGTGCTCCAATCGCATAGGAATGCTGCGGCTCCCACGACAGCCAGACGCGGTCTCCACGAACCGCGATGTCGTCGGCGGAGGAGGCGTTCTGGGTGAAGACGACAACGTCGGCGCCGGTGGAGGTGGTGACGTTGTAGTTGGTGGAGGTACCGAGGTAGACCACCTCGGTGACGGTGCCGGTCAGCAGGCTGCCCACGCTCGTCCGGGGCATCTCGGTCAGGATCTCGATCTTCTCCGGCCGTACCGTCAGCTCCACCGTCTGTCCCGCGCGCAACGCCGCGCCGTCTGTCGGCAGCACGATGCGCTCCCCCGGGCCGACATCGAGGACCGCGGTACCGCCGTCCACGCGCGCGACCGGCCCGGAGAGCAGGTTCGAGGTGCCGATGAAGCCGGCCACGAACTTGGTGCGCGGGTGCTCGTAGATGTCGCGCGGGGTGCCGAGGTGCTCGATCGCGCCGTCGTTCATGACCGCGATGCGGTCGGACATCGTCAGCGCCTCGCCCTGGTCGTGCGTGACATAGACGAACGTGATGCCCACCTCGCGCTGGATGCGCTTGAGCTCGACCTGCATCGCCTGGCGCAGCTTGAGGTCCAGCGCGCCCAGCGGCTCGTCGAGCAGTAGTGCGCTGGGCTTGTTCACCAGAGCGCGGGCGAGCGCGACGCGCTGCTGCTGGCCACCGGACAGGGCCCGTGGCCGGCGCTTCTCCCGGCCGGCCAGGTCGACGATGTCGAGCATCTCACCCACCCGGCGGGCGGTCTCGGCGCGCCCCACCGACTTGCGGCGCAGCCCGAACGCCACGTTGTCGAAGACGCTCATGTGCGGGAACAGCGCGTAGGACTGGAAGACCATGTTGACGTCGCGCTTGTTCGGTGGTACCCCGGTCACCTCGTTGCCGTGCAGGTACACCGAGCCACGGGTGGGCTCCTCGAAGCCGGCGATCATGCGCATCGTGGTGGTCTTGCCGCAGCCGGACGGGCCCAGCATGGAGAAGAACTCACCGGAGGTGATGGCGAGATCGATACCCTTCACCGCCGCGACCACCTCACCGTGCGCGTGGAACTCCTTGGCCACACCTGTGAGCTCGATGGCGGCCAGATCCGACCCTTCGGCCGGCGGTCTGCGCTGGGCGGGTACCCGGGGCGTCTGTGTCTCGGTCATCACGCTGTCTCTCACTCGCCGATATAGCTCATGACGTGCTTAATCCGGGTGTAGTCCTCAAATCCGTACATCGAAAGATCTTTGCCGTAGCCGGAGTGCTTGAAGCCGCCGTGCGGCATCTCCGCGACAAAGGGGATGTGCGTATTGATCCACACCGCACCGAAATCGAGTCCCCGCGACATCCGCATAGCCCGCCCATGGTCCATGGTCCACACACTGGCGGCCAGACCGTATCGCACATCGTTCGCGTAGCGAAGAGCCTGTTGCTCTGATTCGAAGCGCTGCAGGGTGATGACTGGACCGAAGATCTCGTCCTGGATCATCTCGTCACTCTGGCGCAACCCGGCGACTACGGTCGGTGCGAAAAAGTACCCCCGCTCGCCGACCCGGGTACCGCCGGTCAGCACCTTGGCGTGGTCGGGCGCCCGGTCCACGAACCCCTGTACCCGCGCCAGCTGGTTGGGGTTGTTCACCGGGCCGAAGTCCGCCGCGGCATCGTCCGGCCCGCCCACCCTGGTGCCGGCGGCCGCCTCCACCAGCGCCGCCGTGAAGTCTTCGGCGATGCCCGCGCCGACCAGCACCCGGCTCGCGGCGGTGCAGTCCTGCCCCGCGTTGAAGTACCCGGCGCCGGCGATGCCGGCCGCCGCCTTCGCCACGTCCACATCGTCGAAGACCAGCACCGGCGCCTTCCCGCCCAGCTCCAGGTGCACCCGCTTGAGATCGCTCGCCGCGGCGGCGGCCACCTCCATGCCGGCCCGCACCGATCCGGTGATGGACACCATCTGCGGGATCCCGTGGCTCACCAGCGCCCGGCCGGTGTCCCGGTCGCCGCAGACCACGTTGAACACGCCCGGGGGCAGGAACTCGGCGGCGATCTCGGCCAGCAGCAGCGTGCTGACGGGGGTGGTGTCCGACGGCTTGAGCACCACCGTGTTGCCCGCGGCCAGCGCTGGCGCGAACTTCCACACCGCCATCATCATCGGGTAGTTCCACGGCGTGACCTGCGCGCAGACCCCGATCGGCTCGCGCCGCACGAACGAGGTGTGACCCTTCAGGTACTCGCCGGCTGACCGGCCCTCCAGGATCCGCGCCGCGCCGGCGAAGAAGCGCAGCTCGTCGACGAGCGGCGGCAGCTCTTCGGCCAGGGTCAGGGCCACCGGTTTGCCGGTGTTGCGGCACTCCGCCGCCACGATCTCGCCGGCCCGCGCCTCGACCGCGTCGGCGATCTTCAGCAGCGCCCGGCCGCGGTCGGCCGGCGTCGTGTCCCGCCAGCCCTCGAAGGCCGCCGCGGCCACCCGCAGGGCGGCGTCCACATCGGCGGTATCGGAGATCGGCGCCCGCGCGTACGCCTCGCCGGTGCTGGGATCCACGACCGGCGACGTGGCACCGTCGGCGGCGTCGACGTACCGGCCGCCGACGAAGTTGCGCAGCCGCGTCTGGTACTCGGGCGCGTCCGTGGTCACAGGCGACCTCCGCGGGGGGAACTAATGTCTGCGGTGGACCCTGTCAGAAGAACATCCGCCTGACAAGTGAATCCGTCGCCAATTTACAGCATCGCAACGGATTCAATTGAGGGTGGTCGGTCGATCCCACGAAGGCGCAGCTCAGCCCGCGTTGTCCGGTTCCCGTTGGGCACCGTCCATTGAGTTGCGGCCCATCGAGTTGCCGCCCATCGAGTTGCGGCCGAAGGACCGGCCCAGCCCGAGCACCTCCTGCTCCATCCGGGGCACGGAATCGCGCGCGCCGCGGCGCACGAAGAAGTCGCCGAGCGGGCTGAGGGTCAGCACGCGGGCCAGCTGCACCGCGGCCATGGCGCGGGGCACGTACACCCGGCGCTGCCGGCGCTCGATGCCGCGCAGCATGGCGGCGGCACACTCCGCCACCGTGCGGGTGCCGCCCAGCGGTGCGGGCAGCCGGCGCAGCGCCTCGCGGAACGAGGGCAGGTCGTCCTGCATGTCCCGCACCAGGTCCGTGTCGACCCAGATCGGGTGGGCGGTGCCGACCGACACGCCCTTGTGCGCGACCTCCAGCCGCAGCGCGTTGCCGAACTGCTCCACCCCGGCCTTGGCGGCGCAGTAGGCGGCCATGCCGGGCAGCACCGTGAACGCGGCGACCGAGGAGACGAGCAGGCAGTACCCGCGCCGCGCGGTCACCTGCGGGAGGGTGGCGCTGACGGTGCGCATGACGCCGGCCAGGTTCACGTCGACGGTGCGCACCAGCGCGTCGGCCGGCGTGATGGCGACCGTGCCGTTGTTCGCGATACCGGCGTTCGCGACCACCACGTCGATACCGCCCAGCCGCTCGACCGTAGCGGCGACCGCCCGGTCCAGCGTGGCCTGGTCGGTCACGTCGCACTCGAACCACGCGTGCTCCTCGCCCAGCTCCTTGACGAGCGCCGCCAGCCGGTCCGGCTCCAGCCCGACGGCCGCGACCCGGGCGCCACGGGCGGCCGCGAGCCGGGCGAGGTGCGCACCGATGCCGCGCGCCGCCCCGGTGATGAAGACGACCCGCCCGACCAGCGGGCTCATGCTCCACTCCGCACGACGTACGCGGACGGGTCGAACCGGCGCAACCGCTGCTGGTACGCCCAGGTGAAGCCGGGCCAGATGGTGGAGTTGCGCCCGGTCCGGTCCAGGTACCAGCTGGCGCAGCCGCCGGAGAGCCAGACGGTGGGCCGCATCCGCCGGTCCATCTCGGTGACGAACTCCCGCTGCACCTCCGGTCGCGGCTCGATCCGGGCGGTGCCGATACTGTCCAGATAGGACAATGCGCTCATCAGGTACCGGATCTGGCACTCCAGCATGAACACCACCGAGGTGTGTCCCAGCCCCGTGTTGGGACCGAGCAGCATGAACAGATTGGGGAAGCCGGCGACTGTGGTGCCCAGGTATGCCTGAGGGCTGCCCTGCCAGGTGTCCGCGAGGCTGCGCCCGTCCCGCCCGTACAGCCGCTGCGCGATCGGGGCGTCGGTGACGTGGAACCCGGTACCGAAGATGATGGTGTCCGCGGGGTACTCACTGCCGTCGACCGTGACGATCCCGTGTGGACGGATCTCGCCGATCTTCTCCGTCACCACCTCGACGTTGTCCCGGGCGAGCGCGGGCAGGTAGGTGTTGGACAGCAGCACCCGCTTGCACCCCATCGTGAAGTTGGGGGTCAGCCGGGCGCGCAGCTCCGGATCGGGTACCTGGCGCTCCAGGTGCCGCCGGGCGATCCGCTGCCCGAGGGCCATGTAGCGCGGGCGCAGGAACGCCACCGCGGACAGCTCCCGCGACCAGTACAGCGTCCGGCGGACCAGGCGCTGCGCGGCGGGTACCGTGCGGTAGAGCCGGCGCTCCGCGTCGGTCAGCGCCCGGTCCCGCCGGGGCATCACCCAGGGCGCGGTGCGCTGGAATACGGTCAGCGCGGCCACCTTCGGCGCGATCTCCGGGACGAACTGGACGGCCGAGGCTCCGGTGCCGATCACCGCGACCCGCCGGCCGGTCAGGTCGTGGCCGTGGTCCCAGTGCGCGGAGTGGAAGCTCGTCCCCTCGAAGGTCGCCAGCCCCGGCAGGTCCGGGACGGCCGGCGCGGACAGCGGCCCGCCGGCCGCGACCAGCACGGACGCGGTGTACTCGCCGCCGGTCGTGTCGATCCGCCACCGCCCCGCCGCCTCGTCCCAGCGCGCGCCGCGCACCTCGTGCCGCAGCTTGAGGTGCGGGTGCAGGCCGAAGCGGGTGGCGCAGTCGCGCAGGTAGTCCCAGATCTCCGGCTGCGGCGAGAACGACCGCGACCAGTCCGCACGCGGCGCGAAGGACAGCGAGTAGAGGTTCGACGGCACGTCGCAGGTGCAGCCCGGGTAGGAGTTGTCCCGCCAGGTGCCGCCGAGGTCGTCGGCGCGCTCGAAGATCAGGAAGTCGTCGATGCCCCGCTGCCGCAGCCGGATCGCGGTGCCGATCCCGCCGAACCCCGCGCCGATGATGGCGATGCGTACGTGCCCCATGTTACCGAAGAGTAAACGGCCGGCCACCCTTCCGGTAGCCTCGCGCCATGAGCGAAGCGGTCGTCGTGGGCGGCGGCGTGGTGGGCGCGAGCACGCTGTACCACCTCGCGGCGGCCGGGTGCACCGATGCGGTGCTGGTCGAGCGGGACAGCCTGGCCAGCGGTTCCACCTCCGCGTCGGCGGGCGGGATCCGCGCGCAGTTCTCCGACGAGCTGAACATCCGCATCGCGATGCGCGCGATCGAGCGCTTCGCCCGCTTCGCCGAGGAGTTCGACACCGAGATCGACTTCCGCCAGTCCGGGTACCTGTTCCTGCTGCGCGAGGCGGAGGTACCTGCCTTCGAGCAGACGCTGGCGCTGCAACGGTCCCTCGGCGTACCGGCGCGGCTTCTCACCGTGGACGAGGCGCTGCGCTTCGTCCCGGGTACCAGCCCGGAGGGGCTCGCCGCCGCGACGTACTGCCCGATCGACGGCCAGGCCACCCCCGAGGCGGTGGTGCAGGGGTACGCGCGGGCGGCCCGCCGGCTGGGCGCCCGTACCGTCACCGGCTGCGCCGCCCGCGAGATCCTGGTACGGGACGGCCGGGTCACCGGCGTGCTGACCGACCGGGGCACCATCGCCGCGCCGCGGGTCTTCTGCACCGCCGGGGTCTGGTCCCGCGACCTGGCCCGCACAGCCGGTGTCGACCTGCCGGTCACCGCGCAGCGCCGGTTCGTGTACCACCTGCACGGGCGCGGGACGCTGCCCGCCTCGATCCCGCTGACCGTCGACTTCGCCACCGGCTTCTACTTCCACGGCGAAGGCACCGGCCTGCTGATGGGCGGCCCGTGGGCCAGTGCCGAGGAACTGGCGCCGGTGGCCGTCGCCCGGCTGCCGATCGTGGCCGACCTGGGCATCGCCCACGCGTGGTCCGGCTTCTACGAGATGAGCCCGGACCACAACGCGGTCGTCGGCGCCACCGCCGACCCGGCCGGCTTCTACTACGCGACGGGCTTCTCCGGCCACGGCTTCCAGCAGGCCCCCGTCGTCGGCGAGTACCTGGCCGACATCGCGCTGCGCCGCCCGCCCGCGATGGACCTCTCCGCCTTCGCCGTGGAGCGGTTCGCGCACGCCCGCCCGCGCCCCGAGGCCAATGTGGTGTGATCGGGGACGTGCGAGTCATCGACGGTGACGAGGTGCGCCGGCGCCTCGACCTGGACGCCGCCTACCAGTCCCAGGTCGAGGCGTTCCGCTGCCTCGGCACGGGCGTGGCCGACCTGCCCGACCGCCTGATCCTCGACGGCACCGGCGCGGACGCGGTCAACTTCTGCTACGCCGCGCGGCTGCGCCCGGGCACCGGCGCGGTGTGCAAGTTCGGCGCGGTCGCCACCGGCAACGCGGCCCGCGGGCTGCCCAGCGTGCACGCGCTGGTGCTCGCACTGCACCCGACGACCGGGGAGCCGCTGGCGGTCCTGCCCGGGGAGGCGCTCACCGAACTGCGCACCGCCGCCGCCAGTGCGCTCGCCGTGGACCGGCTCGCCCGCGCCGGCGCCGGAACACTCGCGGTCGTGGGCTGCGGGACGCAGGGGCGGGCACACGTGCGGGCGCTGGCGCGCCGCCGCCCGTACCGCCGGATCTGGCTGGTCGACCACACGCCCGCACATGCCGCGGACGCCGTGGCGGCACTGCCCGGCCTGCCCGTCGCGGCCGCGTCCTCCATCGACGCGGCCACCGCCGACGCGGACGTTGTTGTTTTGTGTACGACGAGCCGCACGCCCGTCCTGTCCGGTGCGGGGCTGCGTCCCGGGGTGACCGTGGTGAGCATCGGCTCGTTCGAGCGCGGGCGGTGCGAGGTGACACCGTCCTTTGTGGCCGGTGCCGACCGGGTGGTGGTCGACCACCTGCCGAGCGCGCTGCGCCAGGCCGGGCCGATCGTGGCCGCCGTCGCGGGCGGCGCGCTGGACCCGTCGTCCATTGTGGAGCTTGGCGCGGTGGTCGCGGGCGACCTCGCGGTGCGGGGGCGCGACGACGAGACGGTGTTCTACAACAGCGTGGGCGTCGGCGTGCAGGACGCGGCTGCGGTGTGGGCCGTGCTGGACCAGCTCGGCTTGCCGCGCCCGGTCTGATGCGCCCGGCCGGTAGGCCCTACGGCTTGACCGGCATCAGCAGGGAATAGGCGCGGTTGTCGGCGGGCCGGCGGATGGCCAGCGGGCGGATCGGGCCGTCCAGCTCGAGCACGAGCTGGCCGTCACCGCCGGCGCTCAGCGCCTCCAGCAGGAACTCCCGGTTGACCGCGACATGCCGGTCCTGCCCGGCGCGCCACTCCTGCGCACCGACCACCTCGATCCCGCCCTCGGCGCCGATGGCCAGCACGGCCAGCTCGTGGTCGACGCCCTCGTGTGTGTGGACCACCCGGGGCGCGCCGT
>JBBWZQ010000234.1:0-35212 GCA_039649115.1 Micromonosporaceae bacterium | reverse complement strand
GCAAAGATCACGGCGCAGTTCGGCCCGCCGGTCATCACCCAGCGCTTCGGTCCGAGACGACTTCTCCTGATCTACGACCACAACATCCTCACCGACCTACCCAGCAGCTGAGCCAGG
Source organism: Micromonosporaceae bacterium (assembly GCA_039649115.1). Taxonomy (GTDB): domain Bacteria; phylum Actinomycetota; class Actinomycetes; order Mycobacteriales; family Micromonosporaceae; genus DATEJJ01. The sequence continues at coordinate 35,095 of JBBWZQ010000234.1, read as the reverse complement.
TTTCCGCCTCACCGGATCGGCTCGGTGGCGTGCCCTGCGCCCGATGTCGGGAGCTCGTTGCCCAGCGCGGCGAGCTTCTGCCGCACCCCGTCGGCCTCACGGGCGCCGAGCCCGCCGAAGATGGCGAGCGCCCGCTCGTAGTGGTGCCGGGCCGCCGGCAACTCCCGCGCGATCCGGCACGCGTCGCCGAGGTGGCTGCGCACGAGCGCGACGTAGAACCGCTCACCGCTGTCCGCCAGCGCGTCGAGGGCCTGGTGGAAGCAGGCGACCGCGTCGCGGTGCGAGCCGAGGTGCTGGTACGCGACGCCCAGGCTGTCGTACCCGCCGGCCATGCCGTTGCTGTCGCCCACCTGCACGAACAACTCCAGCGCGCGCCGGCAGGTGCCGATGGCCTACCGGCCGATGAGCGCGCGCAGCTCCGCAACGATCCGGTCGTGGCGCCCGAGTGCGAGCTCGACCTCGAAGCGGGGCCCCCCGACCAACCGGAGATTAACGGGAATCCAACGCCGGTCTGGCACCCTCATGCCGGCATCCGGTCGGCACGACGGGGGACGGCGTGACCATGGAGAACGGACCGTTACTCACCTTCGGGATCCTCGGGACGGTCGAGGTGCGCTCTGGCGACCGGGTTGTCGCCGTCGCCTCGGCCAAGCAACAGGCGCTGCTCGGTGCCGGCCTGTTGCATGCCAACGCCGTCGTGCCGACGGCGCGCCTCGTCGACGCCATCTGGGGCGAACGGCCGCCCAGCACGGCGGCCGACCTGGTGCAGACGTACGTCTCAACGCTGCGCCGGCGGATCGGGCCGCCCGACTCCGGCTGCATCGTCACCCGCCCGCCGGGTTACCTGGTCCGTGTCGACCGCGGCGCGCTCGACCTCCACCAGTTCGAACAGCTGGCCGCCGCCGCCGAGCGGGCCGCTACGGGCGGTGACCACGAGTGCGCGGTGCGGCTGCTGCGCGAGGCGCTCGGCAAATGGCGGGGTCCGGCGCTGGCCGGGCTGGACTCGCCGCTGTTCCGCGCCGCGGCGGCCCGGCTGGAGGAGCTGCGGCTGCTGGCGGTCGAGCGCCGCTTCGACGCCGAGAGCCAGCTGGGCGCGTCCGGGTGGCTGGTCGCCGAGCTGACCGCGTTCGTGGCCGAGCACCCGCTGCGCGAGAGCACCCGCGCCCTGCTGATGCGGGTGCTGTACCGGCTCGGGCGGCAGGCCGAGGCGTTGCAGGTGTACCAGCAGGGGTACGCCCTGCTGCGCGAGGAACTCGGCATCGAGCCCGGTCCCGGGCTGCAGCGCCTGCACCAGGCGATCCTGGTCGGCAACCCGGCGCTGGACCCGGGGGGAGCGCAGCCGGAGCCGGTCTTTGGCGGAGGCGAGCACCCCCAACGCCCCCCGGCCGGGGCGCGGATCGATCTCGGCGACGCTCCGGCAGCGGCCCGGCCGCCGGCGCCAGCCGGTCCGGCGGACGACCGGCCGCACCAGCTTCCCCCGCCGCCGGCGCACCTGGTCGGCCGGGCCGCCGAGAACCGGGCGCTGGGCACCGCCCTCGCCGCCGCGGCGGGCGCCACCCGGCCGGTACTGGTGACCGTCGACGGGCCGGCCGGGGTCGGCAAGACGGCGCTCGCGCTGGCGGTCGCGCACCGGGTGCGGAACACCTTCCCCGACGGCCAGCTGTTCGTGCCGGTCCGCAGCACCGGCCCGCAGACCACGACGGTCGCCGCCACCCTGGCGATGCTGCTGCGCTCGGTCGGCGCGGGCACACCGATACCGCCGTCGGTCGACGAGCGCGCCGCGCGGCTGCGCACCGTGCTCACCGGCCGGCGCGTCCTGCTGGTGCTGGACGACGTGTGGTGCGCCGCGCAGGTCCGCCCGTTCCTGACCGCGCACCCGGGCTGCGCGGTGCTGGTCACCGGCCGGCCGGCGCTGGCCGACCTCGACGCGGACCTGCGGGTGCCGCTCGGCCCGCTGACCTACCGGCAGGCCGTCGAGCTGCTCACCCACGCGGTCGGTGCGCAACGGGTCGAGGCGGAGGCCGGCGCGGCCGGGGACGTCGTCTCGGCCTGCGACGGCCTGCCGCTGGCCGTACGGGCGGCGGCCGCCCGCCTGGTGGCCCGGCCCGGCTGGGCTCTCGCGACCCTCGCCGACCGGCTGCTCGACCCGCGCCGGCGCCTCGACGAGCTGTCCACCGGGGACCTCGACGTGCGGGCCAGTATCGAAGGCGGCTACCGCCGGCTCGACGCGGCCGGGCGCAGCGCGCTGCGGCGGCTCGGCGCGGCGGACGACACCGACCTCGCACCGGCGCGGGTCGCCCAACTGCTGCAGATGTCCCCCCGCGACGCGGAGCGGATCGCCGACGACCTCGCCGGCGCGCGCCTGCTCGAGTACGTCAGCACCGCGCCGGGCGACCGGCAGCACTACCGCATTCCACGGCTGGTCCGTCTCTTCGCGCAGGAACAGGTCCCGACGGTCCTGACCGGGTGACCGTGTGGTTTCCCCTATTCACCCAGGCCGAGCCCGTGGCTGTAGGTGCCTTGGACGCTGCCGCCAGGGGTCCCGAACGTCACACCGCCGCCGGCCACCGGTCTGCCGGTCTTCGCGTCGGAGCCGACCTGTCCGCAGACCCCGATGGGCGCGTTGGCGCAGGCCGCCACGCCCCAGTCCTTCATGTTCTCCATCGGCTCGGCGTTGGCGCCGATGGTCAGCGTCACGCTCGGGCCGATCGAGCCGCCGACGCTGCCGCCGATGAACACGTGCCCGGCGCCGGTCAGGGTGATCGTGACGCAGGGGCCCCAGCACTCTGCCAACGTGATGAACAGCTGCGGCCCACCGCCATCCGACTCCGACCCGTGGTTCTGCTTCTTGAACTCGATCTTCGGGTGGTCGAGGCTCTCCTCTGCCGCGACGGCGTTCATCGGGGTGATGACGGCGGGCAGGTCCGGTGCCTTCAACCGCCAGATTGGCGAGTACGGGGGTGACCCCTGGGAGGGGACGTTCCAGGCGTAATCGCTCTGACCATGCTTCGCCATCGCATCCCACTGGCTCTTGCCGGACTTGAGGCGGCCGTAGGCGGCCCAGCCGTCCTCGCAGGCCGCCGGTGAGGTGAAGCCCGAGTTGTAGCCGCCGCTGCACGGGTTGGCGAGATGTACCTGCCAGGACGGGCTGAGCCGCAAGGAAAGGGTGGGGCTGGGGGGCTTGTACGAGTAGTGCTGGTACGTCCCCGAGGAGTGGTGCTGGTACACCGGCTGGTGCCGCGGCCGGCCGCGCGAGTCCCAGCGCGGGTCCGCGTAGGGCTTGGTGTGCTTCGCCTGCTCCAGCGCCTTCTTCGACGGCTTGCGGATCGGTCCCATCGAGTCGACGGTGTTCATGTACATCCGGCCGTCCGCGTCGCTCATCGTGACCGGGTTGGCGTTGGCGTAGTTGTAGCCCTGCATCTGCTGCGGGTCGTCGTCGGCGAACACCGGATCGACGCTGATGAACCGGCCGGTCGTCGGGTCGTACTCACGCGCGCCGAGGTGGGTGAGCCCGGAGCCGTCCCTCGTGCCGCCGACCAGGCCCTTGTCGGTGACCCAGAGGGCCGCCCCGCCGCGTTCGGCACCGAACGGGGTGAGCCACCGCTTGACGACCGCCTGGGTGGTGGCGTTCACCTCGACCGTGCCGGTGCCCTGCTGATCGTCGACCTGCCAGGTGAGCCCGGCCGCGGTGCGCACGGCGACCGTCCGGCCCGCGTGGGTGAGGTACCGGGTCGCCGTGACCTGGCCGCCGGCCACCCGCAGCTCCTGGCCGGGCAGGCTGAGCGTGGTACCGGACGGCTCGTGCTTGATGATCCGGTTGCCGGCCGCGTCGTAGACGTAGGTCGCCGTGCCGCCCGCGTCCGCGTTCGCGGCGAGGGTGCCGTCCGGGTTCCAGGTGAGGTTCTGGCCGGCCCCGCTGGTGCCGTTCGCCGGCCGGGTCAGCGTGTTGCCGTCCTTGTCGTAGGTGTACGTGGCGGCGCCGGCCCCGGACGTCGTCATCGACTGCAGGGCGTGCGGCTGCGCGCTCCGCGCCGCCGGGTAGGCGTACGACCGCGAGACGCTGCCGGCCGCGGTGCGTTCGGTCGATGCGGTGCGGTTGCCCACCGCGTCGAAGGTGTACGAGTTCCAGTAGGGTGCCGGGCCGCCGAGCTGCGACTGGCTCCGCGTGGCGGCACAGTCCGCGCTCGCCGGGGTCCACGCATCGGTGAGCCGCCGGGCGTGGTCGTACCCGAAGCACTGCGTGTCGCCGGCGGTCGTCTCCTGCTCCTTGACCACGTTGCCGGATGCGTCGTAGGCCAGGTGCACGTCGGCCACCTCGGACGGCGTGGTCTGCCGCGTCGTGTGGATCTGGACGAGCCGCCGGGTGCCGACCTCGTAGTCGTAGGCGGTGTCCAGCCAGGGGCCGTCGCCGTTGCGCCGGCTGACGAGGCCGAGCTCGCCGTAGCGGGTGTAGCCGGTGCCGTTGACCACGAAGATGTCGTCGCCGGTTGCCGACACGTTGGTCTTGAGGGTGTCGGCCTCGCCGAGGGTGTTGTAGCCGGTGGTGAGCTTCTCCCGGGGCAGCCCGCCGAGCGCCGGCAGCGTGGTGGACAGGTCGGAACCGGCAGCGGTGTAGCCGAACGCGTACGAGTACGTGCCGGCGATCCCGGTCTCCGTCGACGGGATGGTGATCGTCTCACCGGTCGGCTGGTACAGGTCGGTGAAGCCGTCGATGCTGGTGCCGTAGGCGGCGCCGCCCACGTAGCTGGTCGACTTGACCTGCTGGCCGAGCACTGACGCGGTCGTACCGCTGATCGTGTCGTAGCCCCAGTCGGCCAGCAGCGGCCCGGTGGCGCTGTCCCGCCGCTCGCTGGTCTTGCGGCCGATGCTGTCGTAGCCGTAGACGAGGGTCTTGCCTTCGGCGTTGGTGGTGCTGAGGAGGTCGCCCGCGTCGTTGTAGGTCTTCTGGGTGGCCCCGGCGTCGGGCTCGGCCGCGCTGGTCTGGTGGCCGAGGAAGTCGTAGCCGTAGGTCCAGGCGTTGTCGACGTTGTCGTGTTCCGCGGTCTTGCGGCCCTTGCGGTCGTAGGAGTAGGTGACGTCGTTGTAGTCGCTGCCACCGGGCGCCGAGTGGAACTGCCGCAGCCGGGTGGTGCGCCCCTGCGCGTCGGCGTACGTGGAGCTGGGCATGCTGCCGGCGGGTGGGGTGACGTCGGTGCGGTCGCCGCCGAAGCCGGTGGTGGTGTGCCACTTCTCCGCGCCGTTGACGTTGAGCGCCGTCCGCACGACGCGGCCGGCGCCATCGTAGGCGGTGACGGTCTGGGACGGCACCTGGGCGTCGTCAGGGTGCGCCACGAGCACCGGGTTGCCGACGGCGAGGCCGCCGTCGACAAGGTACGCGCTGTTCTGCTTGGCGGTCCGGCCGGCGCTGTCGTAGAACGTGTCGCTGACGATCCGGCCGCCGGCGGTGGTGCCCTCCATCGACTGGATCTGCCGGGAGCGCCCCTGCCCGTCGAAGAATTCGGCGCTGCTGCGGTAGCCGTCGCCCGTGGTGTTGAGCTTGCCGGTGACGGTCACCGTGCCGCCGGTCTTGCGGACCTGGTAGCCGTACACGGTGCTCGCCGAGAGGTTCGACGGCCGGTTCGGCAGCCAGACGGCGGTGGCGCGGCCCAGCGCGTCGTAGGTCTGCCGGGTGCTCTTGCCGTTCGGATCGACGGTGTTCGTGGGGACGCCCCACGCGGGGTCCAGCGTCGTGGTGGTCTTCCACCCCAGTTGGGTGACCACCTGCGTGCCGGTGACCGGGCCGCCCGCGGTTGGCGTGTAGGTCGTGGTCGTGGTGTTGCCGCGGACGTCGGTCGCGGCCAGCACCCGGCCGTAGCCGTCGTAGGTCGCCTTCGACTCGACGATGTACCGCGACGGGTAGCCGGCCAGCTCGTCGGTCTCGGTCACCGCGCCCTTGGTCGGCGCGGCGCCGCGGGCCCCGCCGTCGTAGCGGGTGTAGCTGTCGGAGACGACGTCGGCCTCGGTCAGGCCGGTGCCCTGGGCCTTGGTGCAGTCGACCGCGAACTGCCGCCGCCGGCTGACCGAGTCGGTGATCCAGGCGGTGGCGTTGCGGGCGTAGTCGGTGAGGGTGCAGGTCTGGTCGTCGGTGACGGAGTCGTCGCCGAGGTCCTCCTCCCGGATGACCATGCCCGAGCTGTCGAAGGTCTGCAGCGTCGTGGTGGTACGCCAGCCGCGGCCACCGTCCAGTGCGGTGCGGCCGTGGTTCTCGGCGACGCCGACGAAGCGTGCCTCGGCCCGCACGCCGTCGACGGTGCGGGTCGCGGTCGGCGGGTCGGAGCGCCACGGCACGTTGACGGTGGCGCTGATCTCCGATCCGGTGGCGTCCTGATAGGACAGTCGTTCGCGGATCATCCCGGCGTAGAAGTCGCTGTCGGTGACCGCCGGTGCGCCGCCGGCAGCGGACAGGGTCACCGACCGGTTGCCGGTGCGCAGCTTGTCGCCGTCCATGCCGCGGAAGTACACCGACTCCGACCGCACCGCCTCGGCGCCCTGCCCGACGGTGGTGCGCATCCGGCCGTACCCGCGCCACACCGACCAGGTCTTGGCCTTGTCGTCGACCAGCCCGTCGTCGTCGGTGTAGCGCCAGGCCGGCGCCGTCAGGTACTCGTAGTGCGTCACGGTCGGCACCGAGCGCTCGTCGGACGGCAGCCCGAGGTCGGACTCGGTCACCGTGGTCACGACGTACTTGTGGAAGAAGTCGAGCTTCAGGTCGGTCGCGCCGTCCGGGATCCAGTACACCGGGAAGCAGCGCAGCGTGTTGGCGTCGAGGGCGGCCGTGTCCGGCATCCGCGAGCCGCGCACGCAGTCCGCGTCGGAGTAGGTGACGTTGACGCTGCCACCGGTCTCGGTCTCGACCGAGGCGATCCGCCACCAGTTCATCGCCGGCGCGGTGTCGGTCGCGTCGACCCGGTTGGGCTTCTGCACCCCGACGAAGTGCACATCGGGTACGGTGACCGCGGTCCGGGTGCCGTCGGTGGTGCCGGCCAGGCCCTTGTGGCTGATCGAGTCGAGCCACAGCCCGGCCCGGGTGGTGTCACCGGGGTCCGGGAACGACTGGGTGAACGTCCACTGGTCCACCGGCTTGCCGCCCGACCTGGTGGTGAGCGTGCCGAGCCGCTTCGCGGTCCAGAACGTCGGGGAGCCGACGGTGCACGGCGACTTGGTGCACTCCATGGTCCACGGGGTGTCCGGCCAGTTCTGCACATTGTGGGTGGCACAGCTCGACGTCACGCAGCGGTCTGCCTCGCCGAAGTCGACCTGCGTGGGTGCGGTGCCGTACGCGGTGTCCGACCGGGTGCCGTAGTCGATGCGGTCCAGCCAGCCGCCCCGGGTGTAGGTGGCGAGGGTCGTCGCCGATCCGGCCTTCGCGTACTGGTTCTTCTCCACGCCGTACCAGTAGGACATCGTGTTGCCGAACGGGTCGACGACGTAGTCGAGATTCCACCGCCAGGCGCGGTCACACGCGGAGCCACTGAACGCCGCCACGTGGCAGGGCTCGCCGGTGTTGTTGCCGAACACGGGCACCGTCCACACCGAGTTCGTCACGGCCTTGCCGGAGGCCCAGCCAGGCAGCTGGTTCCTGCCGAACCAGTACTGGGTGCCATCGGTAGCGGTCACCACCCACCACTGGCCGTCGTGGTCGCCGTTGGCGGCGCCGGTCTTGAGTTCGATGCGCGAGCCGTCCTCGGTGCGCCCGTGCCATCTGCCGTCGACACCCTTGAGCAACTCGGTGGCGGCGCCGTTGAGCGTCAGCGTGGCGTTGTCGGTCTTCCAGCACTTGTCGCCGGTCTTGGTCGTGTTGTTGGCGGTACCACCCATGTCCTTGCCGCACGGCACGTACTTGCGCTCGATCGCACCGGTGGCCATGCCGAAGCCCTCACCCAGCCACGACGGCTGGTTGTTCGACGCGGCCATCTGCCCGTCGACGGACTGCGCCGAGTAGGCGAGGCTCAGGTCAGGCTCCGGGCCGCCCGGCGCGGGCGGTACCCGCAGCGGGTACTGCCAGGTGAAGTCGCCGGAGTTGCCGCCGGCCTGCCACGTCGAGGTGGCCTTGAGCGGGGTCGCCGTGTAGTCGCCGGCCGGGCCGTTCGGCTCCTCCACCACCGCGACCGTCGCGTCCGCCACGACGTCGGCGCTGAGCACGCCGGCGGCCACGTTGTCGGTCGAGGCCAGCGGCGTCACCGTGCACGCCGCGGTGACCGGCACGCAACCGGTGAGCCGGACCAGGCCGAGCGCGGCAGCGGCGCCGCCGCTGAACCCGTCCCGGAAGCCGGTGTAGTCCACGTCGAGGTGTACCGCAACCGCGGTGGCCGGCCCGCTCAGCCGGACGATGAGCCCCCGCACGCCGGCGGCGGCGGTGGCCGCCCGGTCCGCAACGTCCACCCGCACCGCCGGCCCGGCACCGCTGGAGGCCCGCGCGGCGGCACCGCCGGCCCGCACCGAGACCGGCAGCGTACCGGCCCGGCGCGGGGTGCCGGTGAGCCCCACGACCGCCGATCCCGACGGCCACCGCGGCGCCTCGGCCGCGTACGGCCGGCCGGTCACCCGGCGGACCGGCGCCGGCCCGGGCACCGCGACACCAGGCAGGGACGGGTCCCGCTGCACGGCCAGATGCGCCGACACCTCCGGCGCGGGCGGCGCGGCAAGCGCGCCGGCCGGCACGATGAGCTGCACCGACGCGGCAGCAGCCACGGCGACGCCGATCCGCTTCACCTTCGAGATCATGATCAGCCCTTCCGGGGAGCGGACCGGCTCAGCCGGCGTAGAGGACGGCCACCTGGGCGGCGGGCATCGCGCCGGCGTACACGCGCACCTCGTCGATGGCGCCGGTGAAGAAGTCGCCGCTGCCGAAGCGCTGGCGGCCGATGTCGAACACGCCGGACGAGGCCCACATGCGGCCGGCGATCGAGCCGTTGAGCAGACCGTCCACATAGATCTTGAAGTTGCCGGCAGAGGCGTCGTAGACCCCGACGAGGTGGGTCCACTGCCCGACCACGGCGGGCCCGGTGGAGCGGGCCGAGTAGTACGACGGTGTGCCGGCGTCGACGGTGGGGACCATGAACTGCCACTTGCCGGTGGCGTTGTCGTACCGCAGGAAAATCGCGCCGCGGGCGGTGCCGGCCTGCCCGAGCACCTCGGCGAAGGCCGGCTTGCTGTCCAGCCGCACCCACGCCGCCACGGTGTACGACTGGTCGGTGCGCACCACGGGGCCGGCGGTCGTGGCCGCGACACCGGCTCCGTCGCCTTGCATCGCCGAGAACGGCACGCTGTCGTGGTCCTCGACCCAGCTGGTCGTCGCCGTCGGGGCCGCGGTGCGCCGGAACGGCGTGGAGTCGGAGCCGTCGCCGTCGAGGTTCCACCGCGCGACCACGTCGACCGCCTGCGGCGTGATCTCGCCCGCGCTCAGCACCCGGTTCCAGACGCGCAGGTCGGCCACGGCACCCTTCCAGGGGTTGTGGAAGGTGGCGTTGTCGTTCCAGAGGTCCCGGCCGATCCGCAGCCGGCCGGCCGCGAAGGTGGCCGGCTGGTCACCGGTGCCCTCCAGCACGCCGTTGACGTAGAGGTACACCTTCTTCGCGCCGGCGTCGTAGACGGCGACCAGGTTGGTCCACGCCCCGGTCTGGATGGCCGAGGTGCTGAACGTGTTGACGTGCACCGGGGCGGCGGTGTCGGTCTGCGGCATGGCGAAGCGCCACTTGTTGGTGTCGCTGCGGCCGAGGAGGAACGCGGTCGAGTGGGTCGCCGGGCCGCTGACGATGCTGCGGTAGTCGGCGGTGTCGGCGTCGCTGCGCGCCCACACCGACACCGTGAAGCTCGTCGTCGTGTCCAGCACCGGCGCGTCGACGGCGGCGGTGTCGTCGACACCGTCGAAGGCGACCGCCGCCGGGGCGGCCTTGCCGGGCCCGGGCTGGATGCGGCCGGCGACACCGGTGGTCGGCCCCCCGCTCGGCGCGGCGGCCGGGCCGCCGGCCACGCTGTTGGCGAACCCCGCGTCGTCGAGGTTCCACCGCCCGGTCTCCGGCGTCGCGGAGCCGATGTTGAACGGGTACACGGTCAGCGGGCTGATGTGGCCCGCCGCGTCGAGGCTCACCACGTACAGCCGGCTCAGCCCTCCGGAGGTCGGGTCGGCCGGCGCGGGCGGCGGCGGCGTGATGTCCAGCGTCGCGCCGGCGCCCGCCGCGACGACGACCTGGGTGGTCGGCGGGTCGGCCCAGCCGTAGCGGTAGGCGGCGACGTCGCTCACACCCGAGGCGGTGAAGGTGAACGGCGCGGTCCGCCCGACGCCGCCGTACACCTGGTTGAGGTCGCTGCCGTAGACGGTGGACGAGACGCCGGGCGCTGCCTGGGGGCCCTCCAGGTCGACGCCGAACTCGCACCAGCCGGTCGGGTCCGAGGTGTCGATGCCGGAGGTGCCGTTGTAGTTCCACGGATCGGTGGTGTGCACCCGCCAGCGGTAGATCTCGCCCTGCACGAGCCCGCTCTTGATCTGGACCGAGCCGCTGCCGCCGGGCCGCAGGTTGTTCATCTGGCCGGTGCCCATCGCCGTCCAGACCGCCGGGGACACCGTGGTGTCGTAGCGCTGCCACTCGAAAGCGGCCTGGAGGTCGGTCTCCGGGTCGGGGTCGCCGACGACGGCCCGCAACGTCGGAGTAGCCGTGGACAGGGTCGGCCGCCCCGTGCCGGTGGCGCAGCCGCGGCCGTCGGTGCTGGCGCCGGTCGGGACCGACGGCGCGGAGTTGAAGTCGGCCGTCAACTTCGTGTCGGCGAGCTTGAACTTCTTCCACCGGTTGTCCGTGGACTCGCCGCCGCCGCCGCTGTGTGCGGTGATCGCGAACGCGATCTCGGTCGCGCTGGCCGTGGCGGCGGCGCGCACCGCGGCGGCCATCCCGCCGCCGATCTCGACGTGCATGTCCGGCTGGGGGTCGTCGGAGCAGCCGGCGCCGGTACTGGGCTTGTGCGCGTGGCCGGAGGCCTCGCCCATCTTCGTACCGAGTGCGGGGCCGGACCAGCTGAGCTGGCCGGAACCGGCGCTGGCCACCTGGTACACGCTGAACGGGGTGCTGACGCAGCTCCACGAGTGGATGATCGTGCTGTTGAACTTGGCGTCGAAGATCCGCTTGCCGCGCAAGGCGCTGACGTCGTAGGTGAAGTAGGACCGGTACACGGCGCCGGTGTCCGGGCGCCGGCCGACCCGGACCTCGCCGTTGTTGCTCTCGTTGCTGGTGTTGGCGAAGGCCCAGCGCTTGTCGGCCTTCGCGTAGCTCGGGTCGACATACACGGGATACTGCACGCCGGCGCCGGTCAGCAGCGCCTGGTCGGGCCGCAGCACCAGGGCGCCGGCCTCGAACGACATCGCCGCGACCGCTCGCCGGGCACCCTCGCCGGGCTGCGTGGCGTCGGCGCCGCCGCGCGCGTCCCACATCAGCGCCTCGCTGCCTGACGCGGCAACCGTCCCGTCGCCGGCGACGAACTCCAGGCCTCCGTTGGCCGTGGTGCGGCCCGACAGGCCGGAGCCCGACAGGCCGAGCCTGATCGTGCGCAGCGCCGGGTTCTGCGCGGCGGCCCGGTCCTTCACCACCAGGACGTGCGAGAAGCCGCCGCCGTCCGCCCGCACCACCAGGTCGACGCCGGGCAGCACCTCGCGGTAGGTGGCCGAGTCACCGGCGACGGCGGGCGCCGGCAGCGTGCCCGGCCAGGTGAGGGACAGCCGGCCACGGTCGGTCGCCATCGTCGCGAACGGACCGGCGCCACCGGTCGAGAACGCCACATCCGTGGGGCTGGCGGTCGGGCGCAGCCGGCCGTCGACCGCGCGCAGTGCCGGATCGAGGTCGGCCCAGGTGCCGTCGGCGCGGCGGACCCGCGACGGCCCGGCCGACTCCTCCAGCCGCATGCTGCCGTCCGGCTTCGCCAACCACTTCTGCGTCGCGCTGGCCCGCTCGACCACCTCGACCGGGTGCCCCTCGGCGCGCGCCTTGTCGACCGCGCGCCGGTCGGCGGCGGCCAGCCGTACGGCGGACAGCGGCCGGTCGCCGGAGCCCGCGGCGGCCGGCGTGGTCTGCCCGGCCGGCTGCGCCCGCGCCGCCGGGGCGTCGGTCAGTACCGACACCAGCAACGGAAGGGTCACCAGGGCGGCGACGAAGCCGGACCGGCGGGTCCGAACGGTTCGCGGGGCAGTCTGCACAGCGGCTCCTGATGTCTTGCGCAGCGGTTGCCGCCACCGCGGGACGACCGGGGACGGGCTCAGCTGAACAGTGCGGGAGCCCGCATCAACCCCGCTGCAAAACCGCTGTAGCCGGGCGGCCAGGAGCACGGCGGGCTGCAGCGGGAGTCCAGCGCCGCTGCAGCGGTGACCGGATCCCCAACTCCGGTCCGCTGTGCCGTTGGTGTCCGCGGGTCTTCAGAGAGAGGTGAGGTAGTCGTTGACTGGCTGGGCGTCGCGCGCGTCGGTGACCACTCCGATGTACCCGTCCGGGCGGATGAGGGTCAGGGTGTCCTGCCCGTATGCGCGTTCTGCGTACCCGGTGTCATCGATGAGGCCGCCCGGCCCGATCAGGCGCGTCTGGACGGTGTCTGTGTGGACGTCGTCGAGCCCGGGGGCGGCGCATTCGCCGAGACCGAGCAGGGTGAAGTGTGGCCCGCGGAAGAGGTCGAACAGGCGGACCGGCGAGCCGGTGACCGGGTCACGGCAGGGGGCGTCTGGTGCCCGGTCGCCGGGTCGCGCCCCGTTGGACCGGCTCCTGGCGTCGTGGGCGAGCCGGCTCCACGGGTATCCGATCGCGAGCTGGGTAAGGTCCTCGCGGGTGGCCGTCCCGTATCGTCAGGCGCATGGCGACGGTGCTGCTCATTCCCGGCGCGGACGCTCACGCGTGGTACTGGCACCGCGTCGCGCCGTTGCTGGCCGCCGAAGACCATGAGCCCGTCACCACGGACATGCCCACCACCGGGGGCGCGGGGCTTGCCGCGTGGACCGAGGCCGCAGTCGGTGCGCTGCGCGGCCGGGTCGAGGACCTGGTCGTGGTGGCGCAGTCGATCGGCGGCTTCGTCGGTCCGCTGGTCTGCGAACGGGTCCCGGCGCGGCTGCTGATTCTGGTCAACGCGATGGTCCCGGCACCCGGCGAGACCGCCGGGCAGTGGTGGGACAACACCGGCCAGCCCGCCGCGCGCGCCGCGGACGCGCCGCGGGTCGGGCGCGACCCGGACGCCGGCCTGGACATCGCGGTCGATTTCTTCCACGACGTACCGGCCGACATCACGGCGCAGGCGTTGGCCGCGCCGGCGTCCTCGCCGTCGGACCGGTTCTTCGCCGACCCGTGGCCGCTGCCGGCGTGGCCGGCCGTGCCGACCCGGCTCCTGCAGGGCGTCGAAGACCGGCTCCTCCCCCTGGAGTTCCAGCGCCGCGTCGCCCGCAACCGGCTCGGCATCGACATCCAACCGCTCCCGGGCGGACATCTGAACGCGTTGAGCCGGCCGGACGCGCTCGCCGAAGCGATCAGCCGCCACATTCGCGGCTAGGTGCGGCCGACAACTCGAGCCGCACCGGCCGCCGCGCAGACATCAGCTGGTCCGCAGCTCACCACCGGCCTGCCAGGTGCTCCACGCCACGTTCCAGTCGCCGTACCCGTCCCAGCTCGGCATCGTGGGGCCGCCGGTGTTGGTGTACACAGCCACATCGCCCAATTGAGCGAAGGAGAAGAAGCGCTGCGCGTCGGCCTCCTTGAGGTTGGTACACCCGTGTGAGGTGCTGCGCTGCCCGATGTTGCCGCCGTTCCAGCTCGCCGCGTGGACGAACTCGCCGGAATTGGTGATCCGTACCGACCAGGGCACCTTGATGTCGTACCCCGGGCCGACCATGCGCTGGACCCGGTCCTTCTCCATGACCACCTTCACGCCGCCGAACGTGGGCGTGCTCGCCTTGCCCAGCGAGACCGGGAAGCTGAACACCTGCTTCCCGTCGGAGGTCACCACCATCCGTTCCGCGTGGCCGTCGATCCTGCTGATGTTGGCGGCGCCGGTGGACACGTCGAGGGTCAGGCTCTTGTCGAACACCAGACCGGTCCCCCCGGACACGCCCTTCACGGGCAGGTCGAGGTGGATCGCGGCGTGCGCCGGCCAGTAGTCCGCCAACCGGTAGTGCGCCTCCAGCGGGTACCCGGAGTAGATCCCGGACTTCGCGAAATACCACGCGCCCTGCACCGGCGATCCGCCGACGGTCACCCGCGTCGCCGCGACGAATGCCCGCGCGTCGGTGATCCTGGCCGACAGGTAGGCGATGATGGGCATCCCCACCCCGTATGTCGCACCGTCGCTCTGGTACAGGCGGACGTGGACCGGCCGACCGGTCGCAGCCGGTGAGCCCGATGGTGACGGTGTGCCTGACGGGCCCACCGAGGCCGATCGCCCCGCCTGCCACGTACCGGTCGATGAGCCCCCGGAGCACGCCGCCGGCAGCACCAACGCCACGCCCACCGCGGCCAGTACCGGCGCCAACCGCCACGGATGCAGACGTCTCATGAACACGACGATGCTACGAACGGAGCCGGTTGGCTACCGAGCCGGTCAGCATGTGGGATACGGCTCGGCGTCGAACGTCTCCCACATCCCGATGGCGGTCCAAGCCCGACCACCCGGGGCCAGCCACGGTGCGGTGGTCCGTCTCCACCGGGCACGCGATTTCGGTGGACGGCGCCATGCCCGTGCGTCATCGTGGCCCCGGTGACGGATGGCGAGATGTCGGACGCTGAGCGACGGGTGTGGGCTCGGTTACCGGATGGCGTGGGCGAGGCGCTGGCTGGGCTGTCGCCCACGGATCTGCAGACGCTGCTGCTGTCGCTCGCGCGCATGCGTGCCACGCGAGTGGGGCCGACGAATGTGCTGCGCCGCTGGCGTGAGGACCGGTTCGTGCGCCCGGCCGGGTCCGATCCGCGACTCGTTGCCGCGGTGGAGGCCCGAATGTGGCAGTTGCTGCCCACCGAGTTCGAGGGCGTGGAGTTGTCCCCGGTCGTGCCGCTGGGGACTTGTTCGGCGGTGGGGCCGGTGAGCCAGAACCGGGTCGTGACGACGATGCGGTCGGTGGAGGTGCTCAGCGATTCCACCAACGCGTTGGCCGTCGAGGCCGCCGACCGGCGCCGGCAGCAGCCCGCATCGGGCAGCGTGCACCTGGCGGCCAGCCACCGCCAGCTTCGGGCGCAGCGGTTCGGCCCCGGGGTGTCGGCGCACTTCCGGCTGTTCGCGCTGGTGTCCAGCGCCCGCGATGTTGGCTCCGGCGTCACGCAGGCGCGGCTGCTCATACTGCACCTCGACTACTGGCGGCGGGTCCTGGACGCCCTGCTGCCGTCCGCGACGCCGCAGTTGCGCTTCACCGTCCTCGACGGTTCCGTGATGCGCGAACGCATGACTGACACCGTGTCGCCGGCCCTTGCCCGTGTCAGCGACGCCGCAACCACAGTGCCCGTGGTCGAGGAGCCGGACCGAGAACGTGGGCGTGGCTACTACACCGACGCGGCGCTGCGGATCACCGCAGGGTACGGCGGGGAGACCGTCGAACTCGGCGATGGCGGCTTCACCACCTGGACCGCGCAACTGATGGGCAACGCCAAGGAACGCTGCCTGGTCTCTTGTCTGGCCACCGAGCCGCTCGCCGCCCCTGCCTGACCTGCGAGGGGGCCAACGCACGAGCTCGAACGGCCGCGCGGCGGCCCAGTCCGGCCCCTCTTCCCGCACGGCCGGGTCGACCACGCCTCGGAGGGCGTGGTCGATGGGCCTGGCCGCGTGGCAAGGTGGGCTGGAGGCGCCCGGCGTGGCGTGCGGGACGGGAGACAGGGCACGGGGTGGCGAAGAGCAGGCGGCTGGCCCAGGAACGGGCACGGCAGATCGTGGCAGCGCAGCGCCGCGCCGAGGCCCGCCGCCGGCGGTTGATGATCGCCGGGGCGGCCGTGGCCGCTGTGGTGCTGGCGTTGGGCGTACTGGTCGTGGTGAAACTCACGAGCCGGCACACCACCGGCGTGGCGGCGCCGGCGGCCAGCGCCTCCCCGGCCGACGCCGCAGTGCTCGCCGCGGTGAACGGGGTGCCGGCCGCGGTGCTGGACCAGGTGGGCGCCGGGAAGGTGACCGCCCTGCCCGCCGCCACGACGGGACAGGCGGTCCTCTCCGACGGGGGCAAGCCGCTGGTCGTCTACCTGGGGGCGGAGTACTGCCCGTACTGCGCGGCGGAGCGCTGGGCGGTGGTGGTGGCCCTGTCCCGCTTCGGCACCTTCGCCAACCTGGGGCAGACCCACTCGTCGAGCACCGACGTGTACCCGGACACCGCCACGCTGTCCTTCCACGGCGCCTCCTACACCAGCCAGTACCTGACCTTCCAAGGCGTGGAGACGCAGAGCAACCAGCCCGAGGGCAACGGGTACGCCACCCTGGACACCCCGACCGCGCAGCAGCAACAACTCCTGGCCAAGTTCGACGCCGCACCCTACGTGCCGGCCAACGCGGCCGGGTCGATCCCGTTCCTCGACTTCGCCAACCAGTCGGTGGTCTCCGGCGCCTCGTACAGCCCGCAACTGCTCGCCGGCAAGACGGCGGCGCAGATCGCCGCGGCGCTGTCCGACCCGGCCAGCCCGATCGCCCAGGCGGTCGACGGCGCGGCCAACGCGTTCACCGCCCAACTGTGCCAGCTGACCCACAACCAGCCCGCCGCGGTGTGCACCAGCAAGGCCGCCGCCGCGTACCAGGGCAAATTCCATGCCGGCTGAGGCCCGCCGGCCGCTGCGGGCCGCCCCGCCCGGCGTTGCTCATTGGGTACCGGTGGCCAGTGTGCTGCTGGCCGTGGCGGGGCTGGCCCTCGCCGGGTACCTGACCGTGGAGCACTACACCGCCTCGACCACGCTGGCCTGCCCGGAGACCGGGGTGGTCAACTGCCAGAAGGTCACCAGCAGCGCCCAGTCCGCCGTCTTCGGCATCCCGGTCGCGCTGCTGGGCCTGCTGTTCTTCGCCGCCATGGTGCCATTCAGCCTGCCGATGGCATGGCGCTCCCCCAGTCCCGCGCTGCGCCGTGGCCGGGCCGCCTTCGCTCTGGTCGGGGTCGGATTCGTGTTCTACCTCGTCTACACCGAGCTGTTCACCCTGGGCGCGATCTGCCTGTGGTGCACCGCCGTGCACATCCTCACCGTGGCACTTTTCGCCGTGATCGCCTTCGGCACCGCCGCCGCAGAACCAGTCGTGTGACGGGGCGGGGCGCAACCGCAGATCTTCACCACGCCCGGAGGTCCTCAGTTTGTCAGGAACGCCAGCCCGATCGGGTCACGGCGGCCGGGCGCTATCAGCGACGCCGGCGGCGTGGTCGCGGGCTTCGGTGAGCAGGCTGTGCCAGTGTCGGCGGTCCGGGTGTGGGATGGCCACCCATTCGCGGAAGACCCGCCCGGCCGGCGCGAACGCCTCCCCGTGGCCGTCGGCGATGAGCTGCCCGACCCGATCTCGTGGCAGCTTCACCAGCAGCGCCCCGCTGCGGCGGTCCAGCGAGGCGAAGAACCGCCCAGCCAACCGGACACAGGGCAGACCCATCATGGTCGAGCGTTGCACCGCCGGATCGGCGTACATCGGCTCGACAAGATCCCAGAACAGCTCCTCGGCATTCATGGGTATCGCTGACTCCTTGTCGGTCGGGTGGGCGGTGTGGAATGCGCTTTGGGGGCAACCGGGCACACCGCCGCCGCTGCCGCGGCCTCGATGTGACCCGCGGCCGGCGGTGTGCCGTCACGCGGCGGCTGGGGTGACCAGTCACCCGCACCTGGGCCGATCTGCCAGCCGAACAGGCCCAGGTAGAACTCGCGTCTTCCCGCTGTCGTCGGCGGTGCGGGCGAACCACACGAACGTGCTGTCATCAGCGTCCTTCACATCGGTTGCCGGCAGGCCGGGTCGACCCGCACCCATGTCTGATCCCGCTGCCGGGGCGAACTCATCGGTCCTGTCACACCCGGCGCTAAGGTTTGCGGGTGAGCGTGACGCCCGACCTCGACACCGGCACCGCCGCGCTGCTCGCCGCGGCGGGGCGCGGTGACGGCGACGCGTTCCAGACCCTGGTGGCGCCGCACCTGCGGGCACTGCACGTGCACAGCTACCGCATGCTCGGCTCGTACGGCGACGCCGAAGAGGCGGTCCAGGAGGCCCTGGTCAGCGCCTGGCGCGGGCTCTGCGGCTACCGGGGCACCGCGCCGCTGCGGCACTGGCTGTACCGGATCACCACCAACACCTGCCTCAAGATGATCAACCGGCGGGGCCGCGACCCGCTCACCACCGCCGAGGTCTCCTGGCTGCAGCCCTACCCGGACGTGCGGCTGGACCAGCTCACCGACCCCGACGCCGACCCTGCCGCGATCATCGAGCGCCGCGAAACCGTAGCCCTGGCGTTCATCGCCGCCCTGCAACTGCTGCCCGGCACCCAACGGGCGGTACTGATCCTGCGCGACGTGCTCGCCTGGCCCGCCCGCGACGTCGCCGACCTGCTCGACACCACCGTCGCCGGGGTCAACAGCGCCCTGCAACGCGCCCGCGCCACCGTTGCCCAGGCCCAGCACCCGACCACCGCCACGGTGACCCACCCCGCCTCCGAACGGGAACGCCGGCTCGTCGACGCGTTCGTCCGCGCCTGGCAGGACTGCGACATCCCGGCCCTGGCCGCGCTGCTACGCGACGACGCGACCCTGACCATGCCACCCCAGGCGATCCGGCTCGTCGGCCGCGACGCCGTCGCCGGCTTCTTCGCCACCGTGCCCGCCGCCGGCCGCCTCGACCTCATCCGCCTGGTCACCATCCGGGCCAACGGCCACCCCGCCCTGGCCGCCTACCTCCCCGACGAGCGCACCGACGACTGCCACGGCTACGGGATCATGGTCCTCACCATCGACGGCGACCAGGTCGCCACCATCACCGGCTTCCCCGACCCCGACCTGTTCGCGATCTTCGACCTGCCCGCCACCCACTGAACGTCCACGTCCCATCCGGCCGCCGCCGGTGCGGCGCCGTACCCAGATCCGGCTGGCAGGCGGGTGGCGGGGCGCCGCGCAGACGCGGCCCGGCGCCGGATCTAGCCCGCCGCGGCGACCACGATCTTCCCGACCGGCCGAGGCGACGCGGCCGCGTCGGTGCTGGCCGCAGCCGCCGCCGGTGACGCCTGCTCCCACAGGCGCATCCGTATCGCTCGGTGGCGGCACGAGCGGGGCTTGACGCCGTCGTTGCTGGAGCAGCGCCTCGGCGCGGCCGGCTCGGGCGTGCGCTGTCGGTGCCGGTCGGGGTGCTCATGCGCTGCCCGCGTGAGAAGGGTCAGGGCGGCAACGACGCTCTGGCGGCGCTCGTCGGGGATGGCTGTCAGCAGGCTGCAGCCTTGACATTGTGATCCAGGCCACCTACAGTTGCCCGCCATGCGGAAGTTGATTTCCGCAATGTGGCAAGGAGCTGTCAGGTGGCTCACCGAGTTGACCCGGTTGATCGATTCAGCGTCGAGGAGCGTTCCGTACTCGTCACGGGCGCGACCGGAGCACTGGGGCGTGCGGCCGCGGGGGCACTGGCGGCTGCGGGGGCGAGACTCACGATGGCCGGTGGCAACCAGCCCGCCCTCGCCGCCCTCGCGAGGGAGCTCTCCGAGGTGGGGACTGACCCCGCCGCGATGACGACGGTCCCGTTGCGGCCCGAGTCGGAGGCGGACGCCGAGGCGATGGTACGGGCGGCTGTGGCTGCTCATGGCCGGCTGGACGGGGTACTGGTGGCCTCCGGGACGAACAAGGTCGCCCCGATCACCGAGATGCCGCTCGCCGACTTCGAGTCCGTGCTGGACGCGAACGTGCGCGGCTCCTGGTTGGTCTGCAAGGCGGCGGGACGGCAGATGCTCGCGCAGGGGGACGGCGGGAGCGTCGTTCTGGTGTCCTCGACGCGGGGCCGGCTGGGGCATCCGGCGGGGTACAGCGCCTACTGCCCGTCGAAGGCGGCGGTCGACCTGCTGGCGAAGACCCTGGCGGCGGAGTGGGGGAAGGCCGGCATCCGGGTCAACGCGCTGGCGCCGACGGTGTTCCGGTCCGAGCTGACCGCGTGGATGTACGGCGAGGACGAGAAGGCGCGCGCCACCCGGACGGCCATGCTCAGCCGCATCCCGCTCGGCCGGCTCGCCGAGCCCGAGGACTTCAGCGGGGCGCTGATCTACCTGTTGAGCAACGCGTCGGCGTTCCTCACCGGCCAGGTTCTCTATCTCGACGGCGGTTACACCGCATGTTGAGCGGGACCGACCCGCGCCGGGTGGGCGTCGCCGGCGCCGGGCTGATGGGGAGCGGGATCGCCGCGGTCCTCGCCCGCGCCGGCTGTGACGTGACGGTGTACGACGTCGATGCCGGGGTACTGGGCGCGGCGGTCCGCCGGCTCGGGGACGACGGCCTGCGCGTCGGTACCGCCGCCGGTGTCGAGGACCTCGCGCGGGGCAGCGACCTCGTGATCGAGGCGGTGGCCGAGAACCTGCCGCTGAAGCAGGAGCTCTTCGCCGCACTGGACCACGCCAACTCGGGCGGGCTGCTGGCGACCAACACCTCGGTACTCCCGGTCACCGCGATCGCTTCGCGCACCCGCGAGCCCGGGCGCGTGGTCGGTACCCACTGGTGGAACCCGCCGCACCTGATCCCTGTCGTGGAGGTGGTGCGCGGGCGGCACACCAGCGACGCGACGATGGACCGGACCGTCGCGTTCCTGCGGCGGCTGGGCAAGACGCCGGTCCGGGTGGAGAAGGACGTCCCCGGGTTCGTCGGGAACCGGCTGCAGCACGCACTGTGGCGCGAGGCGATCGCGCTGGTCGCCGACGGCGTCTGCGACGCGGCAACGGTCGACCTGGTCGTCCGCAACACGATCGGCTTGCGGCTGGCCGAGATGGGACCCATCGAGAACGCCGACTACGTCGGGCTCGACCTGACCCTGGCCATCCACGAGGCCGTACTCGGCGCCCTCAACAGCGATCCGGACCCCTCACCGCTGCTGCGGCGGCTGGTCACCGCCGGGCAGCTCGGCGCGAAGGCCGGCCGCGGATTCCTGGACTGGCCGGCGGGCGCGCGCGAAGCCGCCGCGCGGCGGTTGAGCGATCACGTCACCCGCCAACTCCGCGACCGGGACGCGCGCCCGAGTACCTGACACCACCGACATGTAGGAGATCAGATGAGTACAACGCGGTTCACCCGGGTGAACGTCGCCGTTGTCGCGATGGTGGTCGCGTCCACCTCGGCGCTGGCCGCGTGCGCACCGGGCTCGTCGGCGGGCGGTGGCTCGGGCAACAACAGCACCGACCCGATCGTCATCGGGGCGAGCCTGCCGCTCAGCGGTGCCCTCGCCGGCTTCGGCAGCTTCCAGAAGTGGGGCTACGAGCACGCGGTCAAGCAGGTGAACGATGCCGGTGGCCTGTCCGTCGGCGGGGTGAAGCGCAAGGTCAACCTGAAGATCGTCGACGACAAGACCGACCCCAACCAGGTCTCGTCCAACATCAAGACGCTGATCTCCAGCGACAAGGCGGTCGGCCTGCTCGGCTCGTGCACGCCGGACCTGGTCAACCCGGGCGCCGTCGTCGCCGACAGCCAGGGGCTGCCCTTCGTCGCCGGCTGCGACCCGCTGGAGGTCTTCACCGGCGTGAAGAAGTGGACCTGGGCCTGGGACATCTTCTTCTCGGTCCCGGAACTGTCCGCGAGTTCCTTGAAGGCAATGGACGAGCTGGGCTTCCAGACCAACAAGAAGGTGGCGATCCTGCACGACAACGGCCCGGACGGCAAGATCGTCGGAACCACGATCTGGCCGCAGATGGCGCGGCAGTCGGGCTACCAGATCGTGGCCAATGTGGAGTTCCCGGTCGACAACGCCGACTTCACCGCGGCGGTGCAGAAGGCCAGGACGTCCGGCGCCGACATCCTCCTGGTGGACTGCGTGACGCCACAGGCCATCTCGCTGCGCAAGCAGATGGCCGCGGTGGGCTGGACCCCCAAGGTGATGGTGAACGAGAAGGGCGCCGAACCGGTGCAGTACGCCCAGGCTCTGGGCAGCCTCGCCGACGGAGTCATCGTCGGCGCGTACTGGGACCCCAGCTTCCCCTACCCGGGCGCGAAGGAGTTGCAGCAGGCCTTCGAGAGCGAGACCGGCCGGACATCGAGCCAGCACATCGCGGACAGCTACGCCGCGGCACAGGTACTGCTGGACGCGATCTCCACGGCGGGCTCCACCGACCCGCAGAAGATCAACGACGCGATCGCGAAGACCGACAAGGACTACGCGGTCGGCCGGGTGACGTTCGCCGCGGACCACACCGCCAAGATCCCGGTCGTGGTATCCCAGTGGCAGTCCGGCAAGCCGGTCATCATCTCGCCGAAGGACCGCGCCACCGGTACCGCACTGTTCCCGATGCCGGCCAAGTAGCGGGCAGGGGCCGGGACCCGCGATGAGTCTTCCAGACACTCAGACGCTGCTGCAGGCCGTCTCGTCCGGGCTGCTCCTCGGCGGCATCTTCGCCCTCGGCGCGCTCGGCCTGTCGCTGGTCCTCGGGGTGATGCGGCTGGTCAACCTCGTCCACGGAGAGCTCGTGGTCCTCGGCTCCTACCTCGCCCTCGCACTGCTCAACTCCGCCGGTCTCGATCCCCTGCTCGCGGCGCCGCTCGTCTTCCTCGGCGTGGCCGCCCTGGGCTACCCCCTGCACCGCCTCGTCCTGGCGCCGGTCGCCCGATCCGGGGAGGAGGGCCCGCTGCTCACCACGTTCGCTCTGTCGATCATCGCGCAGAACGTCTTCATCCAGGTCTTCAGCGGGGACACCCGGGCACTGGACCGGCCGTACACCCGCACCTCGGTCCACCTGCTCGGCATCACGCTCCCGACCGTGTACCTCGCCGGGTTCGGCATCTCCCTGGCCGTCACCGCGGTGGTCTACCTGCTGATGACCCGTACCGGCTTCGGGCGGCAGTTGCGATCCAGCGCCGAGGACCCGACCGCGGCCGCGATCGTCGGAGTGAACGTGGCGCGGGTACACGCGCTGACCTACGCCCTGGCCGGCGGGCTGGCGGCCGTCGGCGGCATCCTCATCGCCCTCTGCTTCTCCTTCACCCCCACCTCGGGAACCGAGTACCTGCTGGTCGGCTTCACCATCGTCGTGCTGGGCGGGCTGGGCAGCGTCTTCGGTACCTTCGCCGGCGGCGTGTCCCTCGGCGTCCTGCAGTCCCTGGGCGCGGCCACGCTGGGCGACGGGTACCGGACGTTCGTCGGCCTGGTGCTGTTCCTCGTCATCCTGGCGGTACGCCCCGAGGGACTCTTCCGCCGGCGGATGGCCGCATGACCGCCCCGGACCTGCTCACCAGGGCACCCGACGTGCCGGGGCCGCGCCGGCTCCCGCCGCTGACCCGTGAGCTCGGCCTGCTGGCCGCGCTGGCGGTCGCGCTGTTCCTGGTCCCGTACGTCGCCGGCGAGTACGTCCTGCAGATCGGGTACCTGGTGTTGCAGCTGGCCGCCCTCGGGACCGCCTGGAACCTGCTCGCCGGGTACACCGGGATGGTGTCGCTCGGTTCGGCGGCCTTCGTCGGCATCGGCGTGTACACCGTGGCGGAGCTCGACAACCACTCCTCCCTGCCGCTACCGCTGGCGTTCCTGCTCGCGGGCGCCGCAGCGGCGGTCTTCGCCCTGCTGGTCAGCCCCGCGATGTTCCGGCTGCGCGGGCTGTACTTCACCATCGGCACGCTCGCCCTCGCGGAGGCGCTGCGCCTGTGGATGGTGAACAGCTCGCTGTTCGGCGGGGCGAGCGGGATCTTCCTGCGGTCCCGGGCGCCGAAGTCGTACGCCCTGTACTGGATGGTCCTCGGCGCCGCCGTGCTCGCCACCGCCGTGACCCTCGTCGTGCTGCGGCTGCCGCTGGCCCTGCGGCTGAACGCGATCCGGGACGACGAGGACGTCGCCAAGCAGATGGGCGTCTTCACGTTCCGTACCAAACTGATCGCCTTTTCCCTCTCGGCTTTCCTCATGGGCGTTGTCGGCGGCATCCAGGCGCTCAACCTGGGTGTGGTGGAGCCGTACGGCTCCTTCGGCCTGTCCTGGACCGTCGACATCGTGATGGTGGCGATCATCGGTGGCCTCGCCACCCGGACCGGCCCCTGGATCGGCGCGGCGTTCGCGGTGGTCCTGGAGGAGGCGCTCAAGGGCTACGCGGAGCTGCACCTGGCCATCACCGGGATCGTGGTCCTGCTGGTCATCCGCTTCGCGCCGCGCGGCGTCCGGGGAACCCTGACCGCGCGGGTGCGGCCGCGCGCCAGCCTCACCGGGGACCGTGGCCGGTGACCGCCCCCGTCCTGGCCGTCCACGGACTGACCCGCCGGTTCGGCGGCGTCACCGCGGTCGACGACCTGGACCTCGCGGTCCAGCCGGGCGAGGTCCTCGGCGTGATCGGCCCCAACGGCGCCGGGAAGAGCACCCTCGTCGGCCTGGTCTGCGGCGCTCTGTCGCCGTCGGCGGGCACCATCAGCCTGGCCGGCGACGACATCACCCGCCTCGACGCCGCCCACCGGGCCCGGCTGGGCATCGGCCGCACGCATCAGATCCCGCGCCCGTTCGCCCGGATGACGGTGCTGGAGAACCTGATGCTGGCCGCCAGCGCCGCCGGCGCCCCCGGCGGCCGGCATCGCAGCCGCGACCGCCGCGCCGACTGCCTGCGGATACTGCACCGCACCGGGCTGTCCGACGTGGCGGACCAGGCCGCCGGGCGGCTGACCCTGCTGCGCCGCAAGCGGCTTGAGCTGGCCCGCGCCATGGCCCTCAAGCCCCGGCTGCTCATGCTCGACGAGATCGGCGCCGGCCTGGTCGAGTCGGAGACGCGCGAGCTTGTCGACCTCATTCGGCAGCTGCGGCAGGAGTGCGAGTCCATGCTGCTGATCGAGCATGTCATGGAGGTCATCACCGCGTGCTGCGACCGCACCGCGGTGCTGGACTTCGGCAGGCTCATCGCGATCGGGTCCACAAAGGACGTGCTGGCCGACCCCGCGGTCGCCGCGGTGTACCTGGGAACCGCCGCGGTCGACCACGCCGGCGCCGCCCCGGCGGCGGAAGCGGGGAGGATCGTCGAGGCACACCAGGACGCCGGGTCCGGACTCGGGATGGCCGCGGTCGACATCAGCGACCGTACCGTGCGCTCCCTGGTCGATGTCGGTGGCGAGCGGGACGGCGGGCCGTTGCTGACGGTCGAGGACCTCACCGTCGACTACGGTGGCCTGCGCGCCCTGCGCGGCGTGCAGCTGACCGTCGGGCACGGGGAGACGGTCACCCTGCTCGGCGCCAACGGGGCCGGAAAGACCACGTTCGCGCACGCCCTCGCCGGCGCGCTGCCGCTGGCGGCCGGCCGCATCCGGTTCGACGGCCGGGACATCACCGGCCTGCGCCCGGACCGGGTGACCGCGCTCGGGCTGGCACAGTGCCTCGAAGGCCGCCGGATCTTCGGCAGCCTCACCGTCGAGGAGAACCTCGTCCTCGGCGCCGGTACGGCCGCGGCGCCGGCCCGGCGGGAGCGGCTGGACGCGGTCTACTCGATCTTCCCGATCCTGGCCCAGCTCCGCCGGCACAGCGGGGTAGCCATGTCCGGTGGCCAGCAGCAGATGCTGGCCATCGGGCGGGCCCTGATGTCCGCGCCCAGGCTGCTCGTCCTGGACGAGATCTCGCTCGGCCTGGCGCCCATCGCGGTGGACCGCCTCTACCAGGCGCTCTCGGCGATCCAGGCCTCGGGCGTGGCGATGGTCCTGGTCGAGCAGAACATCGCCCGGGGGCTGTCCCTCGCCCAGCGGGCCTACGTGCTGTCCCGGGGCGAGGTGGCGCTCGCGGGCACCCCCGACGAGGTCAGCCGCAACCCCGCACTCGCCGCGCTCTATGTCGGTGAAGCCGCCGACCGGTGAGCCACCGAGCCCCTACTTCGGAAAGGAAACACGATGACGTACACCTGGGCCACCGGTCCGAAGGAAGCGGGCCTGCAGTTCTACGACCTGTCCCACCCGTGGGGCCACGGCGTGCCCGCCTGGCCGTACTTCGAAGACGTCAAGATCGAACGGCTGCACGGCATGGCCAAGAGCCGGGTACTCACCCAGAAGATCACGACGGTGATGCACTCGGGTACCCACATCGACGCGCCCGGGCACGTGGTGGAGGGAGCCCCGCTGCTGCACGAGATCCCGCTGCGGAACTTCTTCGGCACCGGCGTGGTGCTCGACATCCCCAAGGGCAAGTGGGAGGTGATCACCGGGGACGACCTGGAGCGGGCCAGCCAGGTGACGCCGGTCCGCGAGGGCGACATCGTCATCGTGAACACGGGCTGGCACCACAAGTACGCCGACAGCGCCGAGTACTACGCCTACTCCCCCGGCTACTACACCGAAGCCGGTGACTGGTTCGTCGCCCGGAAGGTGAAGGCGGTCGGCGCCGACACCCAGGCCCTGGACCACCCGCTCGGTACCGCGATCGGCCCGCACGGTCCGGCCGAGGACAGCGGCGGTCTGCTGCCCTGGGCCTGCCGCGAGTACGAGGAACTGACCGGCCGCCCGGTGAAGGAAGACTTCCCGTACTGGGAGCCCTGCCACAACGCGATCCTGTCCCGCGGCATCTACGGCTTCGAGAACATCGGCGGCGACCTGGACGCCGTCACCGGCAGACGGGTCACCTTCGCCGCCTTCCCGTGGCGGTGGGTCGGCGGCGACGGCTGCATCGTCCGGCTGGTCGCGATCACCGACCCGACCGGCGAGTACCGCATCGAACCGGGAGCTGACCGATGACCGCCAGGATCACCCGGGCCGACGCGGCACCGCCGTACGCGCCACCGCGGCACGACGGCGTCGACGCGCGGCGGCTGCAAGGGCTCGAAGCGGGGCCCACCGACCGGTTCTGGGTCGGCCTGTCGGTGTACCACCCGGGTGGTACCGCGCAGACCTCCCCCGCCGCGCAGGAAACGGTCTACGTCGTCCTCGACGGCGAACTCGTGCTGACCGTCGAGGACGACGGCATCGAGGAGGTACTGCGGGCGGGCGACTCCGTCCACCTGCCCAAGGGAACCGTCCGCCAGGTGGAGAACCGCGGCGACGGCACCGCCCGGTTGCTCGTCGTGATCGCCACACCACCTCCGCAAGCGCAGGAGCGGGACAGATGAGCGTCGTCGTCACGGTCGCCCCGACCGGCCCGATCGCCAGCAAGACCGACAACCCGTACCTGCCCACCCAGCCGGAGGAGATCGCGGCCGCGGTGGCCCAGGCATACCAGCTCGGCGCCGCGGTCGCCCACATCCACCTGCGGGACGAGCAGGACCGACCGACCGCCGACCTCGACATCGCCCGGCACACCATGGATCTGATCGCCCAGCGCTGCCCGATCCTGATCCAGCTCTCCACCGGGGTCGGCCTGTCCGTCGAGTTCGAGGACCGGGAGAAGCTGGTGGAGCTTCGCCCCCGGATGGCGACGCTCAACCCGTGCAGCATGAGCTTCGGCGCCGGCGAGTTCCGCAACCCGCCCCAGGGGGTACGCCGGCTCGCGGCCCGGATGCGGGACCTGGACGTCAAGCCCGAGCTGGAGATCTACGACACCGGGCACCTGGACGCTTGCCTGCGGCTGTACGAGGAGGGCCTGCTCACCGAACCGCTGCAGTTCTCGATCGTGCTCGGTGTCGCCGGTGGCGCGGCTGCCACCGCGGACAACCTGATGACGATCGCGCGGCGCCTGCCGCCCGGCGCGATCTGGCAGATCATCGCCATCGGCAGGGCCAACCTCGATCTGACCGCGATCGGGCTCGCCCTGGGCGGCAACGCGCGAGCCGGCATGGAGGACACGCTGTATCTGCGCAAGGGCGAGAAGACCACCGGTAACGCTCCGCTGGTGGCCCGTACCGTCCAACTCGCCCGCGACCTCGACCGGCCGGTCGCGTCCGTGGCCGAGACCGAGACGCTGCTCGGCCTCCCGCCCCGGTGACCGCCCGCGACCCGCAACCAGGAAAGGTGCTCGCACCATGGAGTTCAACGCGATCGCAGCGCTGCTCGACCCCACACCACTGCGCCTGGAGACCGGCTACGAACGCCTACCCGACGGGGTATTGCACGTCGCCGCCCGTACCGACATGCACGGCTGCACCGGTGAGATGTTCGAGTGGTGGTTCCGCTGGCGCTGCGACACCCAGAAGTACATCTGGTGGCACCCCGTCGACCACGTGTCGTCCCGGTGGGGCGGAACCCTCCGCGACGATACGCATGTCGGCAGCGAACACCTCGTCACCGAGTACTTCACCGGCCTGCCCGCCGCCGACCTGATCATCCAGTTCCGGGACCCGACCGAGTTCTTCGACCCCGCCGAATACGCCAAGGCACGCGAGAGCGGTGCCCTCAGCGCCGCGGTCGTCGCCCGGATCGGCATGGACGCCGAGCCCCCACGCCTGGCCGACGGATCGGTGCTCGGCGGCCGGCTGGTCCACATCGGACGGAACACGCCATGGGGTCTGGTCCTGCGATCCCACTTCTTCATCGGCCAGGACCTGCCGGCCACCGGAACCACACCCGACCAGCTGGCCGGACTGGCCCCGGACGAATTCGCACCGGCGCTGCTCCAGCACGCCTACAACGAGTTCACCTTCCTCTCCCGCTTCCTGCCGTCACTGTTCGTCGCGGAGCACCGCGACGAACGCACACCGGTCGTGCCGTGGTGACCCCCTGCCCCCGCCGCGGCCGCCGACCATGGGAGACGATGGCCTGGTGACCACCGCCACCGACCCGACCGAATCAAGATCATCAGGTATCCAGGTCATTGCCCGGGCAGCTGAGATGTTGCGAGCACTGCAGTCCTCGCCCGGCGGTCTGACCCAGACGGACCTCTCCGAACGCCTCGGGCTGGCCCGCTCCACCGTGCACCGGATCCTCGGCGCGCTGGAGGACGAGGGACTCGTTGCCACCACCCGGGCCCGGGGTGCGTACCGGCTCGGCCCCGAGATCGCCAAGATGGCCGACGCGGTGCGCCGGGAACTGCTCGGGCGCATCCATCCCTACCTGCAGAAGCTCTCCCGCGAACTCAACGAGACGGTGGATCTGTCCATCCTGGACGGTGACCGGGTGACGTTCCTGGATCAGGTGGTCGCCTCGCACCGGCTCCGCGCGGTCAGTGCCGTGGGGGAGTCCTTCCCGCTGCATGCCTGCGCGCCCGGCAAGGCCATGCTCGCCGCGTTGCCGCCGGCCGCGCTGGCCACCGTCCTGCCGGCCGAGCCCCAGCGGCTCACCGCCAACACGATCATCGCGCTGCCCGCCCTGCGGGCCGAACTGCACGAGGTGCGGGACAACGGGGTCGGCTACGACCGAGAGGAGCACACCGAAGGTATCTGCGCGGTCGGCGCACTCATCGACCAGTCGGATCGGGCCCCCATGGCCGTCAGCGTGCCCATGCCCACCCAACGGTTCCGCGGCCGCGAGGACGAGCTCACCCACGCTCTGCTCACCACGTGTGCACAGATCCGGCAGGCGCTCGGCGTCGACTAGGACCGCGCGTCTTCCATCAACGCCATCCGCACCGTGCAGCTGCCTCAGCTCTGGCAGGGGTTCGCCAGGAACTGCCGGAAGTTGAGGAACAGGTCGTGCGTGGCCCCGCCACCGCCGTAGACCAGGTGCGCGTCGCTCGCGATGGTTCCCCACTCCCGGTCGCGGCCGAAGTCGTTGGTGGTGAAGCCGGGAATCACGTTGCCGATGGACCACCGGCATCCCTGCGGCGTGCTCCCCTTGGTGTAGAAGGGGTAGAACTTCGCGGGGGTACCGTCGTCGGTGATCGGTATCCGGGTGCACCCTTGACCGGTGGTGACGTCGCAGGGCTGGTTTCCGGCGGTGGATTCGATGGCGGCGAGGTCGGCCTCGAACGAGATCCGGGGGTACGTGTCACGGTAGTCGCGCCCGGTCCGCGGGCTGGAGAACAGGATCGAGGTGGGATGCAGCCGGGTGTTTCCGTCGGGCCAGCGGGGCAGGTACGACGTCCCGTCGAACCCGTCGTTCTGCCCGTTGCAGCCGGCCACCGGTACCAGGGTGGACGCCGTCGCCGGGAAGCACGCCACGTCGTCGGCGTCCGCGGGCTCCTGGTCACCGGGCGCCCCCTCCTGCCCGGTGCAGGTTCCGGCGGCGGTGTCCACCTGGGTGCAGAAGTCGAAGTGGCCGATCTCGTCGGAGAACGCGACGTTGCCGGTGTGCGCCGACCACACGGTGCCGGCGCCGACCGCCGGCGCGCTGGTGCTGTACATGGGGTGGAAGTCGTACGGCGTCTCCTGGCACGCGGTGGACGGCGCCGGGTTGAACGTGATCTGCCCGAAGCCGTTCGCGGCGCTGGCCACCATGGAACCCGACTGGTGGGTGGTCTGGTCCCGCAGTTCCGCGCGCAGCCCGTGCGCGGTGTCGTGCATGGTCAGCGTCACGCTGTCGCCCTGCCCCATCATCAGCACCTTGGCCGGGTCGGGCCGGCCGGACGCGACCGGGTCGAAGTGCAGCGGGTCCGGTGGGCCCTGCGGCTTGCCGCTGCGGGTCAGGTACGCGAAGTTCACGTACTCGACGCCGCCGAGTACCTGGTTGGCGCAGGTGTCGTTGAGGTCCTGGCCGACGAGCGGGTTCCGGGAGAGGCTGTCGATGGTCAGCGCGGCGCACCAGTGGGTCGCGTCGCAGCTCTGGCTGTCGAACTGCCGCACCCAGCCGGGCGGGTAGAACTGCAGTTCCATGAAGGCCGCGCCGGGGTGCCGGGGGCTGACCCGCGGGTCGACGACGTTCTGGTCGCTGTTGGGCGTGCAGTGCCGTACCTGCTCGGGATAGGACTGGGTGTCACACAGCACCATGCCGAACCACATGGCGGGGCGCAGCTGGAAGTTGTACGAGACGCGGTGGTCGGCCGACGGCGGCGGATCCTTCGGCAGCGTGAACGAGTAGCGCATGTCGTTGCCGGAGCCGGGCTGCGCCGAATAGAAGTTGAGCTCCGGCTCGTCGTGGCCCACGTAGTGGCCGAACGCCTCCTCGGACTCGGTCACCTCGGCGCACAGCATGCGGGGTTCCGCGCAGCTCGGCAGGTGCCTGCCCGGGACGGCACTCGTCGCGGCCGGCACCGCTACCAGAGATATCGCGGATACCACGGTTGCGACCGTTATCAGGTGGCTGATCCTCGTCGATGCCATGTCGCCCCCCTTGTACCCGCATCTGCTCCGGTCGATAGGCTAACTCCGGTGCGGCGGCGGGAGAACAACCGCGCGTACTGTCGCGGGTAGTAGCAAGGGGTGGTTCCCGGGCGATGGGGAAAGCGGAGTTCCGGCTGCTCGGCTGCGTCGATGTCCAGGTGGACCGCCAGCCGGTGCCGCTCGGGCCTGCGGGGGCGGGGGGTAGTCAGGCAGCGGAGTCATCGTCGCCCGCGCGCTCGTCCGGGTCTTCCCCGAACTGCAACAAGATCAGCGCCGCATTGCGGTAGGCCCGGCAGCGCCACGTCGTGAAGCAGACGGGACAGATGTTGGCCGCACCTTTAGCTGGCCGGTGACGGCGGACCATGTCTCGGGACCTGTCGCGCAGGTTGACCAAGCCCGGTGTGGTGGCATTCATCCTGCGGCCGTTGCTCATCGGCACTGTCCAGACAGCTCAGCCATTGCACTCACGCCAGACTCCGGCCCGGTGCTGCTGCCCGGGGGTCATCAGGGGCGCCGGGTTCTGGACGAACGTCAGCGCCTGCGTTGGATAAGCGGTCCAACCGTGCGTGATCGGGAAGCCTTCCGTGGGCACGGCCTCCCCATCGGCTAGACGGTGCCTGCCTTCCGGCACGACAAGGTCAAGCCACAGCGGAGGGGTGGCGACTGTGTGACGAACAACCGCCCGCTGCCGCTTCCACCAAAAGATCATCGTCACCCTCCACTCGTGGGAGCGGGACACGGCGAACCAGCGAGCTAGCACCCGCGAGCGACCGGTCGACTCGACGGTTTACCCGTTAGTCACCGCATCCCTACCGACGATCGTTGTTCGGACAGAACGATCGCGCAACCTTTCATTTTGGAGGGTGGCAGAAGGGAGGACTCACAGCAGAGAATTGGACTACGTCGCGGGGTTTCAAAGTGAAAGACTGGAGGGCGTGGGTATGCCGATCTCGGGATCTACGGTCGTCCGGCGCCAACTCGGCCGGCGACTGCGCCGCCTGCGGGACGCTGCCGGGAAGACGGCGCAGGACGTGGACGAGGCTGGACTAGCCAGCGAAGTCAAGTTGTGGCGCATCGAGAGCGGCAAGACGGCCGTGCGCATCGCGGACGTGCGCGCGTTGTGCTGGCTCTACGGCGCCGACGGCCCAGAGACCGACGCGCTAGCGGCGCTGGCAGTGGGCACGAGCGCTCAAGGCTGGTGGGAAGACAGCGTGCCGGGCTGGTTCGGGCTGTACGTGGGCTTGGAAGCCGCCGCGACCGAGATCCGGCTGTATGACCCGGAATTGGTACACGGCCTGTTGCAGACCTCGGCATACCTCCACGCGCTGTACCAGGATTCCGGGGTCGAGATCGATGAGGGGGCGGTGCAACGACAGATCAAGCTGCGCCAGGAGCGTCAACAGACCATCGCGACCCGCACGCCGCCGTTGCGGGTTGCCGCCGTGCTGGGCGCCGGTGTGCTCGCCCGCCGGGTCGGAGGGGACGCGGTGATGGCCGAGCAGGCGGCGCACCTGCGGGAGTTGAACCGCCTCGACCACGTCGACATCAGGGTGATGCCGTGGGATGCCGGCGGCCATGCCGCCCAGCACATCGGCGCCTTCACCATCCTGGATTTCGCCGACCCGGATGACCCGCCGGTGGTGTACCTGGAGTCGCACACCGGCGCCCGGTACCTGGAGAAGGAAGACGAGCTAGCCGAGTATCGCAAGATCTTCGATCTGATCAGACGGAAAACAGTGCCCATCGAGGAGTACAAGCCATGAAGTTCAGCGAGTTCAACGAGTGGAGGAAGAGCAGCCGATCCGGAACCAACGGCGGTCAGTGCGTCGAGTTCCGGACGGACGGGGTGACGGTCGAGATGCGTGACAGCAAGGACCCGACCGGCCCCGTCCTGCGGTTCCAGAAGGAAACCTGGCGAGCGTTTGTGGACGCTGCCAAGGGTGGAGAGTTCGACAGCTGATCATATCGTCCCGTGTGGACAGTGAGTGCGGCACCCCAGCGCGGGTGCCGCTCTCTTCGCGTCTGCTATACGTCAGGGAGGACGATAGGTGCTGCCGCTTGACCCGGGCTTGCATGCGGCTTAACGGACCGCCTGCAGCGGGACCGGCGCGTACCTCGCGCCGAGCAGCGTCACCATCGGATCGGGCACCGTCTCATCCGGCTGAGCCGACCTTCCCAGCATGTTGACGAGACAAGAGTCCGTAGAGGACACACATCGTCAGGCTGAGGAGGAGCAGCGGCGGGGCGAGAGCGTTCGCGTTGAACGCTCCGATGGCCAGTCCGATGCCGGCCGGCAAGGCGGCGCTGCCGATCGCCGACGCCGCGACCTGCAGGCTGACCGTCTGTGTGGTCCCCGCACCATCGGCGGCACCGAGCCGCTGCGCGGTGGTGAGGATGAACAGGGGAAAGACCGGGGCGGCCGCCAAGCCGACAATCATCAGGCCGGCGACTGCCACGAAGCCCGGGCCGGGCACCGCCATGAGCGCGGCGCCCACGCTCACGCCCGCGACCGCCCCGCCAAGGACACGGGACGGGCCGAAGCGTTCAGCGACCGTGCCGAGGACGATCCGCCCAACGAACATCATGGCCCAGTAGGCCGAGACGGCCACGCCAGCGGTCGCACGGGTAAGGCCACGTCCATCCGTGAGGAACAGATAGCCCCAGATGCCTGCGCCAGACTCGATGCCGGTCTCGACCGCGGTGAAGGTCAGCAAGCTCAGGACGAGCATCGCTGGTGGCCTTCGCTGTTCGGCTTGCCGTGACGGCCGGGACGAGCGGTCGGCCGGGCGGGGCACCGACGTGGCCGGAGAGTGCGGGGGCGTGGCCCAGGCCCGGCGGACCACGGTGAACACGACGGCGAGGACGGCCTGGGCGATCCCCATGGTTCCGTATACCCAGCGCCAGGTCAGCGCGTTGCTCAGCAGCGCCGTGACGAGCAGGGGGCCGAGGGTGGCGCCGATGCCGTAGCTGGCGTGCATCCAGTTGATCTGCCGGGCGCCGAATTGGTGGGCGGCATGCGCGTTGAGGGCGGCGTCGATGGCGCCGAAGCCGAGGCCGAAGAGGACCATGCCGGCGGCGAACAGCCACAGTGTCGGTGTGCGGGCCTCCACGATCAGGGCCAGGGCGCACAGCATGGTACCGAGGGCCAGCACGGAGCCCGTCGACAGCCGGGACAGCAGGCGCCCGGTGGCAGCGCTCGCGATCACCGTGGCAGTGGTCCCGAAGGCCAGCAGGATTCCGAGGGCTCCGACCGGCTGATGGTAACTGAGCCGTATCGACGGCCACAGAAGACCCAGTGTGGAGCTGGGCAGGGCGATGCTGAAGTAGGTCAGGCAGGCAAGGCGGAAGGCAGGCACAGAGGACACCTTTGTGTCGACGAGAACAACAGCCCCCGGCGTTCCGCAGTGCAGGTGCTGCGTGAACAAGCTCAGGGGTGGGTTCGCTGTGCCGCACATCGGAGCAGCACGCGATGACAGGTCGAAATGCCTATGACGTCAACGCGTGCGGGACTGGCCGGGCATCCTCAGCTCCTCAACGTTTCTCACATGCCGGTACCGGAGCCTAGTCGTTCAAGCGTCCGACCGCTACCGGAAACCAGGGCTGCGCACCAGGTACCCCGGTCGCAGGTGACACCGGTTCCGCAGACAGGGCACGCGGCACGCGGCAGCTGGGCGAACTGGTCGTCGCTGTAGACGCCGTGCGGCGGTCAGTTCGCCTATTGCGGTCGAGGATCCCAGCGGAAGCGGCGTATTGCGACAGCGGCGCCGATGACGCCCCAGGCCAGCAGCACCGCAAGGTGCGGCCAGTCGAAGCCGGTGTGTTGGGCGAACGGTCCGAGCAGCGCCTCGTTGAACGGTCGTACCGGCAGGACGCCGGCGA
>JBBWZQ010000214.1:0-5481 GCA_039649115.1 Micromonosporaceae bacterium | reverse complement strand
GCGGTGACCAAGGAACAGTGGAAAGACGGGACGCGTTCGGCGCCCAATTCCACGACATCTTGTAGGGAGCGTGACCGATGATACGACGGATCATGACCCCGGGCGCGGCGACCATTTCGGCGGCCCTGTTGACGATCACGCTAATAGCGACCGCTGGCGATGTGGCATGGGCCGGACCAGCCCAAACGGCTCGATCAACTACATCAGTCAACCGATTCTGCCCACCGTTGACCGCATTCGATGCCAGCAGTTTCCCGCAGTCCACCCGAATCGACAGCCGCATCTTCCCGCTGGAGCCCGGGACGCAGTTCGTCTACGAAGGGCGGTCCAACACCGGCGGCGGTCCCTTACCACACCGTGTAGTATTCACGG
This sequence comes from Micromonosporaceae bacterium, assembly GCA_039649115.1. Lineage (GTDB taxonomy): Bacteria > Actinomycetota > Actinomycetes > Mycobacteriales > Micromonosporaceae > DATEJJ01. The sequence goes on along the minus strand of JBBWZQ010000214.1, from coordinate 5,109 downwards.
TCACCGACATGATTAAGATCATTGACGGCGTGCGTACCCGGGTTCTGTGGGACCAGGACCTCAACGAGGGCCAACTGGCCGAATCCGAACTGGCCTTTCACGCACAGGACCGGCACGACAACGTGTGGGTTCTCGGCGAGTATCCCGAGGAGTACGACGACAACGGCAACTTCACCGGCGCACCCAATACCTGGATCACCGGTGTGGCCGGCGCGAAAGGCGGCGTCCTCGCGCCCGGCAGCCCCCGACTAGGTACGCCCCGATTCCTCGAAGGCAGCTCCCCAGGCATCGATTTCCTGGACTGTGGACAGGTATTCGCGTTGAACCAGCAGACCTGCGTGCCGACCGGCTGCTACCAGGGCGTCATGGTCATCGACGAGAACAGCCCGCTCGACCCGGCCAGCGGCCACCAGCGCAAGTACTACGCGCCCGGAGTCGGCGTGGTGCGGATCGGCGCGGTGGGCGATCCCGAGGGCGAGACGCTGGTGCTGGTCGCCGTCAACCATCTGGGGCCGGGCGCCATGGCGGAGGTACGCGCCACGGTACGCAAGCTGGAGCGGCGCGCGTACCAGGTCAGCGCGGTGTACCGGCACACACCGCCGGCCCGCGTCGCGCGGTGAGCGCCGGATCAGCGAAGATGGTGACGTGAATGAGTTCGACCCGGGCCTGGTGGACCTCGCGGGCAGGCTCTTCGACATGGCGAGGCGGGGCAGCACCACCGAACTGAGCGCCTATCTCGACGAGGGAGTCCCGGCCAACCTGAGCAACGACAGGGGCGACTCGCTGCTGATGCTCGCCGCGTACCACGGCCACGCCGATCTGGTCGCCGCGCTGCTGCGCCACGGCGCCGAACCCGACCGGGCCAACGACCGGGGCCAGACACCCCTGGCCGGCGCCGTCTTCAAGGCCGAGGACGACGTGGTACGGATACTGCTCGCGGCCGGTGCCGACCCGCACGCCGGCACCCCGTCCGCCATGGACACGGCGCGCATGTTCGGCCGGGACGACCTCCTCGCCGAGATGGGCTGACCCGGGACTGCGGTCGCGGCGCCTGATCCGGCGCTCAGGTCGCGCGGCGCAGTTGGGTGAGGCCCGCGACCGGCACCCGGCCGAGCGGCCTGCCGGTGGCCCCGTCCAACCAGCCGACCGCGCCTGAGTAGCCGATCAGCAGGCGGCTGCCGTCCTGGCTCACGGCCAGGCCCCGCACCGGACCGGCGACCTCCCACGGCGGCGCGACGGTGAGCGACCCCAGATCCACGGCATACACCCGGGAACCGGTGCCGAGGTACAGGCGCCTGCCATCCGGCGCGACCACCGAGCAGGCGCTGCCGTCGGCGGTCGGCATGGACACCACCCGCCGCACGGCCAGCGCCTCGGTGTCCACGACCGCCAGGTGGCCGCCGCCGAAATCGGCCACCAGCAGGGTGCCACCACCGGGAGCGATCGCGATCGTGTGCGCCGCGGCGGCCGCCTGGCCGAACGGCTGCGGCAGGTCGACGCAGTACGCCCACCCGACGTCGAGGTTGAGCGTGTGCACGAACGCGGGTGCCTCCGCCCGCCACCGGCCGGCGAGCAGGTCCCGCGTGTGCTGGTGATCCGGCTGGTTGGTGTAGAGGGTGTACAGAGTGGACAGATCCGGGCCGAAGACCGCCTGCCGCGCCGAGCCGCGCATCTCTTCCTCGGCGCCGACCGGTACCGGCACCTTGTTCCGGGTCAGCAGCGGGCCCGGTACGCCGCTCATCAGGTCCACCGCCCGCACCCGGTACCGGTCGGGTGCGGTGGGCGGCAGCCAGTCCAGCACGAACAGCGTGGCGGTGGAGCGCCCGAACGCGTCCGGCTCCACGTTTCCGGACAGGTCGAGCCGGTACCGCGGTCCGGAGCGGTCGGCGACCAGGATCGTGGTGCGGGTACGCCCCGCGCCGCCAGCTGCCCCCGCCGGCGTCAGCGCGACGAGATTCCCGTCCACCGAGGCGATCCGCGGCACCCAGGCACCGTCCAGCCGCACGCTCGCGGTGACCGTACCGGTGCCCGTCCTGATCGTGTCCAGCCGGGTCCCACCGCCCGACGACGGTATCGTCGCGTAGATGGTCCGCGCGTCGGCCGTGACCACCGCGGTCCCCGTCACCTCCCGCCGGGTACCGTCGAGCAGCGCCAGGCCGCGCGTCGTGTCCACCAGCAGCGCGTCCGGAACCGCCGCCGGAGCCGGTGCGGCCTGTGGCCGCGCGGAGCACCCGGTCAGCAGCGCGAGACCGCCCGCGCCGGTCATGGTCAGCAAGCGTCTTCGTGTGGTCATGCCAGGATGACACCGGCCGGCGCGGTGGAGTTCCACGAAACTACCCTCGTGCGGAGTGGAACCCGGCGCCCCCGGCCGGTGTCTACCCTCATGGATACCGGAGGTGCCAACTGGACGACGCCGAGATCGTGGCTCGCGCGCGCGACGGCGACCTGGATGCCTACGAGCTTCTGGTCGCCCGGCACACCGCGCTCGCATGCCGCACGGCGGCACTGCTCGGCGCCGGCGACGACGCCGAGGATGTCGTGCAGGAGGCGTTTGTGAAGGCGTACCGGAAGCTGCGGCACTTCCGCGGCGAGTCGCAGTTCCGGCCGTGGCTGCTCGCCATCGTCGCCAACGAGGCGCGCAACCTCCAGCGCGCGCGGCGGCGGCGCGACGCCCTCGCGCTGCGCGCGGCGGCCCGCGCGGAACAGCCCAACGGAACCGGCGACCTGCCGGCCGACACGGCCGTGGCGACCGAACGCCGGATGGCTCTGGTCACCGCGCTGCGCGCGCTGGACGACCGGGACCGGGAGGTCCTGGTGTGCCGGTACCTGCTCGATCTGAGCGAGGCGGAGACCGCGCAGACGCTGGGTTGGCGGCTGGGCACCGTGAAGTCCCGCACCGCCCGCGCGCTCGTGAAGCTGCGCACCCGACTCGGGCCCGGCCTGGCGAGCGAGGTGCCGCATGGCTGAGCGACGCGCCGACCTCGAACTCGTCGAAGAACTGCGCGAGTTGGGCAGACGGCTGGAGACACCGGCCCCCGACATGACGCACGCCGTGCGCGCGCGCCTGGCCCAGCCGCCCACCGCGTCCACCCGGTTCGCCGCCGTCCCGCGGCGTTGGCTGGTTGCCGCGGCCGCCGTCGTGGTCGCGCTTGCCATTGCCCTGGTACCGCCGAGCCGCGCGGCCGTCGCGCACGCGGTGACCGGGCTGCTGCGGTTCGCCGGCGTCGAGGTGCGCCAGGGCCAGCCGTCCCCCGCCGTCTCCCCCAGCCCGCTACCCTCGCTCCGCTCCGCCGGCCTGGACGAGGCCCGCCGCCGCGCCCGCTTCACCGTGGGGGTACCCGCACGGCTCGGCATACCCGACGACGTCCAGATCGCCGATCCGGCGCCGGACGGCGCACCGCGCGTGGTGTCCCTGCTGTACCGTGGCGGCACCGTCCGGCTCGACGAGTTCGACGGCCGGCTGGACGTGGCGTTCATGAAGACCGCGGTGACCAAGCAGTGGGTCGACGTGCACGGCGTCCCCGGCCTGTGGTTCCCGACACCGCACGGCGTGACCTATGTCGACCGCCGCGGCGTCACGCACGAGGAGACTTCACGCTTGGCCGGCAGCACCCTGATCTGGAGTGACGGCACCGTCACGTACCGGTTGGAGGGAGCGCTGTCGCTCGACGAGGCAACCGGGATCGCCATTTCCGTCTACTGAGGACAGTGCGACCCCCGCGAGGCGGGGTGCGTGGCCGGGGGGCTAGGCCACGCACCCCGAGTCTCTCACCATCGCAGCCCTCTGGCGGTACAACAGCGAGGACCTGTGTCGGCTCCGCGGGGGGGTGCGGCGCAACACCAATACTTCCCCGCCACTGTCAAGCGAACATCCGCCAGGTTGCGTAGTTGCGGGAGCCAGCGCGGCGCGCCAACGCACCTAGGCCACCGCGCGTGTCGCGCCGGTCCGCACATCCATCAGGTGGCGGTTCTTTCACGGGTACGGCCCCGCGATGCTGATACCGGCCGTGAGAGCCCGGCGCGTGACCTGGCCGGGAACCTGGACTGGAGAGCGGGCAGAAATGAGCGTCTTGCACTGGGGCGACGATGACATGCACTACAGCGACAGCTCACACCGGTGGATCGCCCCGGAGAACATGGAACAGAGCCTGTGGGAGGCGGGGCTGCGCGCACACCTGGCCCAGCACCTCGCGACGATGGGCGGCCCGGTGCGGCACGACGAGCAGCGGGCACGCTGGAGCGCCAGGCGGGCCGCCAAGGCGGGCGGTCCGGTGCGCACCACGCGGGTGACCCGGCGGGTGCTGCGTCTGGTGCCGGACGAGCACGGCACGCAGGCGCCGGAGCACGGCGAACAGCCCGCCGCGTAACTGATCCTTGACTCAGCCGGCGTCGGCCTCGGTGAACCTTGCCAGGTCGCGCCGGCTCGCTTCGCGCGCGATGTCGATGCGCGAATGTAGGTCCAGCTTCGCGAGTATGTGCGACACATGCGTCTGCACGGTCCGCCGCGACAGGAACAGGTGCGTCGCGATCTCCGGGTTGGACATTCCCTTGGCCACCAACGCCGCGACCTTCAGCTCCGTGGGCGTGAGGCTGTCCCAACCCTGGTGCGACGCGCGGTGCCGGACCCGTGGCCCGCGCCGGATGCCGTACGCCCGGAACGTGGCCTGGGTACGGGCGAGATCCCAGCTGGCGCCGAGCGTCTCGTACAGCGCGAAGGCGTCACTGAAGCGGCCGCGGGCACCCGCGATGTCACCCCGATCGGCGAGCGCCACGCCCGCGGCCTCCAGCGCCTGCGCCCTGGGCAGTAGCCGCCCGGACGCCTCGTAACAATCGGCGGCATTCAGCAGCGGCTGCGGGTCGTTGTCCAGCAGTCCCCGGCAATGCGGCGCGACCGCCTGCCAGTGCGGCACGTTCGACACTCTGGCCATGTCCTCGGCCCGCTTGACGAGACCCGCGGCGACGTCGCGCTCGCCGACCAGGAGGGCGAGGCGTACGGCGTCGGCCAGCAGATCCCCGGCCTCCTCCATCTCCTCGGCGGACTCGGACAACCCTTCCATGAGTACGGCCAGCGCCTCGACCGGCGCCTCGGCCTGCTCCCGCGCCAAACTC
>JBBWZQ010000189.1:0-10605 GCA_039649115.1 Micromonosporaceae bacterium | reverse complement strand
GAGCCACGCAGATGGACCCGGGAGTAGAGGGTCAGGCGGCCGGTGAGGTAGGTCCCCGGCGGCAGCAACACCACGCCACCACCGCCCCGCGCCTTGTCGATCGCGTGCTGGATGCTGGCGGTGTCGTCGGCCTTCGCGTCGCCGACCGCGCCGAAGTCCCGCACGTTGAAGACCGTCTCGCCCGGTTGCCCAGCGTTGACGGTGCCGTCCTGGTGCGCGATCGCACCGACCGCCACCGCACCGACGACCACCGCGCCCGCCCCGGTCGCGGCCACCCCACCACGGGTGAGCACGGCACGCCGGGACCACGTCGCGAACGGCATGGGCCGGTCGGGACGCTCCTGAACCATACGATCTCCTCGCGCTCACCGGGTCAGGGCCGACTTCGAGCCGGCCCGCGACCCTCCACATCGGACGGACCACGCCCGCGGACGCGCGGCGTCAACTGTAGCGCTGCCACACGTCGCGCAGGGGCGCCCAGTTGCCGCCGAGCCCCTCGCAGTAGGACTCCAGCCGCATCGCGGCCAGCGGGTCGTCGTCCCGGTCCCACCAGATCCCGCACAGCGCCCGGCCGTCGTCGGCCTTCCACGCGTACTCCACGTAGTTGCCCGGTGCACCGGACACGCCACCGTTCTTGTGCGCGGGCTCGGCCTGTCCGGGCGCGAGCCCCTCCGCGGTCAGGATGAGCTGCTGCCGGTACGCGCGCTCGCCGTCCCGTGCGGCCCTCGACTTGTAGATCACGAAGTGCACGGTCAGTCCGCTGTACCGGCAGAAGACGTACTTGGTCTCGTCGGCCAGCAGCTTCGGCCCGCCGGTGTCGGTGTCCCCGAGACACGAGCCCATCCACGGCAGCAGTGGCTTGGCGAGCGGCGCCAGGTCGCCGACGAGCTTGGCCTTGTTCAGCGCCAGCTGGCTCGCCTCGTAGGGGTGCAGCGAGCCGTAGGGTGTGGCACCCGACGCCGACGCCGACGGCTTGGGCGACGAGCCCTGCCCGGTGGCGTGGCCGGCGAAGTATCCGCCCGCACCGAGGAGCAGCGCGACCACCAGCCCGATCAGCAGACCGGTGAGCAGTCCGGACCGTTCGCGCGGCGGTGCCGAGACGGGCGCGTCCGGCTGGTGCAGGTCGATGTGCTGCGGCGGTGGCAGCGGGGCGGGCGACGGTACCCAGGCCGGCGACGGCGCCGGGGGTGGCGCTGCCGACCAGTACGGCGTGGGAGCCACCTCGTCCGGCGGTGGCGGGGTCCACGGCTGGGCCGGTGGCGTCTGCGGCTGCGTCTGCGGCTCCCAGACGTACTGGGTGGGGATCTCGGCCGGGGTGGCGGCGGGCGGAGCGGAGGTCGGCTGCGGCCACTGCTGCGGCGTCGACCACGGCGGTGCGGCGGCGCCCTCCTGCGGTTGGCCGGCACCTTCCGGGGGCCAACCGTTCTGCTGGCCCTGCCCGTGCCCCTGCTGTGCCTCATCGCTCACGAGCCGCAGGGTATCAACAGGCGACGAGATCTCCGGACCCGTGGTAGGGGCAGCGCGACGCCGCTACCGCGTGGCGACCACCCCGAGCAGGTTTGTCCCCTTGGTCCGCAATACCTCGACCGCGGCGGCCAACTGGTCGGCTGGTGTGTGCCCGACCCTGGCCACCATCACGGTCGCGTCGGTCGCGCCCGCGAGGAGTACCGCCTCGGCGTCGGACAGCAGGGGCGGGCTGTCGATGATCACGAGGACGCAACCCGACCGGAACGACTCCAACATCTTGGCCAGCTCGGCGGAGCGCAGCAGCTTCTCGCCCGGTTCGCCGGCCAGCGGGCCGGTCGGCAGGAGGTACAGCGGAAGATCCGGGCGCCACCGGCGGGTGACGTCGTTGAACGAGGCCTCCTTGCGCAGCACGGTCGTCAGGCCGGTCGCGTTGGGAATGGCGAAGGTCCGGTCGATGCCCGGGTTGCGCAGGTCACCGTCCACCAGTACCACGGTCTCACCGGCCCGCGCGAACGCGATGGCGAGATCCGCGGCGACACCTGTCCTGCCCTCTCCCGGCACCGACCCGATCACCGCGATGCTCCCCAGTGGACGGTCGGCGGCGCGCAGGCGGACGTTGGTGCGCAGCTGCCGGAGGTCTTCGGCGGGCGAGCCGGTCGGGTCGTCGCCCCCGCGTGCCGGTTCCGGCGCGGCCGTGACGACGCCGATCAGCGCCGCATCCACGATGGCGGCGGCGTGCCCCGCGTCGCGCACCGTCCGCTCGCGCGCGTACCGCACGACCGCCGCCGCGGCGCCCACGGCGAGCCCGCCGGCCAGGCCGAGCCCGGTGTTGGTGAGGGTGTGCGGTGAGTCCGGCGCGGACGGCGTGACCGCGCGGCGCACGACCGACACCTTCACCGGTGACGCGACGGCGCCGGTCGGCTTCTCGATCCGGTCGAGGAAGCCCGGGAACGCGTCCGCGATCGCGTTGGCGATGTCGCGGGCACGACCGGGCTCCGGGTCCACCACGCCGATCTCCAGAACCGCCGTGTCCGCCTTGGTCGTGACGGTGATGTCGGCCATCAGATGCCCGGGCGTGTACGGCAGGCCGAGCCGCCCGATGACCTCCGACGCGATCTCGGGGCTGTCCGCGATCTGCGCGTAGGACACGGTCCGTTGGAGGATGTAGTTTCCGCCGTCGTTGAGCTTGGTGATGTCGGCAGTCGGGAAGTTGGGGGAAAAGAGCAACTGGACGCTCGCCCGGTACACCGGGGTCTGCAGGATGGAGGCGAGGCCGGCTCCGGCGCCACCGAGCAGCACGAGCACGAGTACCGCCCAGCGGTATCCGCGCAGGGCACGCAGGTAGTTTTCGGGCGTCAGGGCGACCCATTGGCGAACGACCCGGCTCATGCCCGACCTCCATTCCGGACCCGGCCGCCAACCGCGAGTCCCACGGCGAGAATGAGCGTTGCCGCGGCGCAGGGCCACAGGTAGAAGTCGAAGAACCAGATCTGCACCGCGAATCCCACGATGAGCATCCGGGCGGTCAGCGATCTGAGGCTGACGAACACGCCGGCGAGTAGCAGTACGAAGATCAGCAGGGCGACCAGTCCGAAGTCGTACCAGAGCGTGAGGTAACTGTTGTCGAAGGTCTGCGCGAGCCGGTCACTGATTCCGACCTGCTGGAAGAACCGTACGTGCGCCTCGGGACCGCGGCCGACGAGGACACTGGCGACGCTCTCCCGGATGCCGGACAGCGCCGCCGCCGTCCTGCGGTACCGGGCCGTGGCCGAACTCGACCCGGTCAGGTTGGACAGGCGCGCACCGACGAACCCGATGGTGGCGCGGACCGGCCGGGGACCGAAGGCGGCCAGGCCGCCGCCCGCGACGAGGAACGCGACCAGGAGGTAGACGCCGCGCCGGGTCAGTTTCGGCCGGTGCGCGAGGTACCAGAGGACGAGAACGGCGACCGTGCCGATCCAGGCGCTGCGCGATCCGGAGAGCACCGCGCCGACCGCGCCGGCGGCGAACGGTACCGGCCAGAGGCGACCACGCAGGCCGAGCGCGACGCACATGGTCATCATGCAGAACGTGCCGTACACGATGGGATGCCCCATGGTGCCGACCGAGCGGCCGGAACCGGCACCGGAGGTGAAGGCGATGGTGGTCGCCAAGGCGTCGAGCACCGGCCACGTCCCGGTGGCCCGCTGGTAGATCGCGAGCAGCGCGACCGGTACGCCGACCCAGGAGAACGCGCGGGCCAGCCGTTCCGGTACCGCCGGGTCGCGGCTCGCCTCCGCCACCAGATGCCATGTGATGAGGGCATAGCAGACGAACGGCAGCAGCGAGACGAGCAGGGCCTGCGGGCCGCTCCACCGGACCAGACCCGCGACGAGGCACGCGGCGGGCAGCACGAACGCGATCATCCCGGCGGAGACGACCGGCGCGTCGGGGTGGAAGCGCTGCAGGCGACCGAGCAGCGCGATCGCCGTGGCCGTCAGCAGGACCGTCCACACAGGACTGGCCGGGTAGCCCGGATCCACGGTGACCGGCACGAGGAACAACACCGCGAACAGCGTGTAGTTCAACCGCTCGGCGGTCCACAGGCCCCAGACGAACAGCGCGGCCAGCACCAGGGCGCACAGCAGCAGCGGCCGCCAGCTCAGCATCGCGCCGACCGCGATCGCCAGCAGGCCGGCCCAGCCGAAGGCCCTCACCGAGGTTGCCATCAGCGGTTCGCTTGCCGGTCTTCGAGGTAGGCGACAAGCGTCGACGCGGCCGGCGGTGCCGACCGCAGTTGCTGCCCGCGCCGCATCGCGTCGGCCTTGAGCCGGCCGTACGACTCATCGTTCGCGGCAAGCTCCAGAATCGCCTTGGCCAGGGCTTCGGCGCCCGGCTCCACCAGGAGCCCGCCGCCGGCGGCGAGGATCTCGCTGGTCCCGCCGGCCCGGTACCCGATCACCGGCGTGCCGGACATGAGCGACTCCACCGTGACCCGGCCGAAGGCCTCGTTCCGGGACAACATCAGGGTCGCGCCGGCCCAGGAGTAGAGGGCATGGGGATCGTCGGTCCACCCGGACACGTCGACGAGTTCGCCGACCCCGTGCGCGTTGGCGAGCTCGCCGAGCGCGTGCTGGGCCGCCGCGTCGCCGACCGCGGCCAGCTTCAGCGTGAGCTTGCACCCCTGCCGCACGCAGATCCCGAGGGCCGCGACGGCGTCCTCCTGACCCTTTTCCGCGGTGTAGCGCCCGAGCAGGACGAGCCGCTCCAGGTGCGTGGTGTCCGCCGCCGCGCCGGACCCCGGTGCGGCCGGCGCGAGCTCGACGTGCGGCGGGATGACGCGCAGCTTCCGCCGCGCGGCCGGGGCGACGCTCAGGAACTGGCCGGCGACGTAGTCGGAGACCGCGACGACGCCGTCGGAGAGGTACCCGATCATCCGCGCGATGACCCGCCGGGGCAGGGCCGACCGCAGGCTGGGGTTGGTCAGCAGGCTCTCCAGGACCAGCCAGACATGCCGGATGCGGGCGATCCGGGCGGCCACCGCGCCGGCCGGGACCACGGCCGAGTTGGTGACCACCAGGTCCGGGGCCGTCCGCGCCAGGTACCGCCGGTACCTGGGGACGGAGGCCGCGGCCTGGAGGAGGCGCACCAGCCCGACGACGACGTTGTACCGGCGGCCCATCCACAGCCGGGTCGGCAACACCACGACCGCCGCCCCCGCGCCGGCCAGTTCCGCGCGCAGTGGGCCGTCGGCGGGCAGCGCGACCGTGACCTGGTGACCGCCCGCGTGCACGGCCTCACGGACCAGACTCACCAGCGAGAGCTCCGCGCCCATCAGGTCGGCGGAGTGGCTGACAAACAGGAGGCGCACCTAGAACCTCGCGGTGGGACCGTGGACGCCGCGCAGCCCGTCCCAGTACCCGGCCAGCACGCCGATCGACCCGCGCCGCCGCTCCCGCCCGCCGGCGGCGATGCGCAGCACCGCCCGTGCCAGGTTCTTGTAGTGCACGGGTTCGCCGAGCAGCCGGCGCACCGGATGTCCGTAGTGCTTGCGTACGTAGAGGACCTCGTTGCGGTGGTAGTAGTACTGGGCGCGGGGACTGGACAGGCTCAGGCTGCCACCCCGCCGGTGCCACACCTCCGCGGCGCACACCAGGCCGATGCGGCCACCGGCGTCGCCGATCCGCCGCACGAGGTCGAATTCCTCCTTGTAGTGGAAGAACCGCTCGTCGAACAGCCCGACCCGGATGACCCACGGGACGTTGACCAGCAGCGCGGTACCCGTGACCATCTCCACCTCGTGCGCGCCCCCGGCGCACCCGGCGCAGTGGAACGGCCGTACCTTGCCCTTCGGCAGCGACGCGGCGACGAGGTAGGGCTCCGGGTGCGGGTCGTCCGGGTGCGCCGAGCTCGTCTGTACCGGCACCGAGACGGCGAAGCGGCCGGTGTGCGCCAGCTGCGTCGCCAGCGCGTGCGGCCGCGGTACGCAGTCCGCGTTGAGGAGCCATGCCCACCCGGCCCCCCGTGCGTGCGCCTCCCGGATGCCGGCGTTCATGCCGCCCGCGTAGCCCAGGTTGTGGTCGAGCGTCAGCAGGGAGAAGCCGCCGTCGAGCTGCTTGAGCCTCTCGATCGAGTCGTCCACGGAGCCGTTGTCCACGACGACGACGGCCGGCACCGTGTCGCCGGCCGCCACCGCCCGCAGGCAACGGATCGTGTCCGGCGCGCAGTTCCAGTTGAGGATGACCGCCACGACGTCACTACGCACGCTCGCCCACCCCGCTTCCCACCGCGGCTTTCGCCGGTCCGGCCACGACCCGGGGCCGGCCGCCCGCCCGCAGGGCCAGCGCACTCGCCGTGCCGTGCAGGAGGAACAGCACCACCGAGACCACGGCGACGCCGACCGCCGCGTATCTGGCGGCCACCAGGGAGTAGCTCACGACGGCGACCAGCGCGGCGCAGGTGGCGATCACGGCGGTCGTGCGCTCGCGGCCGAGGTTGACCAGCCGGGCGCTGAGGACCTTGTCGACCGCGACGGCGATGCTCCGCGGGAGCAGCAGCGCACCCAGCAGGAGCGCGCCCCGGTACGCGTGGGCGACAGCGCCGATGCCGGCCAGTCCCACCAGCACCAGCGCGCCCAGGCCGACCGCGAGGTAGACCGCCTTGCGCAGCAGGCCGGCGAGCCGGTCCGCCGAGCCCTCGTCATGGTCGCCGAGTGCCCGCTGTGCCTGGACCACCGCGCCGGCCTGGGCGAACTCGACCGCGTTCATGGCCAGTGAGTACACCGCGAGCGCGTCCGGGCCCTGGTAGCGGGACAGCGCCAACTGGTCGAAGCGGTAGGTGAAGATGTGCGCCACGGCGCCGGCGTGGGTCAGACCCATCCGGGAGAGGCGTTCCGGCTCGCCCGAGGCACGCCGGAGCATCGCCGCCATCGGGCGCCCGTGCCGGAGCCACATCGCGACCGCCATCAGCGCCTGGCAGGCCAGCCACGCCAGCAACCAGGTCCCGGCGCTGCTGACCGAGGCGACGATGAGCACGAGGTACAGCAGCGGTGTGACCGTGGCGAACGCGGCGCGGTACTGGTAGACGCTGCGGAAGCCGCCCAGGGTGAGACCGGCAGCGCCGGGCATGGTGCCCGCCGCCATGCACACCGCGCCGGCCGCGGCGATGCCCGGCGACGCCTGCGCCGAGTACCAGGCGAACAGCCAGCCCAGGACGGCGGACAGCGGCACGGTGGCCGCGTAGACGGCGAAACTGCGCCGGCCGGCCGTCGCCAGCAGCCAGCCGCGGCCCTGCGCGAGCAGGAAGGTCTCCAGCGACAGCCCACCGATCGCGACGGCGATGGTGGCGCTCGTGGTGGTCGCGACGAGCAGCCCCCGCTCGTGCGGCGGCAGCGCGACGGTGAGCAGGATGGCGAAGCCGGACATGGCCAGCGCGGCGACGTACATCGCGGTCGCGCTGCCGGCCAGGCGGGGCAGCGCGCGCAACCGCTCGCGCAGGCGCTCGGTCATGCGCGCAGTCCGGCGACCGTGCCGCGGACGATCGCGCGCGCGGCGGCGGGGCCACCGCGCAGCAGTGCCTTTGCGGCGTAGCCGAGCCGGGCGGCGACGGCGACGGGCAACCGCCCGCGGTGGTGCTTCCGGAAGAAGATCATGCAACTGCGGCTGGCGTGGAAGTAGGCGGTGACGGACTTGGCCCGCAGGTCACGGCTGGCACCCGTCGCCCCGCCACCCGCGTGATCGACGATGAGGTCGGGGATCACCGCGGTGGGTATGCCCAGCCGCGCCGACCGCAGCGTGAGATCCGCCTCCTCGAAGAAGAGGAAGTAGTCCTCGGCGAAGCCGTTCAGCTCCTGCCATGCGCGCCGGGTCACCACCAGGGAGTGGCCCGCCGGGTAGGTCAACTTGCGACCCGCCGTGGACCCGCCGGCCGGCGGCTGCCCGCTCTGCCCGGTCCACCGGTCGAGCATGCCGAGATCGGCGTGCACGGCCCCGTTCGACGTGGTGCTCGTCGCGCCGATCGCTCGCTCACCGTTCTGCCGCAGGTCCATGACGGCGGCGAGCGCACCGGCCGTGATCCTCGTGTCCGGGTTGAGCACCCAGATGACCTCGGCGCCGTGCCGCAGCAGCCAGGATGCGGCCAGATTGTTTCCGGCGGCGTACCCCACGTTGCCGTGCCCGTGAATCACCGTGCTCTTCATGCCGTGCGCGGCCGCGAACTCCGCAACCTGATCGAGTTCCGCCCGCTGATCGCTGTTGTCGACGATCGCGACGGCGACGTGTGGTCCGCCACCGCCGTTCCTCGCGACGATCGAGCGGACCAGGCCCGCGGTGTCCTCGGCACTCGCATAGTTGACGATGGCGATGCCGAGCACACTGACTCCCCAGTCCCCGTTGCGGCACATGCGTGGCGGGCGCGATCACACATGATCTCGCCCACCGTCGACCAGAGAGCATAGAACCCCTCCCCCGCTGGGCTGTCAAGCCCGGGACGGCTGCCGGCGGACCGGCGCCGTCCCGGGGGGTCGGGGGTGTGCCTCACAGCCGCGGCAGGAGTTCCGCGAGGCGATCCATGCTCTGCCGCGCGCCGGACTCCATGCCGGAGGCGACCATCCCGTCGCGGTCGGCCACCGTCTGGTAGACGGACCGGTCGGTGACCCGCGTGCCGCCGTCGACGTCCTCGAACGTCACCGTCTCCAGCAGGCAGTGGCCCGGTACGCCCTCGTACTCGAAGGTGTAGACGAGCCGGTCCGGCGGCGCGATGTCGTGGTAGACGCCGTGGAAGCCGTACGTGTTGCCGGCGGCGTCCTCGTTGACGAAGCGCCAGCGGCCGCCCGGCCGCACGTCCATCACGTCGACGACGACCGACAGGTCCCGCGGTCCCCACCACTCGGGTACCAGCTTCGGATCGGTGAACGCCCGGAACACGAGGTCCCGCGGTGCGTCGAAGACGCGCGTGATGACGACTTCCTGCCTTCCGGCCGGTACCAGAAATGTGGTCTCGGTCATGGCTGTGTCTCCTTCTCCTCTTGTTGGATCCGGCGGAGCTGGTGGCCGAGCCGGTCGAACCGGTCCTCCCAGAGCTGCCGGTGTGTCTCGATCCAGTCGCCGGCGGTCCGCAGCGGTGCCGCCTGCAGCCGGCACGGCCGGAACTGCGCGTCGCGACCGCGGCTGATCAGTCCGGCGCGCTCCAGCACCTTGAGGTGCTTGGAGATCGCCTGGAGGCTGATGGCGAACGGCTCCGCCAGTTCGTTGACCGTCGCCTCCCCGGCCTGGGCCAGCCGCGCCAGGATGGCGCGCCGGGTCGGGTCGGCCAGGGCCGCGAAGGTGGTGCTGAGCTGGTCGTCCGCCATTGCATTCAACTCCCCGGTTAATCAACCGCTGAGTTGAGCATGGGCCCGCGACGCGCGCATGTCAAGGGCATGGGAAACGGGCAGCGGCTGTTTACTCCGCGGCGCCGGCGTCCTCGACCTCGGTGATCCAGGCGGAGAAGACGGGCAGGCCGTGCCAGGGCACCGGGTGCCCGTCCGGGTGCCGTCGGGTGGCCACGGCCACGACCGCGAACGGATGGCCGAACCGCAGGTCCGCCACGCGCAGCAGGCCCTCGCGCGGCTCCTGGAACCCCAGCGTGACGGCGAGCGCGGAGACCGCCGCCGCTTCGAAGCCGAACCGGCTGTAGCGCGCCACCGCCGACTGCTTCGCGACGTACAGGTAATCTCCGAGGCCGAGCACGGCGGCCAGCGCGCGGGCGGCGGCCGGCAGGCCCAACCCGTCGTGGTCGAGGTCGTGCTCGCTCGTCGCGGACCACGCGGGCAGCACGGCGGTGCAGCGTTCCTCGCGACCGTCCGGGGCCGTGGTCGGCGCCGGCCGCTCGCTCAGTGTCCACATCGGACCACCGCCGAGCGGCAGGTCGAACAGGGACCGCCGCGCGGCCTGACCGCCGGTGGCCAGCTCGTACGCGGCGGCCAGCACATCCGCTGGCGCGACGCCGGGATCGGCGATGACGGACGTGACCGCGAGACCGTGGCGTTCGCCCGCGACCTGCGCCGGGCGGGCCTGTGCCGTGTGTACCGCCACGTCCCCCGCCCGCGCGGTCGCGGCGATGTACTGCTCGTGCGCGTACGTGCCCGGGGAGCGCAGCACCGTGCCCAACTGCCCCGCCCACGCGCTGCCCGGTCCCAGCTCGCCCGCTGGTACCGGGTCGAACGGCACCTCCCACGACACCCGGGTGGCCAGTGCGGTCGCCAGTACGAGCAGGACGTCGGGCGCCAGCGCCAGCGGGAACCGCTCGATGAGCCCGAGCGTGTGCTCCCGCGCCCACGCGTCGGCCTGCTCCTGGCTCGGCAGGTCACCGGTCCGCACCGCGTCCGGCAGGCCGGCCAGCCAGTCCGACAGGGAGCCCGCGCCCGCCGGCCGGTGCCAGAGCGCCGCGGCGGAACCGACCAGCGCGTGCGGGTCGTCGAGCAGGGCGGCCGCCACCCCGGCGGCGGTGTCCACGTCGACCCCGAGCACCTCGGACAGCTGCGCCCGGGTCGTGCCCGTGGCGCACCGGCCGCACAGCGCCAGCAGCAGCCAGACGCCCAGCGGCGAGGCGACATGGTGGCCGGTGCCGGCCACCCCGTGCAGCCGCTGCGCGAAGCGGGCCAGCGCGGTGGAAATCGCG
>JBBWZQ010000138.1:0-13880 GCA_039649115.1 Micromonosporaceae bacterium | reverse complement strand
CAGAGACGGAATACGCGCTGGACAGCAACGACACCCGGATGCAACAGGTCACCTACACCGGCGGCAAGCTGTACGGCGCGTTGGACACCGCGGTCACCGTCGGCGGCGCGGCCAAGGCCGGCATCGGCTGGTACATCGTGCGGCCCGACTCGCACACCAACTCGGTGTCCGCGAGCCTGGCCCGGCAGGGACAGCTCGGGCTGGCCGGCAACAACCTCACCTACCCCGCCATCGGCCTGACCGCCGACGGCAAGGGCGTGATGACCTTCACCCTGACCGGCGACGGCTACTACCCATCGGCCGCCTACGCCGCGTTCGACGGGCGTACCGGCGCCGGGTCCATCTACCTGGCCAAGGCGGGTGCCGGTCCAGCGGACGGATTCTCCGGCTACAAGGCATTCAACGACCCGCCGCGCCCCCGCTGGGGCGACTACGGCGCCACCGCCGTCGACGGCAACACCGTCTGGATCGCCAGCGAGTACGTCGGCCAGACCTGCACCCTGGCCCAGTACGAGGCCACCCCATTCGGCAGCTGCGGCGCCACCCGCACCGCACTGGCCAACTGGGACACCCGCATCAGCCGCGTCAAACCCTGACCCCTTCGCTCGGGGAAACCGGGGCCGCCCTCAACAACGAGGTCGGCCCCGGCCCCGTCCACGGGAACCCCGGCGGTGGGAGTACCGTCCAACCGTCATGACGCGCACGCCGATCGCCGCTGCCCTGCTCCTGGCCGGGCTTGGTCTCGCCGGGCTGGGCCTGGCCGGCTGCGCCACCGGCACCGCCACCAGTCCCGCCGCGCAGGGCACCACCCGCACCGTCACCGGCTCCGCGGCGACCGGTACCCCCAGGATCGCGCCGACGTTCCGGGTGTCCGTGCCACCGCCGCCCGGCCAGCCAGGCCGCACGACTGCCCCGCGCACCCCCACCGCCGGGTCCGGTATCGCCGGGCTCACCACCATCGACGGCGGCTGCCCCGTACTCCGCGCCGAATCGCCCTGCCCCAGCCGGGTGGTCACCGCCCGACTGTCCATCGTGGACGGCAGCACCGGGGCGGTGGTGGCCACGGTGTCCAGTGGCGCCGACGGGCGCTTCGTGGTGGCGGTCCGGCCCGGCCGGTACCTGATCCGCCTGGTGTCCATCGCCGGCGGCCCGCCGCACCCGCAGAATCCGGCCACCGTCACCGTCTCCGCCGGCCGCTACACCGCCATCACCCTGCGGTTCGACACCGGCATCCGCTGACCCGTCCCTGATCGCCGGTCCGCGGCACGGTTCCCGGGTGCTCGCCCGCCGTTCACGCGGATGCTCTTGCGCGCAGCCACTACACCTTGTCAGACTGCCATGCATCCGGATGCATGGATGCCTCCGGCCAACCCCTCTCCCCAGCCATCGCCGGACGGCGGTGCCGCGGCGACCCCGCGGGCCGCCGGCATCCCCCTTCCCCCCGGAGGCCCCTGTGCGTACCCGACGACTCCTGCGCGCCGCCACCATCGCGGCACTCGCCGTGGCCACCCTCAGCCTGGCCGGCACCGGCAGCACCGCCGCGACCCGCCACGGCCTGCACCCCGACGCCGAGGAGCGCGAGGACGTGGTGTCCGCGCCGCTGGCCAGTACCGGCAGTTGCGGGGTGGAGCGCTGGTCGGTGAAGACCGGTACCGACGCGGACGCGGGGAAGATCACCCTGCAGTCCACCACGGCGACCACGATCGCCGCCCTGGACGCCCTGGCAAAGCCGGCCAGCCTGCCGGCCAACAACCGGGTCCAGCCCACCGAGACCACCGTGTACAAGGTGACCGCCACGCTGGTCGAGTACAAGCTGGAGGCCGACTCCGACTACCACCTGGTGCTCTCCGACGGCGCCGGGCACACGATGATCGGAGAAATCCCCGACCCGGCCTGTGTCGGCTCAGGCAGCCCGCTGCGCTCCAGCATCCAGAAGGCCCGCGGCGAGTTCGACGCGAAGTACACGCCGACGACCAGCTTCAAGACCGCCAACGTCGCGGTGACCGTCACCGGGGTCGGGTTCTTCGACTTCCTGCACGGCCAGACCGGGGTGGCACCCAACGGCGTCGAGCTGCACGCCGTCCTGGACGTGTCCTTCGGCACCTCCGGCGGCGGTGGCTGCACGGCCGGGCAACTGCTGGGCAACCCGGGCTTCGAGACCGGCGCCGCCGCACCGTGGACGGGCAGCACCGCCGTGGTCAGCAACAGCACCGCCGAGCCGGCGCGCAGCGGGTCGTGGGACGCGTGGCTGGACGGGCACGGCAGCACCCGCACCGACACTCTCACCCAGACAGTCACCCTGCCGGCCGGCTGTGCCAGCTACACCCTCGCGTTCTGGCTGCACGTGGACACCGCCGAGTCCACCACCAGCAGCAGGTACGACACGCTGACCGTCGCGCTGCTCAGCGGTTCGGGCAGTGTGCTGGCCACTCTCGGCAGCTTCGCCAACCTGGACCACAACACCGGCTACGCCCAGCACAGCTACAGCCTCGCCAGCTACGCCGGCCAGACGATCAGCGTCAGGTTCACCGGCAGCGAGGACTACACCCTGCAAACGTCGTTCGTCCTCGACGACACCGCCCTGACCGTCGCCTAACCAGCCGTTGCGCCACGCGTGCAGGTGGGGCCGGCTGGCGCCGGCCCCACCCCCGCGGTGCTCGCTCAGTGCGTCAGCAGGTGCCGACCCGGGCGATGCGGGTGCGCCACAGGCCGCTCGCGTCGAACAGCTGCTGGGCGACCAGCGCGCAACTGCCGTTGGCGTTGGTCGGATCGATGGTCGACGACGAGTAGTCACCGAACCGGAACTGGTTCGTGCTGGCACCGCTGGCGATCACCACGCCGGTGCCGATCAGGTTGGGTACCCCGCCGCCGGGGGCCACGGAGTCCACGGTGTCGGAGGTGGCCACCCCGATCGGGGTGTCGGTGTATGCCCAGTTGAGGTAGATGAAGTTGCCGCCGCCCGGGCTGCTCCCCACGCCGACGGAGGGGTTGAAGTCGTCACTGGTGTTGCTGTGGAACGCGACGGCGACGAACGGGGTGTTGCTGGCGATGCTGATCGCACCGTAGCGCACGCTCGGGAACCCGGAGACGTCGACGCCGTGGGCGAACCAGATGAAGTTGCCGTCGTTGACCGGCGACCACACGATGCGCCCGTCCAGCGGGTCCAGCGTGGTGGCCGTGCCGGGCTGGTTGACCCGGCGGGTCGGCGGGCTGAACGGCGAGCTGACGGTCGCCTGCAGGGTCAGCGTGGCACCGGGCCCGCCGCTGTTGGTCAGCCGGTAGAGCCGGTAGCCGACGCCGGGCACGGCGCCGAGGAAGTAGCTGAACGGGGTGGCGATCATCGGGATGCCGCCGTTGGACGCGGGGGCAACCAGCGATGCGGTGTTGAACGCGCCGAAGCTGAACCCGGCACCGGAGTACACCGCGGACTTCGGCAGGCCGAAGACGGTGAAGTTCTCACTGGTCGGGGTGAAGTTGTCGGTGGCGATCAGCAGGGCGTTGCGGTCCTGCCCGAGGATCGGGTAGTCCAGCAGCGTGCCGGCCGGGAACGAGCCGCCGGAGAAACCGATCCGGAAGCGGAACCAGCCGCCGCACGCGTTGCTGGTCTGGCTGGCCGCCACCCAGATCGCCGGGGTGGCGCTGGCCGAGGCCGGGATGACGGTGACGCTGAAGCTGTACCGGCCGTTGACGTTGTCGTACTGCACCCGCGGGTCGGACAGGCTGTCCGAGGTACCCAGGAAGCTGTTGAGGCTGACCCCGGCGCAGGCCTGCAGACCGGTCTTGGTGAAGACCTGCAGGCGCAGGTTGACGGTCTCCACGATCTGGCTGATACCCACCGCGGCGTTGACATCCGGCGGCTGGCAACCGCAGGCGACCGCGTTGCCGATACCCTCGAAGTTGTTGACCACCGGCGGGGCGACGAACGGCCGGACCACCGGCGCACCGGCGTTCGTGTTGGGTCCACCGGGCACCCCGCTGGCCGCGGGCAGCGCCGGCCGCGTGCCCACGGTGGGCCGTGCCGGTAAGACCGCGGTGCCGCGGCGCTGCGGCGTGACGGCCGCGGCACCCGGCGGGGTGTCGGCCTTCCCGGCCAGGCTGCTGACGTTGACCGTGCTCGCGGTGGCCACGCCGGTGCCGGCGATCGAGGCCTTCGCCGCGTCGCCCTGTGGCGTGGCGCCGAGCGCGGGCGCCCCGGCAGCACCGACGAGGACCGTCGACGCCAGCACGGCTGCCGCGGCGAACGCCACGGACCGATACGTTGCTCTCACACGTGCCTCCCTGACACTCAAGAGCTGAACTTGCCTGGCCCGGCCGGACCGGAAGCGTGCCGCTCCCGGCGACCACGGTGCCCCACGACGTCGGGTAGTGAAAGAGGGAGCACGCACGGTCACGGCGGCGGCACGGGTGCCCGATCGGGCCGCGCATGAGTAGTGCCCGGGTCTGGTCAGTGCGGCGCGGCGGCGCCGTTGACCGCGCGCAGCGCGCCGGCCATCGCGGCGCGGGTGGCGACGCCGAGCTTGCCGTAGATGTGGCCGAGGTGGTTCTCCACGGTCCGGCGGCTGATGCGCAGCGCCGCCGCGACCTCGATGTTGCTGCGCCCGTCCGCGACCAACCCGGCCACCTGCGTCTCGGTGGGGGTGAGATGTCCGCTGGCGGTGCGGTGCAGCCCCAGCCGGCGCAACTCCGCGGACGCCTGCGGGATCCACAACGCGGCCCCCAGCCGGGTGAACCCGGTCTCGGCCCGGCGCAGCGCCTGCTCGGCGGCGCGTCGCTGCCGCATCCGCCGCAGGATCTGACCGTGTACGAGATGGGTGCGGGCGAGCTCGAACGGTACGGCCAGGTGCTGGTGGGCCGCGTGCGCCTCGTCGATCGCCGCGACCGCCTCGGGCAGCTCGCCCGCTGCCATGGCCGCCTGTGCGTGGCTGCGCGCCGTGACCACGCGCAGCCACGGGTCCGCCGGCGCGGCAGCACACTGTCGCAGTTGCGTGAGCAGGTCGCCGGCGCGGTCCAGCGCGCCGACCGTCACGGCGGCCTCGACCCGGTCGCCGAGCACAGCGAACCGGGTGGGCTCACCGGCGCCCGTCGGGTGCAGCAGCGCCGACGCGCGAGCCAGGTGACGATCCGCCGCCGGCGCGTCCCCGCAGGACAGGTCGAGAAAGCCGCGCACTGCCAGGTGCAGGCCGGTGGCCACCGGGTCGTCGAGCTGCTCCGCCAGCTTGAGCCCCGCACCGATCGCCGCGCCGGCCGCCGTGCCGTCCCCCCGGTGCGCGGCGACCCAGGCCCGCAGGTACAGGGCCAGGATGCGCAGCCGGCGCTGGCCCGTCTGCTCGACGGCCTCCATCAGGTCTTCCACGCGCTGCGCGGCCACCGGCCACGCACCGAGCCAGCATTCGGTCCGCGCCAGGTGATACCACGCGTGCGGGATCCCCACTTCGTCGCCGATCTCGCGATCGCGGTCCAGCCGGGCCTGCCAGGCGTCGCGGGTCCCGGTCAGGTCCTCGCTGCCCGCCATGAGGGTCAGTGCGCTGCGCCCGGCGTCGACCTCCCACGAGAAGTCCCGGTCGGGCAGCAGCGCCGCACCACGGCCCACGGCAGCGTGGTCGACGCCGCGGCCAGCGAGGAAGCCGACGTACGCCGCGGTGATCACGGCGGCGGCGCGCAGCTCGGCCGCGGCGTCCGGCCGGTCGAGGCCGGTGAGCGCGGCGCGCGCGCCGGCCAGCCGCAGATCCAGATCGCCGTCGGCGAACCAGGCCATCCGCAGATGCAACGCCGCGGTCAGCTGCGGGTCGCCGGCGGCCAGCGCCAGTGCATCACGCAGTACGGTGACCGCCGGCCGCGGACCGCACTCCTCGAAGGTCACCGACGCCAGCCACAACAGGACGTACGCCCGGTCGCGACCCCGCGCGACGCCGAACGCCTGCTCCAGCACCATCCGGGAGCGGGCGCAGTCACCGGTCCGCAACAGCCACCGCGCCGCGGCCACCAGACGCCGGCAAGCCCGGTCATCCCCGGCCGGGGTACGCCCGCCGGCCAGCAGCCACAGGTCGGCGGCCACACCGGGAGCACCGCGGGCCTGCGCGTGGCGGGCCGCCTCGTCGAGCGTGTCCGCCACCGCGGCGTCGGCGCAGTCGGTTGCCAGCGCCAGGTGCCGGGCACGCTGCTCCAGGTCGGGCACCGCCTCGGCCAGCCGCCAATGGGCGGCGCGTCGCTGTTCACCGCCGGCGGTCGCATAGACCGCCAGGCCGAGCATGGCCGGGGTGAACCGCACCTGACCGTCGTCGACCCGCAGCAGACCGGCCTGCTCGGCCTCGGCCAGACCCGGGGTCAGCGGCCCGGGCTCGCCCAGCGCCGCCCGGATCTGCGCCGCGCTCGGCTGCGCCAGGGCGGCGGCGTACAGCAGAACCCGCCGGGTGGGCTCCGGCACCGCGCGAAGCTGGTCCTGCACCGCATCCCGCCACCGCCGCGACACCGGCAACGGGCCGCCCGGCGTGGCTGTCTGCCCACCGGCCAGGGCGGCGGCGATCTGCAACGCTCCGAACGGGTTGCCCTCGCACGCCTCGTCCAGGCGCAGCAACTCGGGGCGGGACAGCGCCAGACCGGTGTGCGCCGCGATCAGCTGGCGCAGCTCGGCCAGCTCCAGCCGGTCCACCCGCACCCGGTGCACCCGACCCTCGGCCAGGGCATCCGCCAACTCCAGCGGATCCGGCTGGTCGGCATTGTCGCGGCCGCACACCGCCAGCAGCAGGCCGACCGGCTCGGCGCCCACCTGGCGTGCGAGATAACCCAGCACGGCCGCCGTGGCCGGATCCAGCCGCTGCGCGTCGTCCACGGCGATCAGCACGGGGCCGGCGTCGACCAGCCACCGCACCAGGGTGAGCACGGCGATCCCGACGGCCTGCGCCGCCGGCGGCGACCCGTCCGCCTCGACGCGCAGCAACGCCACCTCCAGCACCCGGCGCTGCGGCGCGGGCAACTGCCCGAACGCATCCGTGGCCACATCCAACAGTTCGATGAGCCCGGCGAACGGCATCGCCGCGGCCGGCGCCGCCGGCCGGCACGACAGGACCCGGTACCCGCGCTCCCGGGCACCGGCCACCCCGTGACGCCACAGCGCCGACTTGCCCATGCCGGCCTCGCCGACGATCACACATGCGGTGGCCGGGCCGGACGCCAGCCCATCCAACATGCCGTCCAGCACCCGCAACTCGCCGGCACGCCCGACGATCGGCTCGGTCCGCACGGTCCTCGACCCCCCTGGGATGACGTGCTGATCGATGAGAAATGGCGCAGCTCCATATCCGGTGTCGTCAATGTGACAAGGTTTGAACCGGGCGACTTCGCATATCCGGATGTTCGGTGGCACCAATACAGGGTCACCGTCTTCGCCGCCTGATACCTCCGATCCTGGACATCATCGGACAGCGTTGGACAGGGGAACCGCGCGGCCCGTGGCCACGTCAAAGAAAGGACCAATCAAACGCCATGGTCACCACTGTGGAGTGAAACTGTCATGAATAAGCGACTGTTCTGGTACGCGGCCGGTGCCGTGCTGGTGGTCCTGCTGCTTGCCGCGTGCGCCGGCACAGGTGGCACGGAGGGTGCCCCCGGTCCCCAGTCAGGCGGATCGGCGGGCCCGGCCGGCACCGTTCATCCCGAGCCGTCCGCCGCCAGCGCGCCGGCGCCGGTCGCCGGGTGCGCCGCCGGTGACGAGCGGATGACCATCGGTTCCGGACAGCTCCCGCAACCCCGCTGCCTCCGGGTCGGTGGCACGCTGATCGTCGACGCTCCGTCCTCGCCGGCGCAGCCGTGGCAGGTCTTCACCACCTCCGACGCGCAGGTCCTGTCCTGCGCCACGAGCCAGCGCCACGACGGAGCCGCCACCGCGACGTGCCACGCGCTCCGGCCGGGAGCAGCCACCGTCGCCACCATGACCGCGCCGTTCGCCGGTGACCCGCACGGTCCGCCGCAGCGCCAGTGGCGGCTGGCCGTCCTGGTACGCGCCTGACGCCGCACCCGTGGATACGGCGTCGCCCCGCCACCGGCCCGCCGTGGCGGGAACGTGGACGGGGCGACCGAGGAAACGGGCTACCTGGTGGGCAGCCTGGCCGTGTAGATGTCCTCATCGTTGGCCAACGACGCGTTGGTCGCGCCCGCCTGGCACACCTGCGGTGGCGTGGTGACGGTGCCAGTGCCCGGGCAGAGGAACAGGTCCACCGGGCGGGTGTCCGACCACAGTGGATACGCCGCGGTCGCGGTGACCGCCAGGCCCGCGTAGTCGCCGTAGAAGGTGCCGGCGAACTGGGTCGGCGGCGGCAGGCTGCTCGATGTCGCCCGCACGTCGGTGAAGGCGGTCAGGTTGCGGGAACGCGACAGCGTGACGTCGGAGAAGCCGGTGTTGTTGTCGGAGCCGTACCGCCGGTCGTAGAAGCTGACCGCGAGGCTGCCGTCCGGCCCGTACGCGGCGCCCTGGAAGTACTGGTCGGTCCGGCCCTGCCCGGCCCCGCCCACCGAGGTGATCGCCCGTGGATCGGTGGTGGTGCCAGTGAAGCTGGCGCCGCTGTTGGTGGACACGGACAGCAGGATGTCGTTGTTGCAACTGCCGGTCTTGACCCCGGTGTAGAGCGGGTTGGCGTCGGCCGCGAAGCCGGCCGGGGTGCAGCCGTTGCTCTCGTTGGAGTTGCGGTTGAGGTACGAGCCGTAGGTCACCGCGATCCGGCCGGACCGGGTCGGATCGGCCGCGCCGACCGGGTAGTTGGCCGCGCGGAAGATGGAGTTGACCGACGGGCCCTTCTCCGGCACGCAGGAACGGCCCGGATCCGCGCCGTTCTGGTAGGTGGGGCAGTCGGGCAGGTCGTTGTAGAAGCCCACCCGCACCGGTGCGGAGAAACTCGCCCCGCCGTCGGTCGAGCGGGCCAGCAGCACCTGCGAGCGGTTGTCCGTGCCGGCGTGCGCGAGGTTGAAGTTGCTCCACACCACGTACAGGCTGCCGTCCGGCGCGGTGAACGGCTGGGAGAACTGGTTCTCGTTGCAGGAGCCCTGCGGTGTCGGTATCCCCATGGGGTTGTCACACAAGGTGCTGCCGCCGCTGATGAGCACCGGGGCGCTGAAGCTCTGCCCGTAGTCGGCCGAGTAGGCGCCGTAGATGTACCCGGTGCCGTCGGCGGCGAACGTCGTCCACGTGACGTAGACCCGGTCGCGGAACGGGCTGGCCATGTGGTTGTCCACCGTCAGCAGTTGCTTGTCCAGCAGGAAGTCCCCGGCCCCCGCGGTGTCGTCGTGCTCCGCCACCGCGTGGCCCGGGAAGTTCCACGACGCCCCGTTGGTACCCGTCGA
This sequence comes from Micromonosporaceae bacterium, assembly GCA_039649115.1. Classification (GTDB taxonomy): domain Bacteria; phylum Actinomycetota; class Actinomycetes; order Mycobacteriales; family Micromonosporaceae; genus DATEJJ01. The sequence continues at coordinate 4,547 of JBBWZQ010000138.1, read as the reverse complement.
CCGGTACACGTAGAACGCGCTTGACTGGTCCGGGTTCGGCGAGACCGCGTTGCCGCGGCTGAACACCTGGCAGGACAGGTACGCGTTGCCCCGGGTGTCCCACGCCACCGAGGTGTCCCCACCCGCCTGCCAGTACTCGCGCGGCGCGCCGCCGAACGCGGTGCCCCGGGTGAAACCGTTGGGCGTGGTCGCGTCCGCCCAACTGTGGCCGCCGTCCAGCGAGTACGACACCCCGCAGGTACCGTCGCCGCGCCGGTAGTCGTTGTAGCTGGCCAGCAGATGGTTGCCGGCGCGCGGGTCGGCCGCGATCCAGGTCTCGTTCTGCGCCTGGGAACGGCCCTGCAGGTCGGCGTCGGAGATGTTCAGGCAGTTCTGGTTGACCTTCACGTTTGCGCCGAACCGGTTGGCGCACGCCGCTGCGGCGCTGGCCGGCCGCGCCGTCGACGGGGTGACGGCCCGGGACCGCGCCGGGTCCGCGCCGTTGAGCTCGCTTGCCAGGAGCCCGGAGACCAGCCGCTTCTGGATGGTGTTCAACTGGGCGTAGCCGAACGGCGTGGCGCTTGCGCCGGATGCGCTCAACACCGCCAACGAGGATGCCGCGAGCGCGGCCGCGCTCAGCGCGATGAGGGTACGTCTCAATCGTGTCATACGTGAGCCCCTTTACTCTGGATCGCAGGTGCTGGCTGCCCGACGGCGACCGTCGGTAACGGTAGATCTACCCAATGAGTTGGACAACAGGAACCGTGACTGCACGCGCTTGTCACCGACCGCCCCATGCCGTGGACGGTACGCTGGCTTTGTCTCCTATGGACGGTTGCGGAGGTGTTCACCGTGGACCAGTACGACGCGATCGGCCAGCTGTACGAGCGGACCAAGTCCCTGCCGGTCGGGCTGGCCGAGCAGGGCACCCTGCTCGGCGCGCTGCCCGAGGTGGCGGGCCGGGCCGTGCTGGACGTGGGTACCGGTACCGGGTTCTATCCCAGGCATTTCAAGCGGTTGGGCGCCGGCCGGGTGGTCGGGGTGGACGCCTCACCGGAAATGATCGCGTATGCCAGGCGCGTCGAGGAGCGTGAGCCGCTCGGCATCGAGTACGCGGTCCACGACGGCGGCACGCTCCCGGTGCTCGGGCAGTTCGCCGTGCTGACCGCCGTGTGGCTGCTCGGCTATGCCGAAGGCGTGGCGGCGCTGGACCACCTGCTCGGCAGGCTGCTGGCGAATCTGGCCCCGGGCGGCACGCTCGTCGCCCTGGTACCCAATCCCGAGCTCGACTGGAACGGGCTGCGCGAGTACCCGCGCTACGGGTTGACGGCGGCGAAGACGGAGATGTCGCACGGCCGCCAGGGGTACACCGTCCACATTGACGGCGACCCGCCGTTCGACTTCGCCGGGTACGCCTGGCCGCCCGGAGTCGTCGAGGCGGCGCTGGGTCGGGCGGGCCTGGCGGACGTGCGGCGGCACCCGGTGACGGTACCGGCGGAGGCGCTGGCCGGGCGGGGCACCGAGTTCTGGGCGCCGCTGGTCGCCAACCCGACCTTCGCCGTGTTCAGCGCGGCGCGGCCCTGAGCCTCAGCCGGCCGTACACAATGTGTCGTTGACCGTGAAGGCGGTCGGTGCCCCGTCCGTCACGGTCCAGCTGCCCTGGATGCCGAGGAGGACCGAGTTGCCGGGCGCGACGGTGCCGTTGTACGGGTTGTTGGTCAGTGCCACCGCCGCACCGTCCTGAGTCGCCGATCCGACGTTGAAGCCCCGGGTGAGCCGCTGCCCGTCCGGGAAGGCGAACCGCACGACCCAGCCGACGATCGCGGTCCGGCCGGAGTTGCGGATGGCCAGGGCAGCCTGGAAGCCGCCCTGCCACTGCGCATTGACGGTGTACGTCACCGCGCAGCCGATCGCGTCCTGCGTGCTCGCCGCCGACGCGTACACCGGGCTCGACGCGGCCGGGGCGGGAGCGAATGCGACAGCGGCGGCGGCCAGCACGATGGCGGCGCGGGACAGTGCCCGCCCGGCCAGTCGCCGGTCAAGGTGCCGTCGTATGGTCATGCCGACACGGTGACCTGCCGTACTGCTAATAGACAACTATTTATACTGACCACCGCGACTACCAGCCGCAACCGACGCGTACGCTCCGTAATTTTCGAAGCGTCGATCCGTTGCGGGTTGGCGTCAGCCGCGGACGAGACCCAGGACGGTGTCCATCGCGTTGAGCCGGCCGGCGCCATCGCCGAGCAGGCCGTCGGGCACGATGAGCTCGTCGAGCCCGATCTCCCGGTACCGGCCGACCGTTTCAGCCAGTCGCTCCACCGACCCGCCGATGACCGGCACCGGCAGGCCGTCGGGCAGCGGCCCGTCCACCACGGTCAGCGCCTGCGCGGTGCGGGCGATCGCCTTCGCGTCCCGCCCGACCTCCGCACAGTAGTCGTCCAGCACCGCCGACTTGCGCGCGATCAAGTCCGGTGTGCCCCACGTGTTCCACATGTCGGCGTACTGCGCGACGATGCGCAGCATGCGCCGCTCGCCGCCCCCGCCGATGAGGATCGGCAGTGGATCCTGAACCGGCTTGGGCTCACACACCGCGTCGGTGAGCTGGTAGTACTCGCCGTCGACCGTGGTCGTCGGCTGCCTGAGCAGGCCGTGGAGGACTTGCAGCGCTTCGACGAACCGGTCCAGCCGCTGCTTCACCGGCGGCAGTTCGATGCCGTACTGCTCGTGCTCGTTGACCTGCCAACCCGCGCCGACACCGAGCGTGAACCGGCCGCCGGTGAGGTGATCGACGGTCGCGGCCATGTTGGCGAGCACGGCCGGATGCCGGTAGGTGTTGCCGTAGACCAGCGTGCCGATGCGCACTCGCGGCACGGCCGCGCCGAGCGCGGCGACCAACGAGCCACATTCGAGGGTTGGCTGGTCCGCCGGCCGGCCGCTGCCGGCGTTGGGCATGAAGTGGTCGGCGATGTACACGCCGTCCCATCCGGTCTCCGCCGCGTGCCGGGCCACTTCGAGCACCTCGCTGTAGCGCTGCCCGGCACCGGGCCAGATCGAAAGTCGCATGCCAACCACGATGCCACGCCGTCCGCGCACCGCCGATGACGAACCGGTGCCTTCGCGGAGCGGTCCTTCGTGGCCTGACCATTGCGGAGCCGTGGCGGACGAAAATGGAAGGCGGGAACGATCTTCCTTGGCCACACTGGCGCCTGTGAACTTGCTGAGGCGCTGCGCTGCGCGCGGATGCGGCGGGTCGCGTCGGACGGCTCCGCGCCCGCATCGCCGCCAGCGCACGGTGTCGAGTGGGTGGGGCACCGGCCGGAGGTGATGAGGCGGTGGGTATGAGGGCCGGTCTTGAGCCTGTTGCCGACGTGTCCGTAGGTGAATGGATCGCGCAGCGGCTGGGCGGGCCGCTCGGGACGGTCGGCTCGGTGGTACCGCGGGGCTTCGCCGCCTATGCCCGCGTCCTGCACCCGGTCGAGTCCGGCGCCGGCCGACCGTCGCTGACCTGGGCGCAGGTCTGCCGGCTCACCGGGCGCATCCCGCACGCCCTGATGCAGTGGGCTGCCATCACCACCCCCGCCGCCGGGGCCGCGGTCGCGACGGCGGCGTCCGGCCGCTGGGACGGCGGCGACGTGCGGGTCGGCAACCTGGCCCCGTCCGCGCTCAGCGCGCTGATCGGCGTGCTGGTTCCTGCCACCGGCGGGCAGGACTGCTTCCACGCGCTGTGGGAGGGCTGGGGCTGGGTCGACGGGTTCGGAGTGAGGGTCTTGTCCGCCAGGGACGACGGCCGGGTGGAGCCGGCACCCGCTCCGGAGCCTGGCGTGCCGGCCGAGGTGTGGGCGCTGCCACGGCTGCGCCTGCCGCACCGCGACTACCTGCTGTTCCGCGGGCGGCTGCCGGCGGCGCTGGACATGGGCTGGCAGGGACCTGCCGGCTGGTTCCAGCCGCAGTCACCCAGCCTGCTCTGGCCAGCCGACCATTCCTGGTGCGTCTGCACCGAGATCGACTTCGACTCCACCCTCGTCGGCGGACCCGCCGACCTCATCGAGGCCGTGCTCACCACCCGCGGCCTGGAGGCGTGGCCGATCGACGTCGACGACGACCTGACCGCCCTCGCCGACCTGCCCAACTCCTCGTCCTGAACCGAGCAGCAACGCACATGCCGACGGCGAGCGGTCGCGGACATTGACGTTCTTCGAATTGTCCGTCATGGTTCGGCTATGCGAAAGAGTCCCTTCCGTCCGACACTGGTCGGCCTGGCCATGGCTCTACTGCTCGCCGGTGTGGCCACTGCCGCGGCAGCACCCGCGCCCGCGGCAGCTACCGAGCCGCTCATCGTCATCACCAACTTCGCCTATACGGGAGACCTGACCGTGTCGCCGGGCGCGACAGTGACCGTCCGGAACGACGACACCGCCCCGCACACGCTGACGGCAGCCGATGGAAGCTTCACGACGCCCGTCATTCAACCGGGTACCTCGGCGACCTTCGTCGCACCCTCGGTCGAGGGCAGCTACGGGATCACCTGCCAGATCCACGCGTTCATGTCCGGCACGCTGGTGGTG
>JBBWZQ010000110.1:0-6117 GCA_039649115.1 Micromonosporaceae bacterium | reverse complement strand
GCCGGTGGCGTCGCGACGGGACCAACTGCAGTCCTACCAGTTCCTGATCCACCGCGTCATTTCGGCGCTGGTGATGCGGGAGACGGATCCCGCGGAGTCCCCGCTGCGGCGCGGCGTCGGCGCGGTGTTCGCCGGCGTCATGATCGCCGTCGTCATCGCCGCCGGGTTCGGCGTGTTCGGCCTGCTCACGAAGATCGGCAACAGCAAGTGGCAGTTCGACGGCGCGGTGGTGGTGGAGAAGGAGTCCGGGCAGGTCTACCTGTACCTGGACCACACGCTGCACCCGATGGCCAACTACACGTCCGCGCTGCTGGCCTCCGGCCACACGCCACCCACCACCGCGTCGGTGTCGCGCAACTCGTTGCTGCAGGTCCCGCGCGGGAGCCTGCTCGGCATCCCGAACGCGCCACTCGCCCTGCCCGACGCCGGCAAGGTACTGGAGGCCGCGTGGTCGGCCTGTTCCGTGCCGGGATCCGACACGGCGGCCACCCCGCTGACCTCGCTGCTCGTCTCGCAGGCGCCGACCGGCGCCGTGCGGTTGACCAACGACCGGGCGCTTGTCGTCCGGCTGCCCAACCGGCAGAGCTACTACCTCGTGTACCACGGCTACAAATACGTGATCCACCAGCCGGCCGTGGTCCTGAACTCGCTCTACGGTGCGAACCCGCCGATGATGACCGTCAGCCCCGCCTGGCTGAACACCCTGATCACGGGCCAGTCGATCGATTCGATCACCGTGCCGGACGCCGGCGTGGCGTCGGCCGCGACGCCCAACCGCGCCAACGGCGAACTGCTGGTGGCGCAGCTGCCGACCGGGCCCCAGTACTACCTGGTGTTCCCCGACGGGTTCGCCACCATCACCGAGCTGCAGAAGGACATCTACGTCGGCCAGACCGGCGAACAGCCGAAGACCATCCAGGTCCTGGAGGGCAGGACCGCGACGAAGTCCGGCCGGTTGCGGCCCACCGGCGGCGACGCGCAGCCACCGGGCGCCCCGCCCAAGCTCTTCCAGCCGGCGTCGAGCCAGGACCCGGTCTGCACCCGGACCGACGATCCGCAGCACAACCGGCCGAGTGTGCTGGTCGGCGGGGTGCTGCCGGCCACGGGTACGCAGACGGCACAGGCCACGGCCGGCGGCACCCTGCTGGCCAACCGGATCGTGGTACCCGCCGGCCGGGTCGCGGTGATCCGGGTACTCGCGGCGCCGACCGCGACCACGGGTGCGTACAACATCGTCACGGACACCGGCGTGCGCTATCCGGTGGTGTCCGAGGCGGCACTGGCCATGCTCGGGTACGACGCGACCAAGGCGCTGGACGTGCCGGCCGAGTTCGCCAACCTGGTACCGGCCGGTCCGACGCTGGATCCGGCGACGGCACTGCGACCCATCGACGTCACCGCCGCGCCCAACGGTCCGTAAGGACAAGGGGTGGTGCGGCTTGACAAGAGCCACTACCGTCGATGGCGACACAGTCGTCCAGAATGGAATACTGACGGCGTCCTCGGACTACAGCGGGGGCATGGCGAGGAGCGAGGTGAACGGACCTTGGCAGGAGAAACAAAAGTAACGCAGTCGATGCTCACCGACGCCGGGAATCTGGCGATCAACAAGGGTGAGGCCATCACGCTGAACCTGACGCGACTGCTGAACGAACTCGAATCGCAGGCGCCCGACTTCCAGGGCAGCGCGGGCATGACCTTCCAGAGCGTGTCAGGGGAACTCGGCGCGGAACTCCGCCAGATCATCGAGGCCCTGAACACGATCGCGGAGAACGTGCACGCGTCCAACAAGAACTTCGGCACCACCGATGCCGACGCCAGTCACGAGATCCAGAGCGTGGCGCAGCAGTTCACACCCGGTGCCATGAACGTCGCCAACTCGCTGCGCGGCTGATGGGGGATTTCGACAATGAGTGGTAGCGGTGACAACCTCGTCTACAACTTCGGTGGGATCGACACGATGGCGGCGACGATCGCCTCGTTCGTCGCCCAGATGAACGCGGACCTGGCCGAGGTGGACTCGAAGTTCCAGAACCTCCTCGCCGACGGATGGCACGGCAAGGCGGCCGAATCGTTCTACGCCTGCAGCCAGAAGTGGCACGGCAGCGCCGACCAGATGGCGCAGACCCTGCAGAAGCTCAGCTCCGCCGTGGGTACCGCGGGGGCGAACATGTCCGCCGCGGACGCCCAGGCGGCCGCCAGGTTCTGACGTCGCACGACTGCTGAGGGGTCCGGCCGCCGGCCGGGCCCCTCATCCTTCCGCGTCCTCGTCGAACAGCTGCACCGGCACCGGCACCTGCTCGTCCTCCGGGTCGTCGCGGACCTGTGCGGCCATCCTGGCCCGCCACCGCCGGCGCCGGCCGAGCGGCAACGCCTTGGCCACGCCGAGCACGGCCAGCGCCACGAGCACCGCGGTCGCGGTCAGTCCGGCCGCCAGCCGGCCGCTGTCCTGCCAGGCCGCGACGCGCGCCAAGCCCGCGCGGTCGGCCGGTGACGGGCTCAGTCCCGGTAGGACGGACGGTCGCGTGTCGGCCGTCCGGTCGAAGACGGCCGAGTACGGGTTGACGATGCCGTTGCCGTACTCGTCGCTGTCCACGCCGCCCGGTGCCGGCGTCGCCGTCGCGTAGAGCCGGCGGGCCACGTCCTCGGCGCGCATGGTGGGGTTGGCCCCGCGCACCAGGGCGGCGGTCCCGCTGACGAAGGCCGCGGCGTAGCTCGTGCCGTTGAGACCGGACACCTGGCCGCCGCCGGCCTGCGTGCTGATGACGTCCACGCCGGGGGCGACCAGGTCCACGAAACGGCGGTGTCCGGACTGTTCCCACCGGTGGCCGGTCATGTCGATGGCGCCGACGCCGATCACACCGGGGTAGGCGGCGGGGTACACGACCGGGTTGCCGTCCGCCGCCGACCCGCTGTTGCCGGCCGCCGCGACGATGACGACGTTGGCCGCGACCGCGCGCGCCACCGCGTCACGCAGCACCGCATCGTCCGCCAGTGTGGTCAGCGAGATGTTGATGACGTCCGCCTGGCGCTGCACCGCCCAGTCGATCGCCTGCGCGAGACCGGCCGTGCCGGCCGACTGGCCGGAGCCGTTCTCGGCGTCGCTGACCCGCGCGGACAGCAGGTGCACGTCCGGCGCGAAGCCGCGGAACGCGATGCCGGTGCGGGCCTGCGCGCCGATGATGCCGGCCACCTGCGTGCCGTGGCCGGTGCAGTCCACCACACCCTTGGTCTTCGCGTCGATGAAGTCGGTGCCGTCGGTGACCCGGTCACGCAGTTGCGGCTGGTTCTTGGCGTCCACACCCGAATCGAGTACCGCCACCGTCACATGCCCGCCACTGGCCAGTGGCCAGGCACGTTGTGGCCCCAGCATCTGCTGCGCCCACGGCGCCTCGGGATGCGACTGGCCCGGCTTCACGCAGTTCTGGCCGGCGGCGGCCCCGGCCGGTGCGGGGTTGAGCAGGGCAGCACCGCACAGCGCGACACCGAGCGCGGCGACGGACGCGAGGCCGGCCAACCGCTTCGACATGCGGCACACGATACCTGTGGAGTGTTCGGCCCCGCCGTCCGTGGCAACGTCCGATAGCCTTGCCCCTGCAGCGGGAGGTGAGCGTGATCGACGAGTGGGAGGCCCAGCTCATCGCGGCACCCTGGCTCAACCAGGACAAGCCCGTCGGGGCCGGGCGCGCGTTCGGGGCGCACGAGTTCGATCTCGGGTACGTGTTCTGGCGGGTACTGCCGCTGGGTGCGGCGGAGGATGTCGGCTCGGGCCGGACCGTGATCGACCGGGAGAACGGTGAGCAGACGTACTGGCCGTCGGCGCCGGTGGCCACGGTCGTGGAGATGTACCGGGAGTACCGGCGCGAGTACCCGGTCGCGACGTTGACCTGGAGTCCCGTGGCACAGGCCTGGCACGAGCGGGTACGCGCGCCGTTCCCGACCCGGGTCACGCACCTGCGGCTGCCCGACGGGCGGCTGCGGATCGCGCGCGGCATGAAGGGCGATGGCACCCCCGCCCCGCATCCGATCGTGCGGGAGTTCCTCGAACAGCTGCCGGTCGAGTTCCGCGAGCGCGGCCACGACCGGTGCTCGGAGGTCGCGGCGATCTCCGACGCGCTGTACACCGAGGAGGCCCGGCGGGCGGCGCCGCTCTCGCTGGCGGACGTACGGTCGCAGGTGCTGCGTGGCGCGGATCTCGTCACGTACCGGGTGCGGGAGCCGGGCGACCCGCTCGGTGGCCAGCCCGTACCGCCCTGCCTGTCTTGCCAGGCCCTGCTGCGCCACTGCGGCTTCACGCTCCAGGCCCCCACCGAGGTACTCCCGTGAACCCTGAGCGCTTCACCGCCGGCGTCACCGCGGCGCTGCGTGCCGCCGGCTGGTTCCCCGGCCGGCGGCTGGAGGCCGACGTGCTGGCCGCCGTCCGCCAGGAGGTCGCGCGGCACGAGGGCCGGTTCGGCGGCCGGCTGGGCGACTTCCCGGCGGCGAGCCAGGTGCTGGCCGAGTTCGGCGGGCTGACCATCGATCCTCCGGCTGCCGGCCGTGACCTCGCCCCACGCCCGTTCGCGCTGGACCCGACGATGGCCGCGCACAGCGTGGACACGCTCATCGACGCGGGCCGGGCGATCGGCACCGGCCTGTACCCGCTCGGCGTCGAGGGCCTGGACGACGCCGTGCTGGCCATCAACGTCCTCGGGCAGGTCTTCGCGATCGACGCGGCCGGTGAGTGGTTCCTCGGCGACACGATCGAGGCCGCCCTGGACACGCTGGTCACCGGCCGGCAACCGGCCCGAGTCAGCGACGACGGCCGGTGGCCGGGCCGGGTGTGGAACGAGACGGCCGGCGAGGACCCGGCGGACCGGCTGCCGGTCGGGGCGCACAAGCGGCCGGTGGGTGCCGCGTTCTTCCTGCCCCGCACCCCGGCCAACCTCCACGACGTGTGGCTGCCCGACACGCTCACCAGGATCGGTACCGTCCCGCAGGCCGACCCCGTCGAGCCGGCCATCCTGACGGTGGAGTGGGGCGGGCTGGACTGCGAGGCGCACGTGCTGGACCTGCCGCACTTCACGGTCCTGGTGCTGGCCTTCGACCACACGCGCCTCCTGGATCAGATCGCCGAGGTGCAGGGCCTCGGCGACGGCACCGGCACCGGCACGAGCCCGCTCGCTCAAGCGTTCCGCACCGCGTGCCTGGCGCTCGCCGCCGACCTGGACGTCGCGTTCGTGCAGACCCGGCAGACGCACCACCTGCTGCGCTTCGTCGCCGAGCAGGAGCTCAAGGTGCGCACGGCCGACAGCGCGGCACTGGCGGCCGAGGGGCTGTCCCTGCTGTACCTCAGCGAGGCGTTCGCCTCCGGCGTTTCCCTCGAAGCCCGGGATGAGCTTCCCGTCGGCGGTGGCCGCCTCGTCTTCGCCGGCACCGGGGCGCAGCGGTGGTGACCCGGCAGCTCGCCGGGGACTGGATCCCGGCGCGTCGCAAGCTCATCCGGGCCATCCGGCGCGCCGACCGGGACCGGTACGACGCCCTGGTCATGGGAATGCTGGATCTCGTCGAGCGCGGCCAGTCCCCGGTCGACGCGCGTGGCCGGGGTCTGCTCCAGGTGGGCGTGGCCACCGCGAGCGCGCTCGTGCCGCACGCCCCGCTCGACCTCGAACTGCTCGCCGCCGTGGCCGTGCTGCCGTGGTTCGACGACGCTCTGCTCGGCTCGCGCGCCCTGCTGCTGGCCGCACCCGGCCCGCTGGACTGGACGGCGGCCATGCTGCTGGCCATGGTCCCGCCGGGTGCCCGGTCCATGCGGGACGCCACCACCGGGGACCGCCGCGGGTACGTGCGCCAGCTGGCCGCCCTGCCCCCGCTGCTGCGCGCCGCGGTGGTGCTGGAGCGCCGCTTCGCCGCGGGCATGCCGGAGGTGGCCCGGCTCGCGTTCGCCACGGCCCGGCCCTTCGACCAGGCGGAGCAGGCCGCGCTCGCACCGGGCGTGCCACCACCGCTGCTCCCGCCGGCCGCCGCGCCGGTCCCGCCCGCGCCACCCGCGCCACCGCCGGTGGGCAGTCCCGCCGAAGCCGTCGCCCTGGTACGCGAGAACCTGCACCAGCCGTTCGGCGGGCACCGGCTCGCGGT
>JBBWZQ010000103.1:0-4167 GCA_039649115.1 Micromonosporaceae bacterium | reverse complement strand
TGCCGGGGTTGGCGGGGGTGGTACGCACGGTCTGGATCCAGCGCACCGGTGCTGTGGCGTACATGCAGCGGCACCTGCCCACGGGCGGGGTTGAGATCCACTTTCCGATCGGTGGCCATCCCCAGTTGGTGGGTCCGCTGACCGGCCCGGAGATTGAGGTCATCCCGGCGCGCACCACCGTCGTGGGTGTGCGGTTCCAACCAGGGACCGCGCCGGCCCTGCCGACGGTGCTCGATGACCTGGTGGACCAGCGCCTGGGCCTGGCGGAGCTGTGGGGCGGGGTGGTGGACCGCCTCGCGGAGGCGATGGCCCGGGCCGGGACGCCTGAGCGGGCGCTCATGTTGTTGCAAGCCCACCTCCTGCGGGAGTTCCGTAGCACCGCGCACGTGGATCGGCTGGTGGGCGAAGCCGTGAAGGCGCTGATGCCCTGGCACCCGGTCAACATCGACGCCCTGGCCGACCACCTGGCGCTGTCCGCGAGTCAACTGCGCCGCCGCTGTCTGCACGCGGTGGGGGTGAGTCCGAAGGTTCTCCAGCGGACGTTGCGATTTCAGGGATTCCTCGCGCTGGCTCAGGCCGGCGCCGCGGCCACGGGTCGGCGTGGTACGGACGGCATCGCCGCACTGGCGGTTGACCTGGGGTACGCCGACCAGGCACACCTCAGTCGGGAATGCCTCCGTCTGACTGGCCTCACCCCGCGCCATCTCCTCGGCGGAGACCTCGACCGGTGCGCCTGCGGCCATGACCACTCCGCCTCCTACAAGCCCTTCCTTGCCATCCGTAGCAGGCCGCCACTACGAGTCTGACCTTGCGCGATCTGTTCAAGACCCTGTCGTCGCGCCGCTCGTATTTTCGAAATCGTGCCCAATCTGACCGAGTTCGGCAACTCACTCGACGGCGAGTTGTTCAACCCTGACTCGTCGGGCTACGAAGCGATCCGCCGCCCGGTCAACGCCGCCTACCGGGAGGTGCGTCCCCGGCTCGTGGTGCTGTGCCGCTCGGTTTCGGACGTCGCCCGCGCCATGGCGTACGCCACAGCCACGGGGAACCGCATCGCCCCTCGTGGCGGTGGGCACTGCTTCGCGGGCCGATCGTCGACGGACGGCATCGTGCTCGACCTGTCCAGCCTCGACGGCATCGCCATGGCAGACGACGGCGTCGCCACGATCCGAGCCGGCGCCCGCCTGGCCCAGGTGTACGCGGCGCTACACGCCTACGGCCAGACCCTGCCGGCCGGGTGCGGTCCCACCGTCGGCATCACCGGCCTCACCCTTGGCGGCGGGATCGGTCTGCTCGGGCGCGAGCACGGGCTGACCTGCGATCGCCTCGTCGGCGCGCAGGTCGTGCTCCCGGACGGCAGCGTCGTGGATTGCGATCACGACCGCGAGCCAGACTTGTTCTGGGGACTGCGCGGCGCGGGCGGAGGCCAGTTCGGTGTGGTCACGTCACTGCGGTTCGACACCCTCCCCGAACCGATGACCACCCGCATCGAGGCGCACTGGTCGGACATCGCGTTCGAGGAACTGGTCTCGGCCTGGCAAGCCTGGGCACCGCAGGCCCCGGACGAACTCACCGTCAACCTCACCCTTGAGTCCCAGCCCGGCGCACCTGTCCAGGCCACCCTCTTCGGCGCCGCTACCCTCGAGGAGGGATCGACCCGGAAACTGCTGCAGGAGTTCATCGATCGAGCGGCCGTGGCCCCCACGATCGAGTTGCGCGGCGGCCTGCCCTACCACCACCTGAAGGACACTTTCGCCGACCCGCGGGATCTGCCCGAACGACTGCGGATCCGGTCGGAGTTCTTCTCCCACGCAATGTCCCACCGCACCCTCGCATCCCTGCTGACCCGACTCGACGACCCGGGGACCGCCGGCCGGCGGCGGCTCACGTTCACCGCGATGGGCGGGGCCTACAACAGGGTCGCCGACGACGCCACGGCGTTCGCCCACCGTGGCGAGCGCTTCCTGCTCGAGTACATCGGCGACGCGACCGAACCGTGGGTGGATCGTTCCTGGGCGGCCGCCCACGCCGACGGGTCAGGACACGTCTACCCCAACTTCCCCGACCCCGCGCTCGAAGACTGGGCCACGGCATACCACGCAGGCAACTACTCCCGGCTGGCCGCGGTCAAGAACACCTACGACCCGCACCGACTCTTCGACTTCCCCCAAGCCATCTGAACCAGCGAAGGACAGACATGAGCAAGGTCATCAGCGCCCACGCGGTCTCGGTCGACGGGTATATCACCGGTCGGAATCCCGGCGCCGGTCGCGGACTCGGCGACGCGACGATGCTGTTCGACTGGTACTCCGACGGTGACACACCCAGCGAGGTGTTCGACGGGTTCCGGCTGAGTGAGCCCAGTGCCCGCGTCTTCGACGCCCTTGCCGGACGCGTCGGCGCCAGCCTGGCCGGCCGCAACACCTACGACGACTCCGGATGGTCGACAGGCGGCACGCCCCACCCGACGGCCCCGCTGGTGGTGCTCAGCCATCGCCCGCCGCCGCAGAGCAACGAGCGGCAGACCTTTGTCAGCACCGGCATAGAGGACGCGGTCGCCGCAGCTCGCGAGGCCGCCGGCGACAAGGACGTCGCACTCATGGGCGGCGGCGTCGCGACAGCGGCCCTGGCGGCGGGCCTCGTCGACGAGGTGATCCTGCATCAGGTGCCGATCCTGCTCGGCGGCGGCCGACCGTTCTTCCAGTCACTCCCCGAGCATGTGCGGCTCCGCCTTGTCGAGGCAGTTCCGGCCCCCGGGGTCACCCACCTGCGCTACGAGGTGACCCGATGATCCTCGTCACCGGCGGGCTGGGCATGATCGGCGCCCACACCGCCCGCGCGCTGGTCGACCTCGGCCATGAGGTCGTCGTCACCGCGCACCGCCGGGCGGGGGCACCGTCGTTCCTCGCCGGCCGGGTCACCATGGAACGCCTCGACGTCACCGACCGGGACGCCTTCCTCGCCCTCGCCGACCGCCACGACATCAGCGACATCGTCCACCTCGCCGGGTCCATCCCCGGCGAGGACCCGGTCCGTTTCTTCCACACGGACACGACCGGCCTGCTCAACGCGCTGGACGCCGCCCGCATCTGGGGCGTGCGCAGGTTCGCCGTCGCCAGCAGCCTCGGCGTGTACATCGGCCGGACCGAGGTCGCCTGGCACGAGGAGCTCGCGCTGCCCACCGTGCAGCTGCCGCACCTGATCGTCGCGTTCAAGAAGGCCGTCGAGCCGCTCACCACGCACAGCCTGCAGGGCAGCGGCGTCCAGCCCGTCGTGCTGCGGATCGGTAGCACATGGGGCCCGCTCATGGACCCGGAATCACCGTTCAACCTCATCCCGCCGTACATCAATGCCGTGCTCCGCGGCGACCAGCCACGGCCGCTGCACGCCGACGACGGCGGTGACTGGTGCTACGCACCCGACGCCGGGCACGCGATCGCCCTGCTCATGACCGCACCGACCCTGCAGCACGACACCTACAACGTTTCCAGCGGCCGGCCGTTCACCAACCGCGAGCTCGCGGACGCCCTGCAGACGATCATTCCCGGTCTGCGGCTCGACCTCCTGCCCGGACGACAAGACGGCCCCGGCGCCGGCCCCTACCTCGACACATCCCGGCTCACCCACGACACCGGCTTCACACCAAGCTTCGACGTCGCCGCGGCGGTCGCGGACTACGTCGCGTGGCGCGCCGACAACTCCCGCTGAGCCGACAACCCCCGCTGAAAGGAACACACATGCTTGACCCCGACGTACGCCGCGTCCTCGACGGCGCCTCCATCGCGCACCTCGCCACCATCCTCCCTGACGGCTCGCCCCACTCCACACCCGTGTATGTCGGCGCGCACGGCGACCGGATCGTCTTCTTCACCGGTCCGGGCACGCGCAAAGCACGCAACCTGCGCCGCGACCCCCGGCTGGCGCTATCCATCGCACCCGTCGACAACCCCTTCCAACCCGTCGCGATCCGCGGCCGGGTCATCGAATGGCTTGAGGGCGACGCGGCGTGGGAGATCATCGACCAGCTGGCCATGAAGTACGCCGGCACACCCTACCCGCGGGGGCAGGAGCGCGTCGTGGCCGTGATCGAGCCCGAACGACAGACCGTCGGCGTCGGCTGACCACCCCCGACTCCATCAAGGCGAGCGTGGCTGGCGTCCGCACATC
>JBBWZQ010000089.1:0-5895 GCA_039649115.1 Micromonosporaceae bacterium | reverse complement strand
GATGCCGGCAGCGACGCGGCCGGGGCACCGACGGACCTGACCGGGCTGGGGATGTCCTGCGACGGCGGGCTCCGGGTGCCCGAACCGCGGGCCAGCGTGGGACCCGGCCCCCGGCCGTTGCCGGCGGACTTCGTACCGGTCTCGGCCGGCCGCTGCGTGTTCACGACTGTGACCGTGACCGGCGACGGCGAGTGGCAGGTACGCGACGAGCAGCAGGCGACGGGCGGGTTCGACGCCCTGCTGCGCGCGCTGCGCCAACCCTCCCGGGAGAACGCGGGTGGCGCCTGCCCGGCGATCGGCTACCTGCCGATCGTGATCACGTTGACCGACGCGGGCGGCCGGACGGTCACCCCCGCCGTCCCGCACGGCGCCTGCGGTGAGCCGCTGCCCGCCGCGCCGGCCGCGATCCGCGCACTGTCCTGGCACACGGTCAAGCAGACCAAGGTGAGCCGGCTGCGCAGCCAGCTGGAGCTGGACTCGGGGTGCCCGGGCGCGTACAAGCCGGTCATCGCCTTCGAAGCGGACGAGAGCATCCGCAAGTCACCGGCGGTGGGCCCGCTCTTCCCGGGCAGCCGGCCGGCCGCGCTCCAGGTGTGCCGGTTCCGGCTCGATCCGGCCGACACGATGAGCATGAACGGCGCCCGTACCCTCGCGATGGGCAAGCTGGCGACGGCCGCGAGGCTCACCGGCGCCGGGCTCACCCGATTCCTCGCCGCGCTGGACGCGGCCCCGGGCGCCCGCGCGTGTGACCGGCCGCAGGCGCCGTTCGCCCTGCTGTTCCCGGTCGGCAGCGCCGGCCCGTCGGTGACGGTGGAGCTGGCCGGCTGCTACCGGGTCGACGACGGCGACGGCAACCTGCGTCAGCTCGACGCGGGGCCGGTGGCGGCGCTGGCGGTGGCGTGAGGCACCGGGCGCAGCCAGAGGGCGCCCAGCGGCGGCAGCCGGAGCGTGGCCGAGGCGGGCAGGCCGTCGTGCGGCACCGGATCGGCGTGCACCGCGCCGAGGTTGCCCACGCCTGAGCCGCCGTACACGTCGGCGTCGGTGTTGATGACCTCCTGCCAGGCGCCGGCGGCCGGCAGGCCGGCCCGGTACCCGTCGTGCGGCGTGCCGGAGAAGTTGACCAGGCACACGAGCACCGAGCCCTCGGTGCCGTACCGGATGAACGACAGCACGTTGTGCGCCGAGTCCTCGGCGCTGATCCACCGGAAGCCGTCCTGGGTCGTGTCGCGCGACCACAGCGCCGGCTCGGCGCGGTACGCCGCGTTGAGGTCGCGCACCAGGTGGCCCACGCCGGCGCGGGCCGGGTCGTCGCGCAGCCGCCAGTCCAGCCCGCGCTGCTCGCTCCACTCCTGGTCGTCGGCCAGCTCGCAGCCCATGAAAAGGAGCTGCTTGCCCGGATGCGCCCACATGTAGGCCAGCAGCGCGCGCACGTTGGCCAGCCGCTGCCAGGTGTCGCCGGGCATCTTGCCGGCCAGCGAACCCTTCCCGTGCACCACCTCGTCATGGCTGATCGGCAACACGTAGTTCTCGCTCCACGCGTACACCATCGAGAAGGTGATCTGCTGGTGGTGCCAGTGCCGGTAGAGCGGATCCTTGCTCAGGTACGCGAGCGTGTCGTGCATCCAGCCCATGTTCCACTTGAAGCCGAAGCCCAGCCCGTGCTGGTTGGTCGGCTTGGTGACGCCGGCCCACGCGGTGGACTCCTCGGCGATCATCACGATGCCCGGATGGTGCTTGTACGCCGTGGCGTTCGTCTCCTGCAGGAACGCGATGGCTTCGAGGTTCTCCCGGCCGCCGTAGCGGTTGGGCTCCCACTGGCCTTCCTCGCGCGAGTAGTCCACGTAGAGCATCGAGGCGACCGCGTCGACCCGCAGCCCGTCGGCGTGGAACTCCTCGAACCAGTACAGGGCGTTGGCCACCAGGAAGTTGCGGACCTCCGAGCGGCCGTAGTCGAAGATGTACGTGCCCCAGTCCGGGTGCTCGCCGCGCCTCGGGTCGGCGTGCTCGTACAGCGGGGTGCCGTCGAAGCGGGCCAGCGCCCACTCGTCGCGCGGGAAGTGCGCCGGCACCCAGTCCAGGATCACGCCGATGCCCGCCTGGTGCAGGCGGTCGACGAGGTACCGGAAGCCGTCGGGCTCGCCGAAGCGGGCGGTGGGGGCGTAGTAGCCGGTGACCTGGTAGCCCCAGGACCCGCCGAACGGGTGCTCCATCACGGGCAGGAACTCCACGTGCGTGAAGCCCATCTCGACGACGTACTCGGCGAGCTGGTCGGCAAGCTCCACATAGGACAGTCCGGGGCGCCAGGAGCCGAGATGCACCTCGTACACGCTCATCGGCTCGCGGTGCGCCGACCGGCCCGCCCGCTGGGTCAGCCAGTCGCCGTCCTTCCAGTCGTAGTGCGACTCGTAGACCACGGACGCGGTCTGCGGTGGCGTCTCGGTGCGCGTGGCGAGCGGGTCGGCCTTCTCCCGCCAGACGCCGTCGCGGCCCAGGATCCGGTACTTGTACCGGTGCCCGGTGGTGGCGTCGGGCACGAACAGCTCCCACACCCCGCTGCTGCCGAGCGAGCGCATCGGCCAGCCGTCGTGCGGCCCCCAGCCGGTGAAGTCCCCCACCACCCGCACGCCCTGGGCACTGGGTGCCCAGACCGCGAACGCGACGCCGCCGTCGCGCGGCTGCGCGCCGAGCACCTTCCACAGGCGCTCGTGCCGGCCCTCGCGGATCAGGTGCAGGTCGAGCTCGCCGAGTGTCGGCGGGTACCGGTACGGGTCGTCGCGGCTGCTGCCGTCCACGTCGATCCGGTACTCGCCGATCGTGCCGGGTACCGTCGCCTCGAAGACGCCCTCCGGGTGTACCCGCGCCGCCGGGTACCGCTGCCCGTCCACGACAACGGCCACGTCACCGGCGCCCCGGCGCAGCGTGCGGATCACGGTCCGCCCGTCCTGCGGGTGCGCGCCGAGCACGGCGTGCGGATCGTGCCCGTCTCCCACGATCAACCGATCCATGCGCCGTCCTCAGATGTCTCCACCAGCCGGGCGATCGACCGCAGGGGTATCGGCAGCCAGCTCGGCCGGTGCCTCGCCTCGTACGCGGCCTCGTACACGGCCTTGTCCAGTTCGTACGCGCAGAGTAGTGCCGAACGGTCCCGCGGGTCGAATCCGGCGACACTGGCATACCCGTCGCAGAACGCCGCCTGGTTGCGCTGCGCCCACTCGTTGGCCCGGAAGGCGAGCTGTTCGTCGCCGGCCTCGGTGCCCAGCAACTGGTGCGCCACGTATTCGTAGGAGCGCAGCATGCCGGCCACGTCGCGCAACGGGGAGTCGGGCCGGCGCCGGTCGGCGAGGGGCTGCCCGGGCTCCCCCTCGAAGTCGATCAGCAGCCAGGTCTCCGGCGTGCGCAGCACCTGGCCCAGGTGCAGGTCACCGTGGATGCGCTGGATCGGCACCTGCTGCGCGCCGGCCGCCTGGAACACCGCCTGGACCGCGTCCCGGTACCCGGCGAGCTGCGGTACGGCCGCCACCGCCCCGGCCAGCCGCGCGGTCATCGCAACGGCCGGCGGCGCTGCCGTGGACTCGCCCATCTCGCGCGCGAGCGTGCGGTGCACCACGGCGACGGCCTCGCCCAGCCGAAATGACTCGGCCGCGAAGTCGCCGCCGACCTCGTCGGCGCGCAGGTCCGCCTCGGCGAGCAGGTCCCGCATGCTCGCCGCGGCCATGGCCCAGCCGTCGGCCGAGTTCTCCGCGTACGCGGTCACCATGCCGAGAGTCACCGGACGGCCCTCGTCGTCACCCTCGATGGCACCGAGCAGCCGCGCCACGTGCGGGCAGCCGGCCCGGCCGAGCACCCGGTTGAGCTCCAGGTCCGGGTTGATCCCGGGCAGCACGCGGCGGAACACCTTGAGGATCGCCGCGCTGTCGAAGACCACGCTGGTGTTGCTCTGCTCGCCGTCCAGCACCCGGGCCGGCGAGTCGACGGGCAGGTCCGCGCGCAGGGTGCGTGGGGCGTGCTCGCCTGCGCCAGAACCCGGCGCCGGCTGCGCCCGCCCGGCCTCGGGGACGAACCGCAACGCGCCGATCGTGCGGCCGTCCGCGATCAGGGCCAGCAGGCGGCGCGCGCAGCCCTCGTCGAAGAGGGCGTCGCAGCCGGTGTGGCCGCCGTCCGAGCCGATGGTGGCCACCACGGTGAACTCGTCGGCCAGGGCCGGATCCCAGCAGACGAAGGTCTGGTACCGCTCGTGCCCGCCGTCGGCGTAGTCGACCCCGAGCAGCACGTGCTCCAGGTCGCTGTCCAGCCGCGTCACGGCCAGCTGCTGGACCTTCTCCACCGTCCGGCTGCGCCCGGCGTACCAGCGCTGGTGCGGCAGCCAGTCCGCGAATGGCAGCGTCATGCCGCTTCCCCCTCCGGACCGCTCAGCTGCAGCCAGTAGAAGCCGTGTCCGGGCAGGGTCAGCAGGTACGGGAGCTGGCCGACGCGGGGGAAGGGCACCCGTCCGGTCATCTCGACCGGCACGTACCCGGCCCAGTTCTGGAGGTTGAGCTCGATGGGCTGGGGGAAGCGCGACAGGTTGTGCACGCACAGCACGATGTCGTCACCGTACTCGCGCAGGAACGCCAGCACCGAAGGGTTGGAGCCGCCGATGTCGCGGAAGCTGCCGAGCCCGAACGACTCGTGCCGGCGGCGTACCGCGAGCATGGTGCGGGTCCAGGACAGCAGCGAGGCGGAGTTGTCCCGCTGCGCCTCCACGTTGACCGACTGGTACCCGTACATGGGGTCGGAGTTGACCGGCACGTACAGCCGTCCGGGGGTGGCGGTGGAGAAGCCGGCGTTGCGGTCCGGCGTCCACTGCATCGGCGTGCGGACCCCGTCCCGGTCGCCGAGCCAGATGTTGTCCCCCATCCCGATCTCGTCGCCGTAGTAGAGCACCGGCGAGCCGGGCAGCGACATCAGGAGCGCGGTGAACAGCTCGATCTGGTTGCGGTCGTTTTCCAGGAGCGAGGCCAGCCGGCGCCGGATCCCGACGTTGGCGCGCATCCGCGGGTCCTTGGCGTACTCCGCGTACATGTAGTCGCGCTCCTCGTCGGTGACCATCTCCAGGGTCAGCTCGTCGTGGTTGCGCAGGAAGATGCCCCACTGGCAGTTGTCCGGGATCTGCGGCGTCTGGCCGAGGATCTCGGAGATCGGGAAGCGGGACTCGCGGCGCACCGCCATGAAGATGCGGGGCATCAGCGGGAAGTGGAACGCCATGTGGCACTCGTCGCCGCGCGTGTCCGGGTCGCCGAAGTAGGCGACCACGTCGGCCGGCCACTGGTTCGCCTCGGCGAGCAGCACCCGGCCCGGGTACTCGTCGTCGATGACCTTGCGGCAGTGCCGCAGGAACTCGTGCGTCTCGGGCAGGTTCTCGCAGTTCGTGCCCTCCGCCTCGTACAGGTAGGGCACCGCGTCGAGCCGGAAACCGTCGATGCCGAGGTCGAGCCAGAACCGCAGCACGTCCAGCATGTCCCGGCGTACGGCCGGGTTCTCGTAGTTGAGGTCGGGCTGGTGGGCGAAGAACCGGTGCCAGTAGAACTGCCGGCGTACCGGGTCGAAGCTCCAGTTGGACTCCTCGGTGTCCACGAAGATCACCCGGGCGCCGGCGTACCCGTCGTCGGTGTCGCTCCACACGTAGTAGTCCCCGTACGGGCCGGTCGGGTCGCGCCGCGACTCCTGGAACCACGGGTGCGCGTCGGACGTGTGGTTCATGACGAGATCGGTGACGACCCGGATGCCGCGCCGGTGCGCCGCGTCGAGCAGGGCGACGAAGTCGCCGACGCTGCCGTAGTCGGGCAGCACCCGGTAGAAGTCGCGGATGTCGTAGCCGCCGTCGCGCAGCGGCGAGTCGTAGAACGGCGGCAGCCA
>JBBWZQ010000075.1:0-20521 GCA_039649115.1 Micromonosporaceae bacterium | reverse complement strand
GACGGCCAACCCGCTGGTGAAGGTGGCGGCGTTCGGCTACGGGGTGCGCAAGGCGACCGTCGCGCGCCGGCACGCCGACGAGGAGAAGCAGGTACGGGCCGAGCTCAAGTCGCGGCGCAAGGCCGCGGGGCGCGGCCAGTGACCCGATAGCGGGCATATCGGTGCGGTACGCCGGGTTTGAGTAGGGAGCGGTCATGAAACGTGTGCTGTGGTTGGGTATCGGTCTCGCGGTCGGCGCGCTGGTGGTGCGCGCGGTGTCCAAGCGGGCGCAGTCGTTGAGTCCGGGCGGCCTGGCCGCCGCGGCGCGGGATACGGCTGGCGGCATCGTCGGTTCGGTTCGTAGCTTTGTGGGGGATGTCCGCGAGGGCATGGCCGAGCGCGAGGACGAGATCCACGCCGCGTTCGCGGAGGGGATCGCGCTGGACGACGACCTCTCGCTGGACGTCGACGACTACGAGTTCGAGGAAGGTAAGCCCCGCCGATGAGAACTGCGGAGATCAAGCGCCGGTTCCTTGCCCACTTCGAGGCGAACGGGCACACGCCGGTGCCCAGCGCTCCGCTGCCAGCCATCAACGACCCCAACCTGCTGTTCATCAACGCGGGGATGGTGCAGTTCGTGCCGTACTTCCTGGGCCAGCTGCCCGCGCCGTACCCGCGCGCGGCGAGCGTCCAGAAGTGCATCCGTACGCCCGACATCGACGAGGTCGGCAAGACCAGCCGGCACGGCACCTTCTTCCAGATGAACGGCAACTTCTCCTTCGGCGACTACTTCAAGGAGCGGGCCATCCCGCTGGCCTGGGAGCTGTCCACCAAGCCGGTCGCCGCTGGGGGCTTCGGCCTCGACCCGGAGCGCATCTGGGTCACCGTGTACCTCGACGACGACGACGCCATCGACATCTGGCGGGAGACCGGCCTGCCCGCCGAACGGATCGTGCGTCGCGGCAAGAAGGACAACTACTGGAGCATGGGTATCCCCGGCCCGGCCGGCCCCTGCTCGGAGCTGTACTTCGACCGCGGCCCCGCGTACGGCATGGAGGGTGGTCCCGAGGCCGACGAGGACCGCTATCTGGAGTTCTGGAACCTCGTCTTCATGCAGTACGAGATCACCGACGTGCGGAGCAAGGAGGACTTCCGGATCGTCGGCGAGCTGCCGTCCAAGAACATCGACACGGGCATGGGCCTGGAGCGGATGGCCTCGATCCTGCAGGGCGTCGACAACCTGTACGAGATCGACGAGGTCAAGCCGATCCTGGACCGGGCGGCGCAGCTGACCGGGAAGGTATACGGCGCCCGCTCGGGCCACGCGGCGAACCAGTCGCACCCCGACGATGTACGCCTGCGGGTGATCGCCGACCACGTGCGCAGCTCGCTGATGCTGATTGGTGACGGGGTCACCCCGGCCAACGAGGGCCGCGGCTACGTGCTGCGCCGCATCCTGCGCCGGGCGGTACGGGCGATGCGGCTGCTGGGCTGGCAGGAGCCGGCGATGCCGGAGCTGCTGCCGGTGGCCCGGGACTGCATGGCACCCTCGTACCCGGAGCTGGCCGACGACTTCGAGCGCATCTCCCAGTACGCGTACGGCGAGGAGGAGGCGTTCCTCTCCACGTTGCGCCAGGGCACCACGATCCTGGACCTGGCGGTCGCGGACACCAAGAAGAGCGGGGGGACCGTCCTACCTGCCATGAAGGTGTTCCAGTTGCACGACACGTACGGCTTCCCGATCGACCTGACCCTGGAGACCGCCGCGGAGCAGGGCCTGGCGGTGGACCAGGAGGGCTTCCAGCGGCTGATGACCGAGCAGCGGCGGCGGGCCAAGGCCGACGCCCAGGCACGCAAGACCGGCCACATCGACCTGTCGGCCTACCGGACCGTGCTGGAGGAGGGCGGCCGGACCGAGTTCACCGGGTACCACGAGATCTCGCGCGAGTCGCGGGTGCGGGCCCTGCTCGGTGGTGGCGGCAGCGGGCTGGTCGAGGCCGGCGAGGGCGACGTGGTGGAGCTGGTCCTGGACACCACGCCGTTCTACGCGGAGGGCGGTGGCCAGCAGCCGGACACGGGCACCATCGTCACCGGCCGCGGCGCGCTGGAGGTGCTCGACGTCCAGCAGCCGGTACCCGGGCTGATCGTGCACCGGGCGCGGGTCAGCCGGGGTGAGGTGAAGGTCGGCGAGGAGGCCCTGGCCGAGATCGACGTACGGCGGCGGCGGGCGATCTCCCGCGCGCACACCGCGACCCACCTGGTGCACCAGACCATGCGCAACTTCCTCGGGGAGTCGGCGACCCAGGCCGGTTCGCTCAACGCGCCCGGCCGGCTGCGCTTCGACTTCAACACCCCGCAGCCGGTGCCGCCCAGCGTGCTGCGCGACGTGGAGCAGCAGGTCAACGAGGTGACCATCAGCGACCTGGAGGTACACGCGTTCGTCACCTCGCAGGAGGAGGCCCGGCGGCTCGGTGCCATGGCGCTGTTCGGCGAGAAGTACGGCGACGAGGTGCGCGTCGTGGAGGTGGGCGACTACGCGCGGGAGCTCTGCGGCGGTACCCACGCGGCCCGCTCCGGCCAGCTGGGCCTGGTGAAGATCCTGCACGAGTCGTCGATCGGCGCCGGGGTGCGCCGCGTCGAGGCCCTGGTCGGCATGGACGCCTTCGACTACCTCGCGAAGGAGCACCTGCTCGTGGCCCGCCTGGCGGAGCTGTACCGGGTGCCCGGCGAGCAGGTCGCGGAGCGGGTGGAGCAGACCGTGGCGGCGCTGCGCGAGTCCGAGAAGGAGCTGGAGAAGCTGCGCGCGCAGCTCGTCCTGGCCAACACCGGCGGCCTGGCCGACGCGGCGCGGGACGTGAACGGCGTGGCGTACGTGGCGACCGAGGTTCCCGAGGGCACGTCGGCGAACGATGTCCGTACCCTCGCGCAAGAGGTCCGGGGCCGGATCGCCGCGTCGCGTCCGGCCGTGGTGGCGGTGGCCTCCCGGGCGGGTGGCAAGGCCGCCCTCGTCGTCGCGGTCAACGGCGCCGCACGCGACCGCGGCCTGTCCGCGGCGGACCTGGTCAAGGCCGCGCTGTCCGGCCGCGGCGGCGGCAGCGCCGAGCTGGCCCAGGGCGGCGGGGTACCGGCGCAGGAGGCGCCCAACCTGCTCAGCGCGATCGAGAAGTCGATCGCCGCCAGGTGAGCGCAGCCGACCGGGGTGCCCGGCTGGGGATCGACGTCGGCAAGGTACGGATCGGGGTGGCCGTCTCCGACCCGGACGGCATCCTGGCGACACCCTTGGTGACGCTCGCCCGGGGCCAGGGCGACCTGTCCCGGCTCGCCGGACTGGTGCGGGAGCACGGGGCGATCGAGGTCATCGTGGGGCTGCCGGTCAATCTCGCGGGCCGGGAGGGCCCCGCAGCCCTGGATACACGCAAGTACGTTGAGTCATTGGCGCAGGTCATCGCGCCGGTGCCTATCCACCTCTCAGATGAAAGGATGTCGACGGTCGTCGCCTCCCGTAGGCTGTCCGAGCGAGGCGTCCGGGGACGGCGCCAGAGAGCGGTGGTCGACCAGGCGGCTGCGGTAGAGATACTGCAGGTCTGGCTCGACTCGCGGCGGAGGCGAACATGATCGACGAGCTGGATCTCGGGTTCGACGACTACGAGCGGGGTCGCTCCCGGCACCGGCGCGGCAGGGGCGGCAAGCCCAAGCAGCGCAAGGCCAAGCGGCGCGGCCGGTCGCTCGTCGCGCTGTTCATGACGCTGATCCTGCTGGGTGCCCTGGGCCTCGCCGGCTGGTTCGGGGTGGGGAAGGTCCGCCAGTACTTCACCGCGAAGGACTACGCCGGCTCCGGCACGGGCCAGGTGAACGTGCAGGTCGTCGGCGGCGACTCGGCCACCGACATCGCCAACAAGCTGTACGCGGCACAGGTCGTGCGCAGCGCCAAGGCCTTCGTCAACGCGGCCAACGCCAACGCCAGGTCGCGCGGCATCGAGGCCGGCTACTACCGGCTGCACCAGCGCATGAAGGCGGCGCTGGCGCTCGACATGATGCTCGCGCGCAAGTCGGACGGCACCCTGACCAACAAGGTCTCCACCCGGGTGACCATCCCCGAGGGCATGGTCACGCTCGACGTCTACGCCGCCCTCGCCAAGGCCTCGCACATCCCCGTCGCCGACTTCCAGAACGCCGCCAAGGACCCGGTCGGGCTGGGCGTCCCGGACTGGTGGTTCCACCGCGGGGACGGCAAGCCCAGCCCCAAGCCGCCGTCGCTGGAGGGCTTCCTGTACCCGGCCACGTACGACTTCGACCCGGGCGCCACGGCCAAGGAGATGCTGGCGGCGATGGTCAAGAAGTTCCTCGACGTGACCACCGGCCTGGGCTTCGTCGACGCGGTCCAGCACACGCTGAACCTCTCGCCGTACGAGGCGCTGATCGCGGCGTCGATCGCCCAGGTCGAGGCGCTGGCACCCGACATGCCCGGTGTGGTGCGCGTGCTCTACAACCGCGCGTACGGCGGCCACTTCCCCTGCTCCTGCCTGCAACTGGACAGCGAGGTCAACTACTGGCTGCGCATCTCCGGGCAGAAGCCGCTGGCGTCCGGGTCGCTGCGGGTGTCCCAGTTGCACGACCCGAAGGACCCCTACAACACGCACGACAAGCCCGGCATGCCGATCGGTCCGATCAGCAACCCCGGCAAGGAGGCGCTCACCGCGGGCATGGCGCCGGCCGCCAAGAACGCCAACGTCTACTTCCTGGCGATCGACAAGGCCGGCCACGCCGCCTTCGCCGCGAACCAGACCCAGTTCTGCCAGCTCGTCAACAGGGCGATCGCCAATGGCGTCTCCGCGAGCCGGTGCTAGCCCGGCCCGGTGGCGGGCCGCGGTCCTGGGCAAGCCCATCGGGCACTCGCTGTCGCCGGTGCTGCACAACGCCGGATACGCGGCGGCCGGGCTGACCGACTGGTCATACACGGCCATCGAATGCGCCGAGGTCGAGCTGGCGTCGCTCGTCGCGCGGCTGGACCCCGAGTGGGCCGGGCTGTCGCTGACGATGCCGCTCAAAGAGGTGGCGCTGCGGGTGGCCGACGAGGTGGATCCCGTCGCCGCCGCGCTCGGTGCCGCCAATACCTTGGTACGGCGGGACAGCGGCTGGTACGCCACGAACACCGACGCACCCGGGATGGTCGACGCGCTCGGTACCGTCGGGTTGTCCACTGTGGAGCGCGTCGCCGTGCTGGGCGCGGGCGGCACGGCACGGGCGGCGCTCGCCGCGGCCCGGTCGCTCGGCGCCACCGAAGTGACCCTCTTCGCCCGCCGCCCCGCCGCCCGCGACGAGTTGCGGCCCGTTGCCGAGCACCTCGGGCTGCCGCTGGCCTACCGCGACTTCGGCGAGGCGGCCGCCTGTGCCGGGGCCGACCTGGTGATCTCGACCGTACCGAGCGGTGCGGCCGGCCGGCTCGCCGTACCGTGGCGGCCCGGCACCGTGCTCTTCGACGCGCTCTACCACCCGTGGCCCACCCCGCTCGCCACCTCGGCCGCCGCCGCCGGCTGCCGGATCGTGTCCGGGCTGGATCTGCTGCTGGCGCAGGCCGTGCACCAGTTCGTCCTGTTCACCGGCGTCCAGGCACCCGTCGCGGCGATGCGCGAGGCACTCTTCGCGTCTGGCTGACGGCGGCCTTCGCGTCTGGCTGACGGCGGCCCTCGCCTCCGGCTGACGGCGGCCCTCGCTCGGCTGACGGCAGCTTTCGCTTTGGCTGACCGGGGCCTTCGCTTCTGGCTGACGGCGGTCGGTGACGGGGTTGGGCGGCGGCGGGCACGCCCCGGTCAGGTGGGGCGGGGTGGCGTGACAGACTCTTATCCGTGTTTCGCTGGTTGACCGCGGGGGAGTCGCACGGGCCCGCGCTCGTCGCCGTCCTCGACGGGGTACCCGCCGGGGTCGCGCTGACGAGCGCCGACGTGTCGCGCGAGCTGGCCCGCCGCCGGCTCGGATACGGGCGGGGCGCCCGCATGTCCTTCGAGCAGGACACGATCGAGTTCATCGGCGGGCTCCGGCACGGGTTGACGCTGGGCAGCCCGGTGGCCATCCGGGTCGGCAACAGCGAGTGGCCCAAGTGGCAGACTGTGATGGCCGCCGACCCGGTGGACCCCGAAGTGCTGGCAGCCCTGGCCCGCAACGCGCCGCTGACCCGGCCCCGGCCCGGGCACGCCGACCTGGCCGGCATGCAGAAGTACGGGCACACCGACGCGCGGCCGATCCTGGAGCGGGCCAGCGCGCGGGAGACGGCCGCGCGGGTCGCGTTGGGTACCGTCGCCAAGGCGCTGCTGCGGCAGGCGCTGGACATCGAGATCGTCTCGCATGTGGTGGAACTGGGTTCCGTCGCGATCAAGGCCGGCCTGCAGCCCCACCCCGAGGACGCCGCGCGCATCGACGCCGACCCGCTGCGCTGCCTCGATCCGGAGGCGAGCGCGCGCATGGTCGAAGAGGTCGACGCGGCCAAGCAGGACGCGGACACGCTCGGTGGCATCGTGGAGGTGCTGGCGTACGGCGTGCCGCCGGGCCTGGGCAGCCACACGCAGTGGGACCGCAAGCTGGACGCCAGGCTCGCCACCGCGCTCATGTCGATCCAGGCCATCAAGGGCGTGGAGATCGGCGACGCGTTCACCCAGGCCCGCTCCCGCGGTTCGATGGCGCACGACGAGATCGTGCCGACGGCGAGTGGGCCGCCAGCGGACGTGGCGGAGCAGAATCCGCGGCCTGGTGGCCGGACCGGGGTGACCCGCGTGCGCCGCCTGACCGACCGTGCCGGTGGCCTGGAGGGCGGCATGACGAGCGGGGAACCGGTCCGCGTGAAGGCCGCGATGAAGCCGATCTCCTCGCTGAGCCGGCCGCTGTCCACTGTGGACGTGTCGACCGGCGAGCCGGCCACCGCGATCAATCAGCGCTCCGACGTGTGCGCGGTACCGGCGGCGGCGGTCGTCGCCGAGGCCATGGTGGCGCTGGTACTGGCGGAGGCGGCCACGGAGAAGTTCGGCGGGGACTCGGTCGCGGAGATCCGCCGGAACCTGTCCGGATACCTGGAGAGCCTGGTGATCCGGTGATGGCCAGATCTTGGCGGCACCAGCACCAGCACCAGCATCCGCGGCTGAAATCGTCAAGATCACGCTGCTCCGGCGCACCGGCCACCCTGATCACGAGTACTTGCCGCCCTGATCACGGCGTGGCGGCCTTGATCGCGATTCGGCGGCGGTTTGGGCACTCCCGCTGCACGTACCTCCGCCAAGCTCCGATCTCGGAGGCCCTCTCGCGTGTCCTGGAAAGGGGACGGCATGAGTAGCGGCCCGGCGTGCGTCGTCGTGGGGCCACCCGGCTCCGGCAAGACCACCGTGGGTGAGCTGGTGGCGGCGGCGCTCGGCCGGCGCTTCCGGGACACCGACGGCGACATCGAGGCGGTCGCCGGCAAGCCGGTCCCGGAGATCTTCTTCGACGACGGCGAGGACCACTTCCGCGAGCTGGAGCGCACCGCGGTCGCCCAGGCGCTGGACGGCTTCGACGGCGTGCTCGCGCTGGGCGGGGGGGCCATTCTCGCGCCAGCCACCCGCGAGCGCCTGCGCGGGCACACCGTGGTCTTCCTGTCCGTGGAGCTGCCCGACGCGGCGGCCCGGGTCGGGTTCACCGGCGGCGGCCGCCCGCTGCTCGCGGTCAACCCGCGGGCGACCCTGAAGCATCTCCTGAACCAGCGCCGGCCGCTCTACGAGGAGGTGGCGACGATCACGGTGATAACCGACGGGCGCACTCCCGAGCAGATCGCGGCCGAGGTCGTCTCGGCCATCCACCCCGGCTGATCACGCCACCACCGGCCTGCCGCCGCCCGCCAGGCCCGTTGCCCGCCAGGCCCGTTGCCCGCCCGCCATGCTGCCCGCCAGGTACGACAGTTTCGCCGCGGACCGCCTCGGCCGGCAGCCCGGCCGGCCGCCCGGGTTCGCTCCGAACCTCCCCTGACGGACTGCACACCCGTTAGGCTGCGTCGCGATGAGCGATGTGACGCGGATCGGGGTGGGCGGCGAGCGGCCTTACGAGGTGCTCGTCGGGCGCGACCTGCTCGGCGAGCTGCCCGCGCTGGTGAAGGGGGCCACGGCGGTGGCCGTGCTGTCCGCGCCGCCGCTGCGGGCCTGTGCGGCGCGGGTCGCCGATGTGCTGCGCGACGCCGGCATCGCGTCGCTGGCGGTACCGGTTCCCGACGCCGAGGCGGGCAAGCGCATCGAGGTGGCCGCGCGCTGCTGGGACCAGCTCGGGGCGGCCGGCTTCACCCGCGGCGACGCGATCGTCGGGGTGGGCGGTGGCGCCGTCACCGACCTGGCCGGCTTCGTGGCGGCCTGCTGGCTGCGCGGCGTGCGCGTGGTGCAGGTGCCGACCAGCCTGCTCGGCATGGTCGACGCCGCGGTGGGCGGCAAGACCGGAGTGAACACCGCCGCCGGCAAGAATCTGGTCGGCGCGTTCCACCCGCCGGCCGGCGTGCTCTGCGATCTGTCCACACTGGACACTCTACCGGCGGTGGACCTGGTCGCCGGGCTGGCGGAGGTGGTCAAGTGCGGCTTCATCGCCGATCCGGCGATCCTGGATCTGATCGAGGCCGACCCCACGGCCGCCGTCGACCCCGGCGCCGCCGCCGTGCGCGAGCTTGTCGAGCGTTCGGTACGGGTGAAAGCCGACGTGGTCTCCCAGGACCTGCGCGAGTCCGGGCCGCGGGAGATTCTCAACTACGGGCACACGCTCGGCCACGCCATCGAGAAGCACGAGCGCTACGGCTGGCGGCACGGGCACGCGGTCTCGGTCGGCCTGGTGTACGCGGCCGCGTTGGGCCGGCGGGCCGGGCGCCTCGCGGACGACGTCGCCACCCGGCATCAGGTGGTGCTGGAGGCGCTGGGGCTGCCGGTGCGCTATCCCGCGGGTGCCTGGGACGACCTGCGCGCGACGATGCGCGTGGACAAGAAGGCGCGTGGCGCGAGGCTGCGCTTCGTGGTGCTCGACGGGCTCGCCCAACCGTCCATACTGGACGATCCCGACGAGGACCTGCTGCGGTCCGCGTACCAGGAGGTAGCCGCATGAGGGTGTATGTGCTGAACGGACCCAACCTCGGCCGGCTCGGTACCCGGCAGACCGACATCTACGGGCTGACCTCCTACGCCGAACTCGTGGCCATGTGTGAACGGGTGGGCAAGGAGCTGGGCCTGACGGTGACGGCCCGGCAGACCGACGCCGAGCACGAGATGCTGGGCTGGCTGCACGTCGCGGCCGACGAGGGCGCCGCCGTGGTGCTCAACCCGGGCGCCTGGTCGCACTACTCGTACGCGCTGCGCGACGCGTGTGCGCTGCTGCGCGGCCCGCTGGTCGAGGTGCACCTGTCAAACGTCCACGCGCGCGAGGAGTTCCGCCACCACTCGGTGGTCTCGG
Source organism: Micromonosporaceae bacterium (assembly GCA_039649115.1). Lineage (GTDB taxonomy): Bacteria > Actinomycetota > Actinomycetes > Mycobacteriales > Micromonosporaceae > DATEJJ01. Next base: position 11,104 of record JBBWZQ010000075.1, on the reverse strand, counting down.
CCGTCGCCATGGGCGTGATCTGCGGGCTGGGTGTCGACGGGTACCGGCTGGCGCTGGAGCACCTGGCGCGGCGGCCCGGGCAGCACGGCCGGTAGACTTGCCAGGCCAATCCCTACAACACCCAATCGATCAAGGCAGGACATGGCCACCACCAACGACCTGAAGAACGGCCTGGTGCTCAACATCGACGGGGCACTGTGGTCCGTCGTCGAGTTCCAGCACGTCAAGCCGGGCAAGGGCGGTGCGTTCGTGCGCACCACGCTGAAGAACGTGCTGTCCGGCAAGGTGGTGGACAAGACGTTCAACGCGGGGACCAAGGTCGACACCGCCACGGTCGACAAGCGCACCATGCAGTACCTCTACGCCGACGGCGACGACTTCGTTTTCATGGACCTGGAGTCTTTCGAGCAGATCCAGGTACCCGCCGGCACCGTGGGCGACGCCGCCAAGTACCTGCTGTCCGAGGCGGAGGTGACGGTCGCCACCCACGAGGGCGTCCCGCTCTACGTCGAGCTGCCCACCAGCGTGCTGCTGGAGATCACCTATACCGAGCCGGGGCTGCAGGGCGACCGGTCGACCGGTGGCAACAAGCCGGCCACGGTGGAGACCGGCGCGACGGTGGCGGTACCCCTGTTCATCTCGACCGGCGAGAAGATCAAGGTGGATACCCGCGACGGTCGCTACCTCGGTCGCGGCTGATCGCGCGCTGGCAGCCGATGCCCGAGGGACCCAGGACACCCATGCCCGCCCGCCGCAAGGCGCGCAAGCGGGCCCTGGACGTGTTGTACGAGGCGGACATGCGGCAGGCGCCCATCCCGGAGGTGCTCACCTCGGCGCTGGGGCGCATCGACCCGCCGAAGCCGGAGCACCTGGGCTACACGATCTCCCTCGTGGAGGGCGTGGCGGAGCACCTGGACCGGATCGACGAGCTGATCGGGAGCTACGCCGAGGGTTGGACGCTGGAGCGGATGCCGGCGGTCGACCGCAACCTCGCCCGCATCGCGGTCTACGAGCTGCTCTACGTCGACGAGATCGATGACCCGGTGGCGATCAGCGAGGCGGTGGAGCTGGCCAAGCAGCTGTCGACCGACGACTCGCCGCGCTTCCTCAACGGAGTGCTGGCCCGGATCGCCCAGTACGCGACCCGCTGAAGCCAGCCCGTGAGGCGCGCCGCCAGACGCGCCCCCGGGCACGGAGTTCTTACGGTTTGAAGTTCTTACGGTCTAAGCAAACATCGAGCGCGGGTCGGTCACCAGGACGCCCGCCTCGTTGAGCCGCTCGACCAGGCCCGACGGCGACGAGTCGTACACGATCGCCAGAGCCCGCAGGTCGTCGGCGCGGATGGACAGCACCCGCCCGTTGTAATCGCCACGCTGCTGCTGGATCGCCCGGGCGTACCGGGCGACGTAGGCGAGATCATCGGCAGTCTGGTCGTACAGTTTCTCCAGATCCAGGACGATCTTGCCCGCGTTTTCGTGACGTACGCCACTGCCCTCGGGCAGTAGCTCCGCTACCGGTACCCGATAGAAGTCGGCCAATTCGGCGAGGCGGGACACGGTGACGGCCCGATCACCCCGCTCGTACGATCCGACCACTACCGCCTTCCAGCGCCCCGCCGACTTCTCCTCCACACCCTGCAGGGACAGGCCCTGCTGCTGGCGGATGGAGCGCAGACGCGCGCCCAGGGACTTGGCGTACTCAGAGGGCATGTGGACTCCCAGTCACTGGCCCCGGGGGGTACCCCGGCTATCGCTACGGAGCGTGACGGTAACCGCCGAGAGACACGCGGTCAAGTGCTATGGCCCTGACGTTTCGCGATCTGCGCTGCTGATAGGCTCGGACCTGCTAGATCGCCTGCCGTCTGCCACGGCGGGACGATTGCGACCAGACGTCCTTTAACGACCCGTCCCGTGAGGCGGGGAAGGAGGTCCGAGGTGGCCTATCCGACGGCCATACCCGGGAAAGTCATCCTCAGCGGCACCGAGTTGACCCGCGTGGTCGACCGCATCGCCCACCAGATCCTCGAGAAGACCGAAGGCGCCGTGGACACGGTGCTGCTCGGCATCCCGACCCGCGGAGTGCCGCTGGCGCTGCGCCTGGCCGGCCGCATCCACGCCTTCGAGGGCGTGGCGGTGCCCACCGGCGCGCTGGACATCACGCTGTACCGCGACGACCTGCGGCTGCGCGGCACGCGCGCGGTCGGGCCGACGCGGGTACCGGCGGAGGGCATCGACGGCCGGCGCGTCATCCTCGTCGACGACGTGCTGTTCTCCGGCCGCACCGTGCGGGCGGCGCTGGACGCGCTGGGCGACCTGGGCCGGCCGCGCGCCGTGCAGCTGGCAGTCCTGGTGGACCGCGGACACCGCGAGTTGCCGATCCGCGCCGATTACGTGGGTAAGAACATCCCGACCGCGCAGACCGAGACGGTCCGCGTGCTGCTCGCCGAGACGGACGGCGCCGACGAGGTCAGGTTGGAGAACGCATGATCGAGCGCTTGCGCGAGAGCACGGCTGGCAAATCAGGCCGGCGCTTCGCGAGCTTCGCGAGCGAGGTGGCGGCATGATCGGTCACCTGCTCTCCGCGGCCGACCTGGACGCGGACGCCGCCACCCTGGTGCTCGACACGGCGTTCCAGATGGACGCCGCGATGGCCGACCGCGAGGTCAAGAAGCTGCCCACGCTGCGCGGGCGTACCGTGGTCAACCTCTTCTACGAGGACTCCACGCGCACCCGCATCTCGTTCGAGGCGGCCGCGAAGCGGCTGTCCGCCGACGTGATCAACTTTGCCGCGAAGGGTTCGAGCGTCTCCAAGGGGGAGAGCCTCAAGGACACCGCGCTGACCCTGCAGGCGATGGGCGCCGACGCGGTGGTGATCCGGCACTCCGAGTCGGGCGCGCCGCACCGGCTCGCCACCTGGATCGACGGGATCGTGATCAACGCCGGGGACGGTACCCACGAGCACCCGACCCAGGCGCTGCTGGACGCGTACACGATGCGCTCCCGGCTGGGGCGGCTGGCCGGCCTGACCGTCGCGATCGTCGGCGACGTGCTGCACAGCCGGGTGGCCCGTTCCAACGTGCTGCTGCTGTCCCGGCTGGGGGCGAAGGTGGTCCTGGTCGGGCCGCCGACCCTGCTGCCGGTGGGCGTGCGGGCCTGGCCGGCACAGACCAGCTACGACCTGGACGCGGTGCTGCCCGCGGCCGACGTGGTGATGATGCTGCGGGTGCAGCGGGAGCGGATGGAGGACTCCTACTTCCCGTCAGCCCGCGAGTACTCGCGCCGGTACGGGCTGGACACCGCCCGGATGCGCCGGCTGCCCGAGCACGCGATCGTCATGCACCCCGGCCCCATGAACCGGGGCATGGAGATCACTCCGGACGTGGCCGACTCGGCCCGCTCCACGATCGTCGAACAGGTCGCCAACGGCGTGAGCGTCCGGATGGCCGTGCTGTACCTGCTGCTGGGGGGACACAAGTGAGCACGTACCTGATCAAGGGTGTCTCGATCCTGGGCGGCGCACCGACCGATCTGCTGGTCCGGGACGGCGCCGTGGCCGCCCTCGGCCGCGACGCGCGGGCAAGTGGAGCCGAGGTGGTCGACGCGGACGGCCTCGTCGCCCTGCCCGGCCTGGTCGACCTGCACACCCACCTGCGCGAACCGGGCCGGGAGGACGCGGAGACCGTGGAGTCGGGCTCGCGGGCGGCGGCGCTGGGCGGGTACACCGCCGTCTGCGCCATGGCCAACACGGAGCCTGTGGCGGACACCGCCGGCGTGGTCGAGCAGGTGTGGCGGCTGGGCCGCGCGGCCGGCCTGGTCGACGTGCAGCCGGTCGGCGCGGTCACGGTGGGCCTGCGCGGCGAGCGCCTCGCCGAGCTGGGCGCGATGGCGACCAGCGCCGCGCAGGTGCGCATCTTCTCCGACGACGGCAACTGCGTGGGCGACGCGCGGCTGATGCGGCGCGCCCTGGAATACGTCAAGGCGTTCGACGGCGTGATCGCGCAGCACGCCGAGGAGAGCCGGCTGACCTCGGGCTCGCAGATGCACGAGGGCGAGGTCTCCGCCCGGCTCGGGCTGGCCGGCTGGCCGGCGGTGGCCGAGGAGGCGATCATCGCCCGCGACGCGCTGCTCGCCGGGCACGTCGGCGCCCGGCTGCACATCTGCCACGTCTCCACCGCGGGCAGTGTGGAGATCCTGCGCTGGGCCAAGGGCCGCGGCACCCGGATCACCGCCGAGGTCACCCCGCACCACCTGATGCTGACCGACCAGATGGCCGAGTCCTACGACCCGGTCTTCAAGGTCAACCCGCCGCTGCGCACGACCGAGGACGTGACGGCGCTGCGCGCCGCCCTGGCCGAGGGGGTCATCGACGTGGTCGCGACCGATCACGCGCCACACGCGGTCGAGGACAAGGAATGCGAGTGGGGGTACGCGCGCCCCGGCATGCTCGGCCTGGAGACGGCGCTGTCGGTGGTCCTGTCGGTGGGGGTACTGGACTGGGACGGCATCGCGGAGCGGATGTCCCGGGTACCGGCGCGCATCGCCGGCCTGGCCGGGCACGGGCAGGACCCGGCGCCCGGAGTGCCGGCCAACCTGACCCTGGTCGACCCGGCCGCCTCGCGGACCGTGGATCCCGGCGCGCTGGCCTCCCGCAGCCGCAACACGCCGTACGCGGGGATGACCCTGCCCGGTCGGGTGGTGGCCACCTTCCTCCGCGGCCGGGCGACCGTGCTCGACGGGAAGGCGGTCGCATGAGCGAGTGTAAGCGAGCGAACCATAGGCTCAGCGCGCCTGCGGAGGGGCCGGCGTGAGCGCGATCCTGGTTCTCGAAGACGGGCGGACCTTCCAGGGCGAGGCGTACGGCGCGATCGGCGAGACGTTCGGCGAGGCGGTCTTCTCCACCGCGATGACCGGGTACCAGGAGACGCTGACCGATCCCTCGTACCACCGCCAGGTCGTCGTGCAGACGGCGCCGCACATCGGCAACACCGGCGTCAACGGCGAGGACGACGAGTCCGGCCGGATCTGGGTCAGCGGGTACGTGGTGCGCGACCCGGCCCGGGTGCCCGCCAACTGGCGCGCCACCGGTACCCTCGCCGACCGGCTGGTCGCCGAGGGCGTGGTGGGCATCAGCGGCATCGACACCCGCGCGCTGACCCGGCACCTGCGGGAGCGGGGCGCGATGCGCGTCGGAGTGTCCAGTGTGGAGTCCTCGCCGGCGGCTCTCCTGGCGAGAGTGCTGGACGCGCCGCAGATGCTCGGTGCCGACCTGTCGGCGGAGGTGACGACGCCCGCCGGGTACACCGTGGCGGCAATTGGCGAGCGCCGGCTCACCGTCGCCGCGCTGGACTTCGGCATCAAGCGCAACGTGCCGCGGCGGCTTGCCGCGCGCGGCGTCACCACGCACGTGCTCCCGTCGACGTCCACTGTGGACGATGTGGCGGCGGTACGGCCGGACGCCGTGTTCCTCTCGCCCGGCCCGGGTGACCCGGCCACCGCGGACGGTGCGGTGGCGCTGGCCCGCGACGTGCTGCGCCGGGGCCTGCCGCTGTTCGGGATCTGCTTCGGCAGCCAGATCCTCGGCCGGGCGCTGGGTTTCGACACCTACAAGCTGGGGTACGGGCACCGCGGCATCAACCAGCCGGTGCTGGACCGGCGTACGGGCAAGGTGGAGGTCACCTCGCACAACCACGGCTTCGCGGTGCGCGCGCCGCTGGACGCCACCGTGGACACCGAGTTCGGCGCGGTGGAGGTGAGCCACATCTGCCTGAACGACAACGTGGTCGAGGGGCTGCGTTGCCTGGACGTGCCGGCGTTCACGGTGCAGTACCACCCGGAGGCGGCGGCCGGCCCGCACGACGCGGACCACCTGTTCGACAGGTTCGTAGGGTTGATCAATGCCTAGGCGCCAGGATCTGTCCCACGTGCTCGTCATCGGCTCCGGGCCGATCGTCATCGGGCAGGCGTGCGAGTTCGACTACTCGGGCACCCAGGCGTGCCGGGTGCTGCGGGCCGAGGGGCTGCGGGTCAGCCTGATCAACTCCAACCCGGCGACCATCATGACCGATCCCGAGTTCGCCGACGCCACCTACATCGAGCCGATCACGCCGGAGTTCGTCGAGCAGGTGATCGCCCGGGAACGCCCGGACGCGCTGCTGCCCACCCTCGGCGGCCAGACCGCGCTGAACACCGCGGTCGCGCTGCACGAGGCCGGGGTGCTCGACAAGTACGGCGTCGAGCTGATCGGCGCCGACATCGACGCGATCCGGCGCGGCGAGGACCGCCAGCTGTTCAAGGAGATCGTCGCCCAGGCGGGTGGGGCGGTTCCCCGGTCCCGGGTCTGCCACTCTCTCGAAGAGGTGCGCGCGGCAGTCGTCGAGCTGGGCCTGCCGGTCGTGCTGCGACCCTCGTTCACGATGGGCGGGCTGGGCTCCGGCATGGCGTTCACCGCCGCGGATCTGGACCGGCTGGCCGGTACGGGCCTGGCCGCCTCGCCGGTCCACGAGATCCTGGTCGAGGAGAGCGTGCTCGGCTGGAAGGAGTTCGAGCTGGAGCTGATGCGCGACAGGCACGACAACGTGGTGGTCGTGTGCTCCATCGAGAACGTGGACCCGATGGGGGTGCACACCGGGGACTCGGTGACCGTGGCGCCCGCGATGACGCTGACCGACGTGGAGTACCAGCGCATGCGCGACCTGGGCATCAGGGTGCTGCGCGAGGTCGGGGTGGACACCGGGGGCTGCAACATCCAGTTCGCGGTGAACCCGGCCGACGGGCGGCTGGTCGTCATCGAGATGAACCCGCGGGTGTCCCGCTCGTCCGCGCTCGCCTCCAAGGCGACCGGCTTCCCGATCGCGAAGATCGCGGCCAAGCTGGCCATCGGCTACACGCTGGACGAGATCCCGAACGACATCACCCGGGAGACGCCGGCCGCGTTCGAGCCGTCCCTCGACTACGTGGTGGTGAAGATCCCGCGGTTCGCCTTCGAGAAGTTCCCCGGCGCCGACCAGGAGCTGACCACCACGATGAAGTCGGTGGGCGAGGCGATGAGCCTGGGCCGCAGCTTCACCGAGGCGCTGGGCAAGGCGATGCGCTCGATGGAAACCAAGGCCGCCGGCTTCTGGACCGTGCCCGACACGTCTTTGGAAAGTGTGTTGGAGACGCCCCGCGACGGGCGGCTGTACACGATCGAGCTCGCGCTGCGGCAGGGCGCCTCGGTCGCGGACGTGGCGTCGGCGTCCGGGGTGGATCCATGGTTCGTCGACCAGATCGCCTCCCTCGTCGAACTGCGCGCCGACATCGTCGCGGCGCCCGTGCTCGACGCCGCGGTGCTGCACCGGGCCAAGCGCGCCGGCCTGTCCGACCGGCAGGTCGCCGCGCTGCGCCCGGAGCTGGCCGGCGAGGACGGCGTGCGGACGCTCCGCCACCGGCTCGGGCTGCGCCCGGTCTTCAAGACCGTGGACACCTGTGCCGCGGAGTTCGCCGCGCGCACCCCGTACCACTACTCCTCCTACGAGGAGGAGACCGAGGTCGCGCCGTCGGACCGGCCCAAGGTGCTGATCCTCGGCTCCGGGCCCAACCGGATCGGCCAGGGCATCGAGTTCGACTACTCGTGCGTGCACGCCGTCATGGCCCTGCGCGAGGTCGGCTTCGAGACCGTGATGGTCAACTGCAACCCGGAGACCGTCTCCACCGACTACGACACCGCCGACCGGCTCTACTTCGAGCCGCTGACCTTCGAGAACGTCCTGGAGGTGTGGCACGCGGAGGACTCCTCCGGCCGGGCCGCGGGCGGGCCCGGCGTGGTGGGCGTCGTCGTCCAGCTGGGCGGTCAGACCCCCCTGGGACTCGCGCAGAAGCTCAAGGACGCCGGGGTGCCCATCGTGGGTACCAGCCCGGAATCCATCCACCTGGCGGAGGACAGGGGGGCCTTCGGCGCCCTGTTGCAGCGGGCCGGCCTGCCGGCACCCCCCTACGGCACGGCGACCAGCTTCGACCAGGCGAAGAAGATCGCCGAGGACATCGGGTACCCGGTGCTGGTGCGCCCGAGCTACGTGCTCGGCGGCCGGGGCATGGAGATCGTCTACGACGACGAGACGCTCCGGGACTACATCGGCCGGGCCACCGACATCTCCCCGTCGCACCCGGTGCTCGTGGACCGCTTCCTCGACGACGCGATCGAGATCGACGTGGACGCGCTCGCCGATGCCACGGGGGAGGTGTACCTGGGCGGGGTGATGGAGCACATCGAGGAGGCCGGCATCCACTCCGGGGACTCCTCCTGCGTGCTGCCGCCGATCACGCTGGGCGCCGCGCACGTGGCGCAGGTGCGCCGGTACACCGAGCAGATCGCCCGGGGGATCGGGGTGCGGGGCCTGCTCAACGTGCAGTACGCGCTCAAGGACGAGACGCTCTACGTGCTGGAGGCCAACCCGCGGGCCAGCCGTACCGTTCCGTTCGTGTCCAAGGCGACCGCGGTGCCGCTGGCCAAGGCGGCGGCCCGGATCATGCTCGGTGCCACGATCGCCGACCTGCGGCGGGAGGGTCTGCTGGTCGCTTCGCGCGATGGCGCGTGCCCGCCGGTGGACGCGCCGGTCGCGGTGAAGGAGGCGGTACTGCCGTTCAAGCGGTTCCGCACGCCGGCCGGCAAGGGCGTGGACAACCTGCTCGGACCGGAGATGAAGTCGACCGGCGAGGTGATGGGCATCGACACGTCCTTCGGGCACGCCTTCGCCAAGTCCCAGGCGGCGGCGTACGGCTCGCTGCCCACCAGCGGCAAGATCCTGGTGACCGTCGCCAACCGGGACAAGCGCGGCATGATCTTCCCGATCAAGCGCCTCGCCGACCTCGGCTTCGACATCGTGGCCACCGCCGGTACGGGTGAGGTGCTGCGCCGGTACGGGGTGGCCTGCGAGATCGTCGCCAAGCACTTCGAGTCGACCGAGGACGGCCGGCACGCGGTCGGGCTGATCGAGTCGGGCGAGGTCGCACTGGTGATCAACACGCCGCAGGGCTCCGGGTCGCGCCGGGACGGGTACGAGATCCGCAGTGCCGCGGTGGCGCACGACACACCGTGCATCACGACGGTACCGGGAGCCTCGGCCGCCGTGATGGGCATCGAGGCGCTGATCCGCGGCGAGATGTCGGTACGCCCGCTGCAGTCCTTCCACGCCGCCATGCGCGAGGCCGCCGGATGATCACGGCGGCGCCGGATGGTGGACGGTGGTCGTTTCTCCTCGCTGTGGCAGGCACCAACGACCAAGATCTCACCTCGGGCATGATCTTGGGGTTGGCGTGGGTGCGGTGACTGGGGGGCTGTATCGGCGGGTGGGGCGGGCGGTGCTGTTCCGGGTCGGGGGCGGGGACGCGGAGGCCGCGCACGAGGCCACGCTGGGCGGGCTGGCCCGGCTGTCCGGCCACCCCGCCGTGCTGGCCGCGCTGCATCGGCACTACGCCGTGCAGGCGCCCCGCACCGTGTTCGGGATCCGGTTCCCCAACCCGGTCGGCCTGGCCGCCGGCCTGGACAAGGACGGTCGCGCGCTGCCCGCCTGGCCGGCCCTGGGCTTCGGCTTCGTCGAGGTGGGCACCGTCACCGCGCACCCGCAGCCCGGCAACCCCCGCCCGCGCCTGTTCCGGCTGCGGGACAGCGAGGCGGTCATCAACCGGATGGGCTTCAACAACCAGGGCGCCGGCGCGCTCGCGGCGCGGTTGGCGCGGCTGGGCAGGCTGCCCGTGCCGCTGGGCGTCAGCCTCGGCAAGTCCAGGGTGACGCCGCTGGCCGACGCGGTCGGGGACTACCTCACCTCGCTGCGCGCGCTGCGACCGTACGCCGACTACGTGGCGGTCAACGTCAGCTCACCCAACACGCCGGGCCTGCGCACGCTGCAGGACCCCGGCCAGCTGGCCGGCCTGCTTGCCGCGTTGCGGGCCGAGGCCGGGGACGCCCCGATCCTCGTGAAGATCGCGCCCGACCTGACCGACCACGCCATCGGCGAGCTGCTGGAGGTGTGCGGGGACAGCGGGGTGGCCGGCCTCATCGCGACCAACACGACGCTGTCCCGCGACGGGCTGGCAGCCGGCGACACGCACCTCGCCGGCGAGGCGGGCGGGCTGTCCGGCCGGCCGCTGGCGGCGCGCGCGCGGGAGGTGGTCACGTTCGTGTGCAAGCGCAGCCCGCTGCCGGTGATCGGGGTGGGCGGCATCCTCGACCCGGACGACGCGCTGCGCCTGCTCGATGCCGGCGCCAGCCTGGTGCAGCTGTACACCGGGCTGATCTACCGGGGTCCCGGCCTGGTACAGGCCATCAACCGGAGGCTGGCGCGTGCGTGCTGAGGAGCTGCTTGCCTTAGACAAGGCGCACGTCTGGCACCCGTACGCGCCGATGCCCGGGCAGCGCGAGCCGCTGGTCGTCCAGTCCGCGTCCGGGGTGCGGCTGCGGCTGGCCGACGGGCGCGAGCTGGTCGACGGGATGTCCTCGTGGTGGGCGGCGATCCACGGGTACCGGCACCCCGTGCTGGACGCCGCCGTGCGCGACCAGCTGGCCCGGATGAGCCACGTCATGTTCGGCGGCCTGACCCACGAGCCGGCGGTACGCCTGGCCGCCCGGCTGGTCGAGCTGACCGGGATGGACCACGTGTTCCTCTGCGACTCGGGCTCGGTGAGCGTCGAGGTGGCGGTCAAGATGTGCCTGCAGTACTGGCGGTCGGCGGGCCGGTACGGCAAGCGCCGCCTGCTGACCTGGCGGGGCGGGTACCACGGGGACACCTTCCAGCCGATGAGCGTGTGCGACCCGGACGGCGGGATGCACCGGCTGTGGACCGGCGTACTGCCCGAGCAGGTGTTCGTACCCGCGCCTCCGGCCGGTTTCGACGCGCCCGCCGACCCCGGGTACCTGGCGGTCCTGGCCGACGCCGTGGAGCGGTACCGCGACGAGCTGGCGGCCGTGATCGTCGAACCGGTGGTGCAGGGCGCCGGCGGGATGCGCTTCCACAGCCCGGCCTACCTCCGGGCGCTGCGGGACCTGTGCGACGAGCACGGCGTGTTGCTGATCTTCGACGAGATCGCGACCGGCTTCGGCCGCAGCGGCGCGATGTTCGCGATGCACCATC
>JBBWZQ010000061.1:0-3678 GCA_039649115.1 Micromonosporaceae bacterium | reverse complement strand
CCGCGATGGAGGTCGCCACGCTGTACCGGCTCTTCCCGGACCGGGTGATCATCGGACTCGGCCACGGCGTCCAGGACTGGATGGCCCAGGTGGGTGCCCGGGTCGAGTCGCCCATGACCCTGCTGCGCGAGTACCTGACCGCCCTGCGCGCGCTGCTGCGCGGCGAGAAGGTCACCACGTCCGGCCGGTACGTGCGCCTGCGGGACGTGGCCCTCGACTGGCCGCCGGCCGCGCCGCCGCCGCTGTTCGTCGGCGCCGTAGGGCCCCGCACGCTGCGGCTGTCCGGCGAGCTCGCGGACGGCACGATCCTCACGGCCGGCACGACTCCGGGTCAGGTGGCACGGGCGAGGGCACTGGTGGGCGATCACCGCCTGGTCGTCTACGTGCACGCCGCCACCGGCCCCACGGCCGAGCAGCGCCTGGAGGCGGAGCGGCGGATGTGGGGCTACGAGTCGATGGCGGACCTGGTGGCCGCCGGTGACGCCGCGGCGGTCGCCGGCGCGGTCCGGCGCTGGGCGGACGCGGGCGCGGACACCGTGGTGCTCCAACCGACCCCCGACGACCCGGACCCGGAAGGCTTCGTGCGGTTCGTGGCCGCACTCCCGGCCCCCCGCCGATGAGTTTCCCGGCCGGGCCACGTTAGATCTGACATGACATCACTTCTGCAGGACCGGAACGCCATCATCTACGGGGCCGGCGGCGGCCTGGGCGGCGGCGTGGCCCGCACGTTCGCGAGCGGGGGCGCACGGGTGTTCCTCGCCGGGCGTACCCGTGAATCGCTGGACACGGTGGCCGCCGACATCGCCGCGGCGGGCGGCACGGCCGAGGTGGCGGTTCTCGACGCCCTCGACGAGCAGGCGGTCGACGCGCACGCCCGCGACGTCGCCTCGCGGGCCGGCGGCATCGACGTCTCCTTCAACCTCATCACGCGCGGCGACGTGCAGGGCACGCCCCTGGTCGACATGGCCGCGGCCGACCTCACCCGCCCGGTCACCACCGGCCTGCTGAGCCAGTTCCTCACCGCGCGGGCCGCGGCCCGGCACATGGTGGCCCGGGGCTCGGGCGTGATCCTCAGCCTGACCAGCGGCTCTTCGGCCGGCCTGGCCCCGGGCATGGGCGGCACCGGGCCGGCCGACGCGGCCATCGAGACATTCATGCGGTACCTGGCGGCCGAGGTCGGCCCGGCCGGGGTGCGGGTGGTCGGGCTGTGGACGGCGGGCGTGCCGGAGACCCTCACCCGGGACAAGCTGCGTGCGGTGGGTGGCGAGAACGTCCCCGACCCGGCGGTCGTCGACCAGATGATCGCGGGAATGACCATGCTGCGCCGGACACCACGGCTGGCGCAGGTCGCGCAGACCGCCGCGTTCCTGGCCTCCGACCAGGCGGCCGGGATCACCGCGACGATCGTCAACGTGACCTGCGGGCTGGTCGCGCGGTGAGTGGAGGGCCGGCGGACCGGGCGAACCTCGACAACCGGGGTGTCCTATGGTTCATGGAAATGAGCGATCCGGTGACCGATACCGAGCAGCTCGTCACCGCGGCGCTCGCCGGTGACGAGACCGCCTTCGGCACCCTGGTGCGTCGGCACGAGCGGGAGCTGCACGTGCACTGCTACCGGATGCTCGGCTCGTTCACCGAGGCCGAGGATCTGGTGCAGGAGACCTTCCTGCGGGCCTATCGCAAGCGGGACACCTTCGAGGGCGGCGCCGGGTTCCGGGCCTGGCTGTACCGGATCGCCACCAACGCCTGCCTCGACACGCTGCGCCGCGACACCCGGCAGGTACAGTCGCTGGACTCGTTCGCGGAGATACCGTGGCTGCAGCCGTACCCGGACCGGCTGCTGAACGAGGCGGCGCCCGGCCACGACGAACCCGAGGCGGCGGCGGTGGCCCGGGAGACCATCGAACTCGCCTTCCTGGCCGCCGTCCAGCTCCTGCCGGCCCGGCAGCGCGCCGTGCTGATCCTGCGCGACGTGCTCGGCTGGCCGGCGAACGAGACCGCACAGGCGCTCGACCTCTCGGTCGCCTCGGCCAACAGCGCCCTGCAGCGCGCCCGCGCCACCATGCGGGAGCAGTTGCCGCGGCGCCGGCTGGACTGGTCCACGGCGCAGCCCAGCGCCGAGGAGCAGGACCTGCTGCTGCGGTTCATCGACGCGCACGAACGCGGCGACGCGGCGGCGTCGATCGCGCTCTCGGCGGAGCACATCCGGGTCACCATGCCGCCGCACCCGTGGTGCTTCGACGGGATCGCGGCGATCGGCCCGTTGCTGGAGAAGGCGTTCGGCCCGGAGTCACCGGGCCAGTGGCGGCTCGTGCCGACGGCGGCCAACCGCATGCCGGCGGCGGCCAGCTACCTGCTCGCCCCGGGGGACGACACGTACCGGGCGTTCAAGCTGGACGTGCTGCGCGTCGAGGACGGCAGGATCGTGGAGATCACCACGTTCAACGCCGACCTGTTCGCCGCGTTCGGCCTGCCCGCGACGCTCTCCTGAGAGGCATGACGAGCCGCGCCGCAGGCACCGCCCACAGTGGAGTAACCTGGCGTTACCAGACGGAGAGACGTAACGGCCTGTTACGCCGGGTCGCCGAGTGGGTCGATACGACAGCGAGTGGCGAGTTCGCGCAGTTCGTCCGAGCCGCCTCGCTGCGGTGCGTCGCGGACCATCTGGCCGACCAGTTCCAGCCCCCAAGGACGCGACCGCACCTGCTGCGGCGCCAGTTCGTCGGCTCGCAGGAACTCCCGCACCGCAGCACCGGCGCGTCCGGCGGCGTACAGGCCGCGCCCGGTGTCGATGTGCAGGTGAGCGAGGCGGTCCACGCCGCGGATCTTCGACTTGTCGACACGGCGTGCGTACTCTGGCGCCTGATCCGGCTCGCCATTCTCCAGAGCGATGGCGACGCGCCAGATGCCAACGTTCGTCGGAGTCAGCTCCTGGAGCCAGGAATCGCTCGCCACCCGTCGCGAGGCCGCCTCGGACTCCATCACGTGCGCTGCCACGTTGTCGCCGCGTCCCAGGGCGGCCTCGGACAAGGCAGCATGCAGGTGCAGCATGCCGTACCACGTCAGGCTGTCGTCATCCCCGACGTCGCCCAACTCGGCGGCGGCTTCGGCAGCGATACGAAGAGATCTGCGCCGGGAACCACCTGCCAGGGCGCACTGGGCGACCGCGAACGCCGCGGCGGCCCGCTCAGCCGGATCGCCGAGCGTCGACGCCGCGTCATGTGCCGCCTGGGCAAGCCGCGCCGCCAGGTCGATGTGACCGTGAGCTTTGATCGTGAAGGCGGCGTCGGTCGCGGCGGCCACGAGACAGGACAGACCGATCCGGACATGGCCGCCAGGGTCGTCGGCGGCCAGCACCCGGGCCTGCGCGATCAGGCTGGGCAGCAGTCCGGCCAGGGTGGTGAAGTCACAGCCCATGCGGGCGGTCCGAACCTGGTGGACCATGGCCGTGATGTGCGTTGGGTCCGGCGCGGGCACTTCCTCCGGATCCTCGTCCAGCGCCGTACGGACACCCGACTCGATGCTGGCTACGATGAGTTCCTCGGAGGACCGCGGCTCGCGCGGCTGACCCGCCAGATCGGTGACCGAGACGCGGAGCGCCCGGGCGAGAGCGATCAGGAGTGAGCGCTTCGTCACCGGCCGCCGGCCGTTCTCAATCATGGAAATGTATTCGCGGGT
>JBBWZQ010000323.1:0-38503 GCA_039649115.1 Micromonosporaceae bacterium | reverse complement strand
GTCCGGTACCTGCTCGTGTGGATCAGCAAGTTGCCGGACCAGCCCGACTCCGGCGGGTACATCATTGAAATCTCCGAAATTAAGGTGTTCGTCAGCAGCTGAGTGAGCGAGGCGTGCGCGCCCGGGTTGGCTCCGCTGGGTAGGGTGCAGCCCGTGGGTGAAGCCGCGGCCTCCGACGACGGCGCGTTGCTGCGCGCCCACGTCGCGGGCGATCCGGACGCCTTCAGCGAACTGGTACGCCGGCACCGCGACCGGTTGTGGGCGGTGGCACTGCGCACCCTGGGCGACCGGGAGGACGCGGCCGACGCGCTGCAGGACGCGCTGCTTTCCGCGTACCGGTCGGCCGACCGGTTCCGCGGCGACTCGGCGGTCACCACCTGGTTGCACCGCATCGTCGTCAACGCCTGTCTCGACCGGGTGCGGCGGCGCCAGTCCCGACCGACGGTCCCGTTGCTGGACACCGAGCTGGCCGCCGTGCCGCCGGTCGACTCCGACACGGCTGTGGACGTGCGCGCCGCGCTCGCCAGCCTCCCGGCCGACCAGCGGGTGGCCCTGGTGCTGGTGGACGTGCAGGGATACCCGGTGGCGGAGGCGGCGGCGATGCTCGGGGTACCCGAGGGCACCGTCAAGAGCCGCTGCGCGCGGGGTCGGGCGAGACTCGCGGCACTTCTGGGGCATCTCAGGAACCCGGCGCCGGACGGCGACGTCCCATCGGCAGGGAGATTTGGCGAACGACCAGCGGGGGGAGGGGCATGAGCGCAAACGACGGCGACGTCGACCTGGACCGGCTGGCCGAATACGCCGCCGGCCTCCTCGACCCCGAACAGGCCGCCGAGGTCGAACGGTTGGTCGCTGCCGAGCCCGCGTGGGCACAGACGCTCGCCGCGCTCACGGCGGCGCAGCCGCTGGTCCGGGCCGCGTTGGCGGGTCTCGCCTCGCCGCCGGTACCCGATGATGTCGTGGCCAGGCTGGAGGCCGCGTTGCCCGCGGCGGCGGCCGGAGCGACGGTCGTCGATATTTCTGAGCGGCGCCGGGCCCGGCGGCCGCGCTGGTCGCGGATTGCCGTGGCGGCCACGGCGGTGGCCGCGGGCGCCGTGATCTGCGTGGCCGGCGTCAGCCTGGTGCGCAGCCAATCCCCAACGGGTACGTCGAGCTCCGGGCTGAACGCCGGCGACAAGGCGGCGGTGCCCGCGATCGGGTCCGGACGCGGTCCACTGATCCTCAGCAGCGGAAGGGACTACACCCCGCAGACGGTGGGTTCGCTGCCCGCGAGCGAGAACGCGATGCAGGGACGGGCGCCGCAGGAAGGCGCGTCCGATTATGCACGGAGCGGCACGGATGCGGCCGGTAAGCCCAGCGAGCTGAGCCGCCTGGTCTCCCCTGCCGATCTGCAGATCTGCCTCGGCCTGCTGGCGTCCGCGTATCAACGCGCGCCGACGCTCGTCGACTACGCCCACTACCAGGGGCGGCCGGCGCTCGTGGTGGTACTGTCCGGTGCCAGCGGCCGTGAGGTCGTCGTGGTCGGGCCCAACTGCGGACTGCCCGGCTCGGGCACCGACCAGATCTACGCCGCGCCGGCGCGCTGACCCTGGCACTCCCGGGGTAAGCGTGACGTCCGGCACTCGCGGCGCGCGATCGGGAATCCAGAGTTCGTACGATGACGTTTTCCGGTTGTCAACGCCAAGAGAGGGAGCGGACGTGGCCAGTGTTCGCAATCTGATCATCATTGGCTCCGGTCCCGCAGGATACACGGCAGCTGTCTACGCGGCGCGGGCCAACCTGAAGCCGTTGGTCATCGAGGGTGCCCAGTCCGGTGGTGCGCTGATGACGACGACCGAGGTGGAGAACTTTCCCGGATTCTCGGACGGCATCCTCGGTCCGGACCTGATGGACAACATGCGCAAGCAGGCCGCCCGGTTCGGCGCCGAACTGCTCACCGACGACGTGTCCAGGGTGGACCTGCACGGACCGGTCAAGCGCGTCTGGGTCGGCGCCACCGAGTACCAGGCGCACGCGGTCATCCTGGCGACGGGCTCGGCCTGGCGGCCGCTCGGCGTGCCGGGCGAGCGCGAACTGCTGGGCCACGGCGTGTCGTCCTGTGCCACCTGTGACGGGTTCTTCTTCCGCGGCCGGCACATCGCCGTCGTGGGCGGCGGCGACTCGGCGATGGAGGAGGCCAGCTTCCTCACCAAGTTCGCGGCGTCGGTGACGATCATCCACCGGCGGGACGAGTTCCGGGCCAGCAAGATCATGGCCGAGCGTGCGCTGGCCAATCCGAAGATCAAGGTGGAATGGAACACGGTCGTGACCGAGGTGCTCGGCGACGGCGGCACTGTCGTCGGGATCCGGGTACGCGACACGAAGACCGGTGCGGAGCGGGTACTCGACGTCGAGGGCGTGTTCGTGGCGATCGGTCACGACCCGCGCAGCGAACTGTTCCGCGGCCAGATCGAGTTGGACGCCGACGGGTACGTGCTGGTCGATCCGCCGCGCACGCGCACCTCGATCGCCGGCGTGTTCGCCGCGGGGGACCTGGTCGATCACACTTACCGGCAGGCCATCACCGCCGCCGGTACCGGCTGTGCGGCGGCACTGGACGCGGAGCGGTACATCGCGGCGCTGGAGCACGAGGCCAGTGACGCCCTCTCCCTGCACTGATCTTTAGAGGTAAGTCGAAAGGAAGTGAACGATGCAGGCGGTCACCGACGCCACCTTCGTCAACGAGGTACTGCAGTCCGACAAGCCGGTCCTGGTCGACTTCTGGGCCGAGTGGTGCGGGCCGTGCCTGCGGGTCGCACCCGTACTGGAGGAGATCGCCCGCGAGATGGGGGAGAAGGTGAAGATCGTCAAGCTGGACATCGACGCCAACCCCGGCATCGCTCGCGACTACCAGGTGATGTCAGTACCGACCCTGACGGTGTTCAAGGGCGGCCAGCCCGTACAGTCGGTCGCCGGTGCCCGTCCCAAGAGCGACCTGATCCGCCTCATCGAATCCGCCCTTTGATCGACGTTTGCCGCGCCCCGTATCTGGAGATATGCGAGATACGGGGCGCGGCCTTGTCCAAGGTGTTGTCGGACATGAGCCGGCCTGCCCGTACGCGCGAGGGCGCGGGTGGTCAGGGCGCGATACGCTCCGGTGGCGTTTGGGGGTGGCGGGTCGCGGCCGGTGTTCCGGTCACTCGCGGATCGTCCGCTGCCGCAAGGGTTCCGCTCGCTCCTCGGCGAGCGGCGCCGGGTAGCGGTCGCCCGCGGGGCGCCGTTCCCAACAGGCGACCGGTCGTAGGGAGGCGTGCATGCGGGCGATCAGACAAGGCGACCGGGGTGCCGCGGTTGCCGAGATCCGTTCGATCCTGCACGGCCTGGGGCTCCTGTCGACCCCCGCTCCTTCGCCCGGCACTGCGTCTGCCTCGTTGGCGCCCGCGTCTGTCTCGTTGGCGCCCGCGCCACGCCCACCGGGGCCGGAGTTCGACGAGGGCACCGAGCGTGCCGTGCGCGCGTTCCAGCAGAGCCGCGGGCTGACCGCGGACGGCCGGGTGGACGAGGAGACCTGGCGCGCGCTCGACGCGGCACGGTGGCGCCTCGGCGCACGCACGCTCTACCAGTCGGTGCCTGAACCGCTCATCGGCGACGATGTCCACCAGTTGCAGGAGCGGCTGCTGGAGATGGGGTACGACGTCGGTCGCGCGGACGGCATCTACGGTGCGCGTACCGCGCGCGCGGTTGCCATGTTCCAGCGTGAGGTCGGGCTCGCCCCGGACGGCGCGGCCGGTCCGCAGACGCTGGGCGCGCTGCGGCGGTTGGGTCGCAAGGTGATCGGTGGCGCGCCGCTCGCGCTGCGCGAGTCGTTCAAGCTGCGCCAGTCGGGCCGCGCGCTGGTGGATAAAATGATAGTCATCGATCCCGGGCATGGCGGACCGGACTCCGGCGTCGTCGTCCCGGACGGGCTGCTGCGGTGGACCGAGGCGGATCTCGCGTTCGATCTGGCGACCCGGCTGGAGGGCCGGCTGGCCGCCGCGGGGATGCGGGTACACCTGACCCGGGGGCCGTCGCGCGAGAGCGAGCTGACCGACCGCGACCGCACCCGGCTCGCCAACGACCTGGGCGCCGACCTGTTCATCTCGCTGCACCTGGACGGCCATCCCAACCCCGCCGCCAACGGGGTCGCCACCTATCACTACGGCTCGGCCAACGGCGTCACATCCACCGTGGGCGAGCGGCTGGCCGGCCTGGTCCAGCGGGAGATCGTGATGCGCACCGGCCTGGCCAACAGCCACACGCACGCCAAGACCTGGGACCTGCTGCGACTGACCGGCATGCCGGCGGTGCGGGTCGAAGTGGGGTACCTGACGTCACCGGTCGACCGGGAACGGCTGATCGAACCGATGTTCCGCGAGCGGGTGGTGGAGGCCATCGTGGCCGCGGTGCAACGGATGTACTACCCGGTCGAGGACGACGTGCCGACCGGCTCGATCGACGTCTCGTCCTTGCGCGCCGCCCTGGTGAGCCCGCAACTCGCCTGAGCGGGCGGCGCTACCGCAGGCCGCCGGGGGACAGCGTCGAGCGGGTGGCCGGGCGCACCGGGCGCAGGAGCGACTCGGGGCTCATCGAGCCGAGCAGCTTTTCCAGCGCGTACTCCACATCGGACTTCCACGACAGCGCCGTCCGCAGCTCCAACCGAAGGCGCGGAAACCGCGGATGCGGCCGTACGGTCTTGAACCCGACCGAAAGGAAGAAATCAGCCGGAGCCAGGCATCCGGTCTCCCCGTCGACCGTCTGGTCGAACTTCGCGTCGCCGAACGCCTCGATCGCCTTGATGCCCCGCTTGGTCAGATCGCGCGCAACACCCTGCACGAGCATGCGACCCAACCCGCCGCCGGCGAATGCCGGCACCACATGCGCCGTCATGAGCAGCGCCGCATCGGCCGAGACCGGCGACGTGGGGAAGGCCATGGACCGGGGTACGTAGGCGGGGGGCGCGAACATCACGAAGCCGGCCGGCATCCCGTCGACGTACGCGAGCTTCCCGCAGGAGCCCCACTCCAGCAACGTCTGCGAGACCCAGGCCTCCTTCTCCAAGCCGGGATCACCTGCGGCACATGCCCGTTCGGCGGCGACCGGGTCCAACTCCCAGTACACGCATTGCCGGCACGGCCTCGGCAGGTCTTCCAGAGTGTCGAGGGTCAGATTGACCAAACGTCGTGACATGGGCGCATCCCCCGGGAGCTGTGGTGAACCAAGCGCCGCCTCCTTGTTCCAGCGTCCGATCGTACGCGCGTATGGCGTGATGCGGGAGATGTCCGGCAGAGTACGATCGACAATCCTGGTCCAGGCCACCCCGGGGAGTGACGTGAGCGGTACCACGCTGGACGACTACACCGACCGGTACGCGCAGCGCATGCGCGGGATGAGCGCGTCGGAGATCCGGGCACTGTTCGCCGTCACCAGCCGGCCCGAGGTGGTCTCGCTGGCCGGAGGTGCACCGTTCGTCTCCGCGCTGCCCCTCGACGCGGTCGGCGCGATGCTGGGCCGGCTCGGCTCGGAGCACGGCGCCAGCACGCTGCAGTACGGGCTCGGACAGGGTGATCCGGTGCTGCGCGAGCGGATCTGCGAGCTGATGACGCTCGCCGGGATCGATGCGGGGACCGGTGCGTCACCGGATGACGTCGTGGTCACGGTGGGCGGGCAGCAGGCGCTGGATCTCGTCGCCCGGGTGTTCCTCGACCCCGGCGACGTGGTGCTCGCCGAGGGGCCCACGTACGTCGGCGCGCTGGGCGTCTTCCAGGCGGCCCAGGCGGACGTGGTGCACGTACCCATGGACGCGGACGGCCTGATCCCGGCCGCGCTGTCCGAGGCCCTGGCGACGGTGGCGGCGGCGGGCAAGCGGCCCAAGTTCCTCTACACCGTGCCCGCCTACCACAATCCGGCCGGAGTCACCCTTTCCGCCGCCCGACGGGACGAGGTCCTCGCGATCGCCGAGCGCGCCGGGTTGCTGGTCGTGGAGGACGATCCGTACGGTCTCCTCGGCTTCGAGGGCGACCCGCCACCGGCGCTGCGGTCCCACTCCCGGGACAACGTGCTGTACCTCAGTACGTTCTCCAAGACCTTCGCGCCGGGTTTGCGGGTGGGTTGGATCCTGGCTCCGCACGCGGTACGGGAGAAGCTGGTGATCGCGTCCGAGGCGCAGATCCTCTGCCCCAGCATGTACGCCCAGGCCGCGGTCTCCACGTACTTCCGCACGATGGCCTGGCGGGAACAGATCAAGACCTTCCGCGAGATCTACCGGGAACGGCGCGACGCACTGCTCGCCGCGCTCGCGGAGCAGATGCCCGAGGGCACCCGGTGGACCCACCCGGGCGGCGGCTTCTACGTCTGGCTGACGCTGCCGGACGGGCTGCACTCGAAGGAGATGCTGCCGCGGGCGATCGCGGCCCGGGTCGCCTACGTGCCCGGTACGGGCTTCTACGCCGACGGCTCCGGCGGCTCGCACATACGCCTGTCGTACTGCTTCCCGCCACCCGAGCGGATCCGGGAGGGAGTGCGCCGCTTGGCGCGGGTGATCGGGGAGGAGACGTCGCTGCGCCGGGTGTTCGGGGCGCCGGCCGCCTCCGGCGACCGCGGACTCTCGTGGACCCACGGTGCGGTGGGCGCGGCGAGCGCGGACATGCCCGGCCCGGACGTGGAGTGAGGGCGGCCATGGGCAGCTCGCCACACGTGCTCGTTCTCGCTGGCGGTCTGTCGTACGAGCGGGAGGTCTCGCTGCGCTCCGGCCGCCGGGTGCTCGACGCGCTGCGCGCCGCCGGCATCGAGGCCGTGCAGCGGGACGCCGACGCGACCCTGCTGCCGAGCCTCGCGGACGACCGGCCGGACGCGGTGATCCTCGCGCTGCACGGCGCGATCGGGGAGGACGGCTCACTGCGGGGCGTACTCGACCTCTGTGGTGTGCCCTACGTCGGGTGTGACGCGCGTGCCGCACGGGTCGCCTGGGACAAGCCGTCGGCCAAGTCCGTGCTGCGCGAGGAGGGCATCCCGACACCGGACTGGGTGGCTCTGCCACACGATCGCTTCTCCGAGCTGGGTGCCGCCGCCGTGCTGGATCGGATCGTCGAGCGGCTCGGCCTGCCGCTGATGGTGAAGCCGGCCCAGGGCGGCTCGGGCCTGGGCGCGACCGTGGTGCGGGACGCGTCGGCGCTGCCCGCCGCGATGGTCGGCTGCTTCGCGTATCACCAGACCGCGCTCATCGAGCGGTACGTGTCAGGCGTGGACATCGCGGTCTCGGTCGTCGACCTGGGGGAGGGGCCGGTACCGCTGCCCGCCGTCGAGATCGTTCCGCAGAACGGCGTGTACGACTACGCCGCGCGGTACACCGCGGGACTCACGACGTGGCACACGCCGGCTCGCCTCGAACCGACCATCGCGGCCGACGTCGCGGAGATCGCACTCGAGGCGCACGCGGCGCTCGGACTGCGGGACCTGTCCCGGGTCGACCTCATCGTGGACGAGCACGGGAGTGCCCATGTCCTGGAGGTCAACGTATCGCCGGGGTTGACGGAGACCTCACTCCTCCCGATGGCCGTATCGGCGGCAGGCCTCGACCTCGGCAAGGTGCTGGCGACTCTCGTCGAACGTGCCACAGCACGTTTCACGTGAAACGTGGGTCAGACGTCGGCAGTCGCCTGCGCCGCCTCGCCCTCCCGTACCTCGGACACCGTCTCGCGTGCGTCGGGCCCGTCCTGCTTGGGAATCTCCACCGGACTACCCGCGGGCCGCTTCCGCTCTGCCTCCGCAAGCGCCAGCGCGGCCTCGGCGGCCTGCGCAGCCTGAGAAGCCGCGAGCGTCGAGGGAGCCTGCCAATCGATCCGGGGTGGCTCGGCGAGCGCACGACCGCCGAACTCCGCGAGCCACGCCGCGATCAGCGCCAGGTTGTCCTTCCAGACCGACTCGCTGACACGCGGGAGGATGTCGTCCCACATCGGCAGGAACGATCCGCGCAGCTGTAGCCGACCGATCGGCCGGGCGAAGAACCACAGGTGCAGATGAGCGGAACCGTCGCCCCACCGGTTCACGTGTACCCGCGCCACCCCGTCGAGCGAGCGGATCGCCCGCTCCAGCCGCACGGTCATGACGCCGAGCTCGGCGGCGAGGAGGTTCGGCAGGTCACCGAGATCGAGGTGCGACCGGGACTCCAGCATGAGCACCATCGGGAGGCCGCTCGGCGCCTGTGCCCGTACCCGCCACCGCTCGTTGACCCAGATGTACGCCTCGTCGGACGCGCTGCACGACTCGCAGCTGCCCTCCACCTCACCCGAGCGGGGCGGCTCGCTGTCGGTTGGTTCCTCCAACGGTTTGACCCGAAGCTCACCCTCGAACGGAAAGCTCGGCCAGTTCACGAAGTCCGGAATTGTGGGGGGAGTCTGAGGCACGAACCGACCCTAGCGGAGCACTGACCCGATGTCGTCCCCCGTGGGGTCAGGCATCCACCAGACGGCCCGGCTCACCGGCTGGAAGCCGAGCCGTGTGTACAGAGGAAGGCCCTGATCGGTCGCGGTGAGACTCGCCGGGACGTCCGGGTGAGCGCGCAGGATCGCCTCGACCAGGGCGCGCGCCACGCCGTGCCCGCGGTGCTCGGCGAGCGTGCCGACCTGATAGAGCCCGACGCTCCGCCCGTCGTCGTACGTGTACGCCGCACACGCGGGTACGCCCTCACGGCAGCCGAGCCACACCCGCCACCCGGGCAGGTCGAGCACGCGCACCGGCTGGATCTGCCCGGCCCAGTCGGTACCCACCCAGTCGCTGTCGGATCGCGCCGGCGGGAAGACCGTCGTCAGGACGCGTTCGGCGACCGCGAGCGCGCGAGGACTCTCGACCTCGACGACGCCGATCGTCTCCGAGCGCGCCGGACTCTGGGGGAGGGCACCGGGCTCCCGAACCATCACGGTCATGGTGAGGTACGGCGTGAAGCTCGCCGACCGCAGGTCCAGCGAACCGGTGGCGTCCTCCACGATGCGGCGTGCGGTCGACGACGGTCGGAGGAAGGTCCCGGTGATTTCGCGTACCGCGAGGTCCTGGTCCTGACCCGGATCAAGGACAATCGCGCGGAGCGCGTGGTAGAGCGATGGTTGGATCACGGATACCCGTGGCGTCCGCATCACCACGGTTCCGTGGCCCCGCGCGAGTGCCTCCCACATCGCCACCGCGTTGTTCGTGTGGAGCCGGAAACCATTCACGGCGGGAGTCTGCCATCAGTCATCCACAGGTGACCACCCCTCGCCACGAGTGGTTTCACGTGAAACGGGACCCTCCTGTGGATAACTTCTGTGGACAGACGGCCAACCGTAAGAGCCGCATGAGGGTCACTGGTCGTCGTTCCGTCGCGGCTCAGGCTTGCCCGGCCACAGCATGTAGCTCACCGGCCAGATGAGCCAGATCAGCAGCACCAGAGTGAGTCGGGCGATCCATGCGAGTAAGGGCAGTCCACGCTCGCTCCCGCCGACCAGAAAGAAGCCGCCGAGCAGCAGAGCGCAACTCGCACCCCAGGCGACAAGCGCCCTGCGGAACTCCTGCCATTCGTGCCGGATCCTGCCTTTACCGTGTCTTGGCGGCCGCGCCGGTTTGGGTCCACCCGCGAACCGGTAGGCAAAGCGCGCGTCCATGCGCCGGAGGAGACCCGGTCCGAACGCCATCGAGAATCCGATGTAGACCGCGGCCAGACCGTCGGTCAAGTCGGCGACCGCGCCCGCCCGGAGGTGGACAACGGTCGCCACGAACAGCACGACGTCGATGAGGGGGACAAGCGCGAGGAGCAGTCCCGCCGCCCGGCGCCGCCCTGCCACGTAGCGGAGAGACAGGCCGGCGGCGAGGAACGCCCAGAAGAAGATCTCGCACGCGAGGATGACTCCGAGAAGCATCGCCGCCCTCTTCCCTGCGCCGCGAGAGAAACCGTAGCCACCCACGAACCCGCACCCCACCGCAGCCCCGGCTCGGCGCGCGACCCGGCCCCGACCGGTCCCGCGATCGCGACTCCCGATCCCCGGACCCGCCCCGCCCGACCCCTCCCACCCCCACCCGGCCCGACCCACCCAACCCGGCCCACCTGTCCGACATGTGTGCCTGGAACACGGCATCGGTGGCCGGAATCAGACGAGGCACCGTCGCGACGCGAACGGTGCCTCGGAGGGTTACCCGCTACTCGCCCGGCGTCCGATCCTCCGTGCCGATGATGCCCACGATGCGCTCCAGGTCGTCGACCGTTGCGAACTCGATCGTGATCTTCCCCTTGTTGCGGCCGATCTCTACCTTCACGCGGGTGTCGAACCGGTCGGAGAGTCGGTCCGCGAGGTCGGCCAGCGCCGGCGCGTGCGGCTTGGCGCGACGGGTCGGAGCTGCCGGCTTGGCCTTCGCACCGTCCGAGATCGCGAGCGTCACCAGTTCCTCGGTCGCCCGGACCGACAGGCCCTCGGCGACGATGCGGGCGGCGAGTGCATCCTGCTCCGCCACGCTGTCGAGGCCGAGCAGCGCGCGGGCATGACCGGCCGAGAGCACACCGGCGGCCACCCGGTGCTGCACCCGCGCCGGCAGGTTCAGCAGGCGGATGGTGTTGGAGATCTGTGGCCGGCTGCGCCCGATCCGCCGGGCAAGCTCCTCATGGGTCGCGCCGAACTCCTCCAGCAACTGCTGGTACGCGGCGGCCTCTTCCAGCGGGTTGAGGTTGGCGCGGTGGATGTTCTCCAGGAGGG
Source organism: Micromonosporaceae bacterium (assembly GCA_039649115.1). GTDB lineage: Bacteria > Actinomycetota > Actinomycetes > Mycobacteriales > Micromonosporaceae > DATEJJ01. The sequence continues at coordinate 27,770 of JBBWZQ010000323.1, read as the reverse complement.
CGTCGCGGAGCATTGCGTCGTCGCGCGTCTCCCGGATGATGGCCGGGATGGTCTCCCGCCCGAGCGCCTGCGCCGCACGCCACCGGCGCTCACCCATCACAAGTTCGTACTTGCTGCCGCCGACCTCGCGCACCACGATCGGCTGGAGGAACCCGACCTCCTGGATGGAGGTCTTGAGCTCGTCGAGCGCCTCTTCGTCGAAGACCTGCCGGGGCTGCCTCGGGTTCGGGACGATCGCCTCGACCGAGATCTCGGCAAACCGCGCACCCGGCACCGGCGCCAGCTGACTCTCCCACACCTCGCGTCCGGCGTCTGGAACGGTCGCGGCCGGCGAAGGCTGGGTGGGCGGCGGGCCGAGGCGGGGCGGCGGCGGGGCGGCGGGGCCGGTCGGGATGAGGGCCCCCAGTCCTCGCCCGAGCCCGCCACGAGGCTTGCTCATGCCGACACCTCTCCCACCCGCGCGCCGCGCTCAGCGATCTCCTGGGCGGCCTCGAAGTAACTGATCGCGCCGCGCGATCCCGGATCGTAGGTCATGACCGACTGGCTGTAGCTCGGCGCCTCGGACACCCGCACGTTGCGGGGGATCACGGCCTGGAGCACCTTCTCACCGAAGTGGGCCCGGACATCCTGCTCGACAAGGTCCGCGAGCCGGGTGCGGCGGTCGTACATCGTGAGGAGCACGGTGGAGATGTCCAGCGCGGGGTTCAGGTGCGCCTTGACCAGAGCGATGTTGCTCGTGAGCGCCTGTACGCCCTCCAGCGCGTAGTACTCGCACTGGATCGGGATGAGCACCTCCTGCGCGGCGACCAACGCGTTCACGGTCAGCAGCCCGAGAGACGGCGGGCAGTCGATGAAGATGTAGTCGTACTCGGTCGACGAGGCTTGGATGGCGCGGCCGAGACGTGACTCGCGGGCCACCACGGAGACCAGTTCGATCTCGGCGCCGGCGAGGTCTATCGTCGCCGGTACGCAGGAGAGGTTGGGTATCCCGTCGACGGGCTGGGTCACCTCCGCCAGGGGCGTACCGTCGATCAGACAGTCGTAGACGTCCGGCACGCCCGCATGGTGCGGGACGTTGAGCCCGGTGGACGCGTTCCCCTGCGGATCGAGGTCGACAACCAGCACGCGGTTCCCGTGCAGCGCGAGGGCGACGGCGATGTTCACCGCGGTCGTGGTCTTGCCCACCCCGCCCTTCTGGTTCGCCACGCAGATCACTCTGCGGTGCGCCGGGCGAGGCATGGTGATCTCGCCACTGGGATTCAGGATCCGCACGGCCCGTTCCGCCTCCTGAGCCAATGGTGGATCCTCGGTTTCACGTGAAACCGGTACCTCCGGGACGACCACCTCAGGGACGGCGGGCACCACGGGCGCGACCGGCGCGGGGAGGACCGGGGCGGCGGATCCGGGCGATGGTTCTGGCGGAGTCACCGCCGGTATGCCGACCGTCGGGCCGACAGCGAACCCGGAACCGGTACGCGGATGCGGTACCGGCTGCGTGTCGGCCGGCGCCTCGACCGGCTGGTTCAGGCCACTCGACCCGGGTCCCGCCGGTACCGCCGCGCTCGCGACCCACCGTGCGCGGCTCATGCCGAGATCGTCGTACCCACCAATGTCTTGCACCGTGTCATCCCTGCCCGCTTCGGATGGATGTGCCCCGCTGACGCTTCCGGCTCCTGTCAACTGAACCGTACTAGCGATGCGCGGCCAGCCTACGGCCGACGGGCGGGCAAGGCTACCGAAGTTCCCGCGACTGCCCCGGGCAGATGAGCCAGAAGATGGGGCGTACTCCCAAAAACTGGGCCAACCGACCCCCACCTCGATCATCAGCGCCTCCGTGTTCGGGACCTCACCTGAGATGGCGGGTCTACCCGTTCCCGCACGATCTCCACGACCGTCGCCGGTGGATCGAGCATCTCCGCTCCGCAGTACCGGATGACCGGAGCCCCACCACCGAGGCGCCCCACGGCCGCCCGGTGCGTCGCCACCTCCTCCGTGGCCGACTCGCCCTTCAGGGCGAGCAGCCGCCCGCCCGGTGCGACCAGGGGAAGACACCAGGCCGATAGCCGGTCGAGCGGTGCGACCGCGCGGGCGGTGACCACGTCGGCGGGTGGGCCGGAGTACTCCTCGGCCCGGGCGCGTACCACCCGTACCGTCTCCAGCCCCAGCGTCTCGACCACCTCGATCAGGAATGCGGTACGCCGTGCCATCGGCTCGACCAAGGTGACTGCAAGGTCGGGTCGTGCCACAGCCAGCACGATACCCGGCAAACCGGCACCAGAACCCACGTCGACGACAGAAGACCCTTTATGGATGATTTCTCCGAGAACCGCGCAGTTGAGGAGGTGCCGCTCCCACAGCCGCGGCGCCTCCCGCGGACCGATCAGCCCGCGCACGACCCCATCAGTGGCCAGCAGCTCCGCGTACCGGCGAGCCGTTGCCAACTGATCGCCAAAGACGAGCCGAGCCGCCGGTTCGGGCGGCTCGGCAGGTAGCTCAAAGGATGGTTCGCCAGGCATGGGCCGGCTACCCGGTCGGGCTGACCACGATCCGGCGGCTGGGCTCCACGCCCTCCGACTCGCTCTCCACGCCGGGCAGGGCGTTGATCACGTCATGCACGCACTTGCGCTCGAACGCCGACATCGGCTCCAGGCGTACCGGCTCCCCGTACTCCTTCACCTTCTCGGCCGCGTTCTTCGCGACGGCGCCCAGCTCCTTGCGCCGCGCCGTCCGGTACCCGCCCACGTCCAGCAGCAGCCGGCTGGGGGAGCCGGTCTGCCGGAAGATCGCCAGCCGGGTCAGCTCCTGCAGCGCCTCCAGCGTGGCGCCGCGCTGGCCGACGAGCGAGGACAGCCGCCCGCCGACGACCTCGACCACAGGCCGGCCGTTCTGCACCAGCTCATCGATGTCGCCGTCGTAGTCGAGGATGTCCAGCAGGCCTTCGACGTAGTCGGCGGCGATCTCGCTCTGCCGGAACAGCTCGCCTTCGTTCGCGCCAGGCGCCGGCGGCTCCGGTGCTCCGTCCGTCTCGGACTGCGTCGCGGCTGTGGTGCTCGTTTCGGTCACGATCTCATCTCCGCAATGGTGAGCTACGAATCCCCCGGATTCCGGTGGGATGAGCACCGGTACGAGGACGTCTGTCGGTACGGGGAGCGCCTGCCCGTCCGTGCCACCGACCGGGTCGGCCGGCACGGACGGGCGTCGCGTCAACCCGAGGTCCGCTTCGCGGCGTTGGTGCTGCCTTGCTGGTTGTTGGCGCTCGGCTGCTTGCCGTTGCCGGCCTGTTTGGCAGCCGCCTGTTTGGCCGGGGTCTGCTTGGCCGGGGTCTGCTTAGCCGGGGTCTGCTTAGCCGGCGTCTGCTTCGCCGCGGTCTGCTTCGCTGGCGTCTGCTTCGCCGGGGTCTGCTTGGCAGCCGTTGCGGCCTGCTTCGCCGCGGTGCGCCTACCCGTCGGTGTGCGCTTCGGGTTCACCGGCTTGGCACCCGGCTTGGGGGCGAGGGCCTTGCCGTCGACGGCCGGGGCCGGCTCGACCGCGTCCTTCTTGGCGCCACCCAGCAGCGCGCGCATCGGTCCGGTCCGGCCGACCGCCGCCTTGGCGTTCGCCGGCGTACGGGCCGGCGTGGCCTTGCCGGGCGTGGACTTGCCCGGCGTGCCCGCCTTGCTGGCCATCGGCGGCGGCGGGTACTTGTGCAGCACCCAGAACTGCTGGCCGAGGGAGAACAGGTTGGTCGTCGTCCAGTACAGCACCACGCCGATCGGGAACGCGAAGCCGGAGATGAGCAGCGACACCGGGATGCCGTACAGCATCAGGCGCTGCACCATCTTCTGCGTCGGGTCCTCCGCCCAGCCGGTCTTGAGGATCATCTGCCGGCTGGTCATGTAGGTCGTCACGATCATGATGACCACCAGGATCCCGGCGACGATCTTCACCGTGGTGCCGCTGGCACCCATCTCGCTGAGCTGCTGCGAGCTGGACCGGAACGATGTCACGATCGGCGCACCCAGCAGCTTGGCGTGCTCGGCACCGTCGAACTGCGCGATCGTCCAGCCGTACAGCGTCTTGGTGTGGTCGCTCACGTTGGGCTTGAGGTGGCGCAACACATGGAACAGCGACCACATCACCGGGATCTGGATCACCATGGGCAGGCAGCCCATCAGCGGGTTGGTGCCCTCCTTGCGGTAGAGCTCCATCGTCTCCCGCTGGAGTGACTCCCGGTCACCCTTGTGCTTCTCCTGCAGCGCCTTGATCTGGGGTGCCAGCTGCTGCATGGCGCGCTGTGACTTGATCTGCTTCACGTAGACCGGGAACAGGATCGCCCGTACCGTGATCACCAAGAAGATGATCGCGAGAACCCAGTCCCAGTTGGTGGCGAGGAACTCGCGGCCGGGCAGGATCAAGTCCCACAGAGCATGCCAGCGCAGCAGGATCCATGAGATCCCCCAGTAAAAGGGTCCAAGCAGCACGTTGCGACTCCCGTTACGTCGTCTTCTTGGGCGGTGGCACCGGGTCGTAGCCGCCGGGATGGAAGGGGTGGCAGCGCAGCAGCCGCCAGACCGCCATGCGGATTCCCCGAAGCGCTCCGTGGGTGGCGATCGCCTCCAGGGCGTACGCGCTGCACGACGGGTAGAACCGACAGCGGGCCGGCAGAGCCGGACTCACCCAACGACGGTACGCGATGATGGGCACCGACAGCACACGGGCACCGACCGTCGCGGGCTTGCGCACGTCACGCGCGGTGACGCTGGTCACGAACGACCACCACCCCGGTCCGCGCGGGCCAGCGCCGAGGCGAGGGCGCCGTCGAGATCCACAGCCATTTGGGGGTACGGGCACCGCGCGGCGCCCGGCAGCGCACGCACCACGACATCCGACCCGGCCGGCAGAAGTGCGAGCCGCTCCCGGGTCAGGTGGCGTAGCTGACGCTTCACCCTGTTACGGACGACCGCCCCGCCGACGGTCTTCGGTACCACGAAACCCGCGCGAACCCCGCTCGGCCCGGAGTTCGTCTGCGGCAGCTTGAGATGCACGACAACGGCGCCGCGGCCGGCGCGCCGACCACCGCGGACCGTCACGGCGAACTCGCCGCGACGCCGGAGGCGCTGCGCGGCGGCCAACATCGGACGGCTCGCAGTCCTCAGGCGGACAGGCGGGCGCGGCCCTTGGACCGGCGCGCGGACAGAATGGCACGGCCGGCACGGGTGCGCATGCGCAGCCGGAAGCCGTGGGTCTTCGCGCGCCGGCGGTTGTTCGGCTGGAAGGTGCGCTTGCTCACGTCAGACTCCGTCTTCCTCTGCTACGCGAGTGGTGCGTGACCTCAGGCAGGACACGCCTCATCCACCCTACCAGCGGGCGGGCACGCCGCTCACGTCGCGCTCCGGGCCGGAGAGGACCGACGACGCTTCGGGTGGCGAGGGCGATAACTTTACCGCACGCGAGGCAGGCTCCCGTCAGAGGCGCCGACACCCCCGGCCCCACCCGAACGGGGGATGCATCGACCCGCCCTGTCACAACTTGGCGCGGCCACAATATGGGGCGGGTAGGGACAAGGGGCACAGAAGGATGTGGACAACGGTTGAGTCGTTGTGGACAACGCTGTTAGCCTCGCCGCTTGCCGCTGGTTTCGGCGGAGCTGGGGGCGCCAGCAGAACCACGGCAAAACCAGGCGAGGCGATCAGTCGTTCGCCAGGATGTGACGCGGTCAAGGGCGGGGACCGCGCCGTGGGGAAGTAGTTGAGCATCTTCACCAACGCTGTGACCAGTAAATACACAGGTTGTGGAAAACCTGTGGACGAATAGCCGGGGCTGTGGGCGCCGTGGTGCGGCCACGGCCGCGACGATCGAGGGGGTACGGCCAGTGGTGGAGTCGCGGCATGACCGAGTGCACCGAGCGGAGCGAGGGCCGCGAGGACATACCCGGGAACCACAGCATGACCGAGTGCACCGAGCGGAGCGAGGGCCGCGAGGACATGCCCGGGAACCACAGCATGACCGAGTGCACCGAGCGGAACGAGGGCCGCGAGGACATGCCCAGGAGCCACAGCATGACTGAGAGGGATGACCTCGCCGCTGTCTGGATCGCGGCGACCGACGAGATCGCCGACGGCATGGTCTCGGCACAGCAGCGCGCCTACCTCCGGCTGACCCGGCTGCGCGCGATCGTCGAGGACACCGCCCTGATCTCGGTGCCGGACGCGTTCACCCGGGACATCATCGAGTCGCGGCTACGCCCCGCGATCACCGACGCGCTCTCCCGGCGCCTCGGCCGCTCGATCCAGGTCGCTGTCACGGTGCGCCCGCCCGACGAGACGCCCGGCGGGCCGCCGGCCACCATGGCCGCACCCGCGGGCCTCGCGTCGGCCGCCGGCCTCGCCACCGAGCCGCTGCCGCACATGCCGGTACAGGCGATCCCGGTGTCGCCGGCGCCGGCGGGTACCAGCACGGTCAACCCCGTCCCGGCGGGCGGCACCGGCCCGACCGTGCCCGCCGCGCGCAGCGGCGAGGCAACGCTCTTCGACACGGTGGCACCCTCCGAGCGGGACCGGTCCGGCGACTACCGGCCCGACTACCGGCCGAACGAGTACCGCGCGGGCGACTACCGGCCGAACGAGTACCGGATGCCCGGCGGCCCGCCGGGCCCGACCGCCGGCACCGGTCGCGACGACCGCCGGTCGCCGGCCCCGTCCAGCGACGGCAACCGGCTCAACCCGAAGTACACGTTCGAGACGTTCGTCATCGGCTCGTCCAACCGGTTCGCGCACGCCGCCTCGGTAGCTGTCGCCGAATCGCCGGCCAAGGCCTACAACCCGCTGTTCATCTACGGGAGTTCCGGGCTGGGCAAGACCCACCTGCTGCACGCGATCGGGCACTACGCGACAACTCTCGGCAACGCGCGCACCGTGCGGTACGTGTCGACCGAGGAATTCACCAACGATTTCATCAACTCACTGCGCGACGACAAGACCAGCGCGTTCCAGCGCCGGTACCGCGACGTGGACATCCTGCTGATCGACGACATCCAGTTCCTCGAGAACCGGGAGCGCACGCAGGAGGAGTTCTTCCATACCTTCAACACGCTGCACAACGCGAACAAGCAACTGGTCATCTCCTCGGACCGCTCACCCAAACAGCTGTCCACATTGGAGGATCGGCTGCGCACGCGCTTCGAATGGGGGCTGCTGGCCGACATCCAGCCGCCCGATCTGGAGACGCGGATCGCGATCCTGCAGAAGAAGGCGGCGCAGGAGCGGCTGTTCGCGCCGCCCGACGTGCTGGAGTTCATCGCGTCCCGGATCGCCAACTCCATCCGTGAGCTGGAGGGTGCGCTCATCCGGGTGACCGCGTACGCGAGCCTCACCCGGTCGCCGGTGCAGCTCGCGCTCGCCGAGGAGGTGCTGCGCGACTTCATCCCGGACGGCTCCGGACCGGAGATCACGGCGGACCAGATCATGGCCTCCACCGCCGACTACTTCGGGGTGAGCCTGGAGGACCTGCGCGGGCACTCCCGCTCCCGGGTACTGGTCAACGCCCGCCAGGTCGCGATGTACCTGTGCCGCGAGCTGACCGACCTTTCGCTGCCGCGCATCGGGCAGGCGTTCGGGGGCCGGGACCACACCACCGTGATGCACGCGGACCGCAAGATCCGTCAACAAATGGCCGAACGGCGGTCGCTGTACAACCAAATCGCCGAGCTGACCAACCGCATCAAGCAAACGCCCTGAGTATCCGTACGTCCACTGCGTGCACACCTTTATCCACAGGCTGTGGATGGGAGCTGGGGACAGCGTGTGGATCAGGTGTGGAGCACGCCGGGGAACCGGTGGACGGCCTGTGGGCGCCGGTCCCGGATCGCCGTCCACAACTGGGGTCAAATCCTGGGAACGAGCGGTGGACAACCGGTGGACAGCTGGGGACAACGGCGACCGATCGGCCCCGCTGTGGACGGCCAGGCCGCTTCCACGGCCGCTCTGCACAGGCTCGTCCGCCGTCGAATCGCACGTCCACCAGCGCAGACAGGAGCTGTCCACAGAGTCCACAGGACCGATGATGACGACTGATAGATCTTCTAAGGGAAACAAAACAATCATCAGGGTGTGGGGAAGGGCCTGGGCTCCGTCCGGTCGATCCGGTTGGATCGGGGGGTGCCAAAAGTCGTGGGGTCGGTGCACGGGGGCGGCCGGTTCGCCATACAGTTCGTTAGTCACGGGGACATGTTGGATGCGGACAGGGCAGCGGGCCGCCGGCGACGCGCACCGGTGAGGTGTCGCGACAGGCGGCGAATCAGGAGGGGCACAGATGAAGTTCCGAGTCGAGCGTGACGCGCTCGCCGACGCCGTCGCGTGGACCGCCAAGAGCCTGCCCAGCCGGCCGTCGGTACCGGTGCTGGCCGGCGTGCTGCTGCGGGTGTCGGACAACCTGCTCACGGTCTCCGGCTTCGACTACGAGGTCTCCAGCCAGGTGAGCACCGAGGTGCAGGCCGACGCCGACGGCGCCGCCCTGGTGTCGGGCCGGCTGCTCGCGGAGATCACCAAGGCGTTGCCCGCCAAGCCGGTCGAGATCGCCGCGGTCGGGTCGCACCTCGAACTGGTCTGCGGCAGCGCCCGGTTCACGCTGCCGACGATGCCGGTCGAGGACTACCCGACGCTGCCGGAGATGCCGTCCACCGCGGGCACCGTGGACGCCGCCGTGTTCGCCACCGCGGTCGCCCAGGTCGCGGTCGCCGCCGGGCGGGACGACACGCTGCCACTGCTGACGGGCGTGCGCGTCGAGCTGGAGGGCACGTCGATGACGCTGCTCGCGACCGACCGGTACCGGCTGGCGATCAAGGAGCTGGAGTGGCGGCCGGACAGCCCCGAAGCCAGCCTGCAGGCGCTGGTACCGGCCAAGACGCTCGCCGATACGGCGAAGACCCTGGGCCCGCTCGGCGGTGAGGTGGTCGTCGCGCTGTCCCGCGGCGGCCTCGGCGAAGGCATGATCGGATTCGTCGGCGGCACCCGGCGCACCACCAGCCGGCTGCTGGACGGCGACTTCCCGAAGGTGCGCAACCTGCTGCCCGACAACCACAACGCCCGTGCCCGCATCGCGGTCGCCGGGCTGGCCGAGGTGGTCCGCCGGGTGGCGCTGGTCGCGGAGCGCACCACCCCGGTGCGGCTGTCCTTCAGCGAGGACGGGCTGATCGTCGAGGCGGGCGGCACCGAGGACGCGCGGGCCAGCGAGGCCATGGAGTGCGGGTACGAGGGCGAGCCGATGCAGGTGGCGTTCAACCCCGGGTACCTGCTGGACGGGCTGGCCGCGCTGGACGGGCCCACGGCGGCGCTGTCGATGACCGATCCCCGAAAGCCGGCGGTGCTGGCTCCCGCGCGGGAGGATGGGGAGATCGTGCCGGGGTACCGGTACGTCATCATGCCGATCCGCATCGGCGCCTGAGCAGGGGCAAGGGCGCGGTCAGAACAAAGGGGAAGCACCATGCAGCTCGGTCTGGTCGGCCTGGGTCGGATGGGCGGCAACATGCGTGAGCGGCTGCGCCGTGCCGGTCACGAGGTTGTCGGCTACGACCACCACGCCGAGATCGCCGACGTGACGAGCCTCGATCGACTCGTGTCCCGGCTCGACGCGCCGCGCGCCGTGTGGGTGATGGTTCCGGCGCAGGTCACCGAGGAGACCATCGACCAGCTGGGTGCGTTGCTCAGCGAGGGTGACCTGGTCATCGACGGCGGCAACTCCAGGTTCACCGACGACGTGCCGCGCGCGCAGCGGCTGCGGCAGCGTGGCATCGGGTACCTCGACGTCGGCGTGTCCGGCGGGGTGTGGGGCCTGGACAACGGGTACGGGCTGATGGTGGGCGGCGCCAAGGAAGATGTCGCCAAGGTGCAGCCGATCTTCGACGCGCTCAAGCCGGAAGGCGAGTTCGGCTTCGCGCATGCCGGGCCGGTCGGCGCCGGGCACTACGCGAAGATGGTGCACAACGGCATCGAGTACGGCCTGATGCACGCGTACGCGGAAGGGTACGAGCTGCTCGAGGCGAGCGAGTACGTGACCGACGTGCCGGCGGTGGTCAAGTCCTGGCGCGGCGGCACGGTCATCCGCTCCTGGCTGCTCGACCTCCTCGACCGGGCGCTGGAGGAGGACCCGAAGCTGGACGCGCTGCGCGGGTACGCCGACGACACCGGCGAGGGCCGCTGGACGGTCGAGGAGGCGATCCGCCTGGCCGTGCCGATGAACGTGATCGCCGCGTCGCTGTTCGCCCGGTTCGCGTCCCGCCAGGAGGACTCGCCCACGATGAAGGCGGTCGCCGCGCTGCGCAACCAGTTCGGCGGTCACGCGGTCCGGAAAGAGTAGGCCAGCACGGCCGTAGGCCGTTCACCCCGTGAGGATCAGTTTGTACGTGCACCGGCTGGAACTGGTCGACTTCCGTTCGTACGACCGGGTGGTCGTGGAGTTCGAGCCCGGGTGCAGCGTGCTGGTGGGGCCCAACGGGGTCGGCAAGACCAACCTCGTCGAGGCGCTGGGCTATGTCGCCACGCTGTCCTCACACCGGGTCGCGCTGGACGCGCCGCTGGTGCGCGCCGGCGCCGCGTCCGCTGTGATCCGGGCCGGGATAGTCCACGATGGACGGTCGCTGCTCGTGGAGCTGGGCATCGAGCCGGGCAAGGCCAACCGGGCCCGCCTCAACGGCGCGCCGGTGCGGCGGGCGCGGGAGGTGGTCGGCGCGCTGCGCCTGTCGCTGTTCGCGCCGGAAGACCTTTCACTGGTACGGGGCGATCCCGCCGAGCGGCGCCGGTACCTCGACGACCTGCTGGTGTCCCGGCTGCCCCGGTACGCCGGTGTGCGCGGCGACTACGACCGCGTCCTGCGGCAGCGCAATGCCCTGCTGCGTACCGCATATCTCGCCCGCAAGACCGGCGCCGGGGCGCGGGATCTGTCCACATTGGACGTGTGGGACGCGCACCTCGCCGAGCACGGCGCGGCGCTGCTCGCCGGGCGCCTGGAGTTGTGCGCGGCACTCGCGCCACACGTGGCCAAGGCCTACGACGCGGTGGCCGCCGGCCGCGGCGCCGCGGCGCTCGCCTACCGCGGCGGCGTCGAGGCCGCGCCGGACCGGGCGTCGCTGCAGGCGGCCCTGGCCGCCGCGCTCGTCGACGCGCGCCCCAACGAGATCGAGCGCGGCGTCACGCTGGTCGGACCGCACCGTGACGACCTGGTGCTGAGCCTCGGCGACCTGCCCGCGCGCGGCTACGCGAGCCACGGCGAGTGCTGGTCGTTCGCGCTGGCACTGCGCCTGGCCGGGTACGAACTGCTGCGCGCCGAGGGCATCGAGCCGGTGCTGGTGCTCGACGACGTGTTCGCAGAGCTGGACGCGGGACGCCGGGAGCGGCTCGCCGCGCTCGTCGAGCCGGCCAGCCAGCTGCTGGTCACGTGCGCGGTCCCGGAAGACGTCCCGGCCTCGCTGGCCGGGGCCCGGTACGAGGTGGGCGAGGGCGAGGTGCGCCGTGTCGGTACCAGATGATGCTCCTGCTCCGGAGCCGCCCCCGGAGGTGGCCGGGCCGGAGCTGGCCCGGGCGGTCCTGGACGCCGCGAAGGCACGCCGCGGCGGCTCCCGCGCCGGCCGGCCGGCGCGGTCGACCGGCGGGACGGACGGGCCGCGGCGGCTGCGCGGCTACTCCGGACCCGGACCGGATCCGCGGGACCCGCAGCCGTTCGGCGCCGTGCTGGCCCGCTTGATCAAGGCGCGGGGCTGGCAGCGGCCGGCCGCGGAGGCGACGGTGTTCGGCGACTGGGCCAAGGTCGTGGGCGCGGAGATCGCTTCGCACTGCAAGCCGGTGAAGCTGGAGAACGGCGAGCTCACGGTCGAGGCGGAGTCCACCGCCTGGGCCACGCAGCTGCGGCTGCTCGCGGGAAAGCTGCTCAAGCGCATCGCGGCGCAGGTGGGCAGCAACGTGGTGACAAAGCTGCACATCCACGGTCCGACGTCGCCCAACTGGTCGCGCGGCCCGCGCCGGGTCCGCGGCCGCGGCCCCCGCGACACCTACGGCTGATCTCCCGTCTCGCGCCCACGATCGAGGGCCCGGTGTCGGGACGGGCGAGTCAGAAGTCGGCGTATACGGCGAAGCCGCGGTCGGCGCAGCGGCGGTAGAAGCGGGCCAGGACCGCGAGCTCGGTCAGCGCGAAGCTCCACTGCGGCGCCTGGCCGTCCTCGTCGCGCAGCGTGGCCAGCCGATCGTCCAGCCAGCGCAGTTGTTGCTCGGGCAGGCGCCCACCGGAGACCGCCTTGCGCAGCACGCCGGAGACCGTGTCGAAGGTCACCTCCTCGCCGTGCTCCGCGTGGCCGGCCACGAACCGCTCCAGGCCGCCCGCGATCCAGGCGCAGCCGTCCGGGTCGATCACCGGGTCCTCGTCCTCGGCTTCGGCGTCCGTCGCGTAGAGCACACCCTGCAGCCCGAGGAGGAGGTCGACGAGTTCGGTGTAGCCGGTTGCCCGGATCGTGCCCGACTCGGCGATATGTCCGGCCAGTGCGGCGGCCGGCCGGGCGGTCGGCGGTACCCGCTCCGCGATGTCGGCGAAGTCGACGAACTCCGCAGGGGCGACCGGCTCGTAGAAGCGGCCGGTGCGCGGCCACTGCACGGCGACGTTGTCCAGCCCCATCCGCTACGGCCCCATCATCTCGTCGTACTGGCGGCGTAGGCTACGGCACAGTAGGCCCCCTTGGCGACCCCCCTCTGCCGGCCGAGTCGACTTTTCCCGGCGGTTCGCTGGGCCGAAGCTCCCCTGACGCGGTGGCTGCTCCCGGGTGCCGGGGCGTGTGGGGGGAGTTGCGCCCGGGCCGTTTCGAGCCTCTACGGCGATTTCAGGGGCGCCTTTGCGGGTTCTGCCGCCAGGGCACAGTAAGATTGACCGGAGAGCTGATAGTCGATCACCAAATGCGGGCGTCTCCGCGATCGACACACGCCGGCCCACCCTCGACGGAGTGGTGGCCCGACGTGTGCCCGAGCGCGGTCGGCTCCCGCCCAACCCCGTGCCGCGGCCACCTCGGTGGTCGCCGCAGCGAGAAAGCGACCGAGAGTGGCAGCGCCGAAGCAGCAGCCGGGCGACTACAACGCGTCGTCGATCACCGTCCTGGAGGGCCTCGACGCGGTACGCAAGAGGCCCAGCATGTACATCGGGTCGACGGGTGAACGCGGCCTGCACCACCTGGTGTGGGAGGTCGTGGACAACGCGGTCGACGAGGCCATGGCGGGCTACTGCGACACGATCGAGGTGACGCTGCTCGCCGACGGCGGGGTCCGCGTGGTGGACAACGGTCGCGGCATCCCGGTGGACATGCACCCGGTGGAGAAGCGGCCGACGGTCGAGGTCGTGCTCACCATGCTGCACGCCGGCGGCAAGTTCGGCGGCACGGCCTACGCGGTCTCCGGCGGCCTGCACGGCGTGGGCATCTCCGTGGTCAACGCGCTGTCCACCCGCATCGAGCTCGAGATCAAGAAGGATGGGTACGTCTGGCGCCAGACGTACAACCATTCCAAGCCGGGCCGGCTTGAGAAGGGCGAAGCGACCCGGGCCAGCGGAACCACCGTCACGTTCTGGCCGGATCCGACGATCTTCGAGAGCACCGAGTTCTCGTTCGAGACGATCTACCGGCGCCTCCAGGAGATGGCCTTCCTCACCCGCGGCCTCACCATCGCCCTGCGCGACGAGCGGCCGGACGCGACGGAGGAGAAGAAGGAGGTCACCTTCTGTTACAAGGGCGGCATCGCCGACTTCGTCCGGCACCTCAACCAGACCAAGAACCCCATCCACCGGTCGGTGATCGAGTTCGAAGCCGACGGCGAGGGCATGGCCGTCGAGATCGCCATGCAGTGGAACGAGTCGTACGGTGAGAGCGTCTACACGTTCGCCAACGCGATCAACACGCACGAGGGCGGTACCCACGAGGAGGGCTTCCGCTCCGCGCTGACCGGTGTGGTCAACAAGTACGGCGCGGACAAGAAGCTGCTCAAGGGCGACGAGAAGCTCTCCGGTGAGGACATCCGCGAGGGCCTTACCGCGATCATCTCGGTGAAGCTGGCCAACCCGCAGTTCGAGGGCCAGACCAAGACCAAGCTCGGCAACACCGACATGAAGAGCTTCGTGCAGCGGGTCTGCAACGAGTGGCTGGCCGACTGGCTGGAGCGCAACCCGGCCGAGGGCAAGACGATCATCACCAAGGCGTCCCAGGCGGCCCGCGCCCGCATCGCCGCCGCACAGGCCCGCAAGCTGGCCCGGCGCAAGTCCCTGTTGGAGTCCGGGTCGATGCCCGGCAAGCTGGCCGACTGCCAATCCACCGACCCGCGGGAGTCCGAGGTCTTCATCGTCGAGGGTGACTCCGCCGGTGGCTCGGCCAAGCAGGGCCGCGACCCGAGGACCCAGGCCATCCTGCCGATCCGCGGCAAGATCCTCAACGTGGAGAAGGCGCGCATCGACCGGGTGCTGAAGAACAACGAGGTCCAGGCGCTGATCACCGCGCTGGGGACCGGGATCCACGACGAGTTCGACATGGAGAAGCTGCGGTACCACAAGGTCGTGCTGATGGCCGACGCGGACGTCGACGGCCAGCACATCCGCACGCTGCTGCTGACCCTGCTCTTCCGGTTCATGCGGCCGCTCGTCGAACTGGGCCACGTCTACCTCGCGCAGCCCCCGCTCTACAAGATCAAGTGGAACAAGAAGGGCGACGACGCGCAGTACGCGTACTCCGACCGGGAGCGGGACGGGTTGATCGCGCTGCGCCAGGAGACGAAGCCCAACGCCAAGCCGGACGACATCCAGCGGTTCAAGGGCCTGGGCGAGATGAACTACCCGGAGCTGTGGGTGACCACGATGAACCCGGCCACCCGGACCCTGCTGCAGGTCAGCCTGGACGACGCGGCGACCGCCGACGAGCTGTTCAGCGTGCTGATGGGCGAGGACGTCGAGGCGCGCCGCTCATTCATCCAGCGCAACGCCAAGGACGTGCGGTTCCTCGACATCTGAGGCCTTCGGTTCCCACAGTTGTCCACACCGTCCACAGCTTTGTCCACAGCCGGTATCTACACTTCTGTTGAGGGTTGATCGTGACTGACACGCCGGATCTGACTCCGGAGGAGCCGAGCTCCACCGAACCGTTCGCGCCACACGTGGGAGGGCGGGTCGAGCCGGTCGGGCTCGAGGTCGAGATGCAGCGCTCGTACCTCGACTATGCGATGAGCGTGATCGTCGGGCGGGCGCTGCCGGACGTCCGGGACGGCCTCAAGCCGGTACACCGCAAGATCCTTTATGCCATGTACGACTCCGGGTACCGGCCCGACCGCGGATACGTGAAGTGTTCCCGCGTCGTCGGTGACGTGATGGGCCAGTTCCACCCGCACGGCGACTCCGCCATCTACGACTCGCTGGTCCGGATGGCCCAGCCGTGGTCGCTGCGTTACCCGCTGATCGACGGCAACGGCAACTTCGGCTCGCCCGGCAACGACCCCGCGGCCGCCATGAGGTACACCGAGTGCAAGCTCGACCCGCTCGCGATGGAGATGCTGCGCGACATCGACGAGGACACCGTCGACATGGGGCCCAACTACGACGGCCGCGCGCAGGAGCCGGCCATCCTGCCCTCGCGCATCCCCAACCTGCTCATCAACGGCTCGGACGGCATCGCCGTCGGCATGGCCACCAAGATTCCCCCGCACAACCTCCGCGAGATCGCCGACGCGGTGCAGTGGTGCCTGGCCAACCCGGAGGCCGACGAGGCCACCACCCTCGACGAGCTGATCAAGATAGTCAGGGGACCGGACTTCCCCACCGCCGGGCTCATCGTCGGCACGGCCGCCATCACCGAGGCGTACCGGACCGGGCGCGGCTCGATCCGGATGCGCGCCGTCGTCGAGGCGGAGGAGGACGTCCGGGGGCGTACCAGCCTCGTCGTCACCGAACTGCCCTACCAGGTCAACCCGGACAACCTCGCCGAGCGCATCGCCGAGCTGGTCCGGGAGGGAAAGCTCACCGGCATCGCGGACATCCGGGACGAGTCCTCCGGCCGTACCGGCATGCGGCTGATGCTCGTGCTCAAGCGCGACGCGATCGCCAAGGTCGTGCTGAACAACCTGTACAAGCACACCCAGTTGCAGGAGACGTTCGGCGCCAACATGCTGGCCCTGGTCGACGGCGTCCCGCGCACGCTCAACCTCGCGCAGTTCGTGCGGTACTACGTGGCCCACCAGATCGAGGTGATCGTCCGGCGCACCGCGTACCGGCTGCGCAAGGCCGAGGAGCGCGCGCACATCCTGCGTGGCCTGGTCAAGGCCCTGGACGCGCTCGACGAGGTGATCGCCCTGATCCGCCGGTCGCCGACGGTGGAGGAGGCCCGTACCGGCCTGATCCAGCTGCTCGACATCGACGAGGTACAGGCCGGCGCCATCCTCGACATGCAGCTGCGCCGGTTGGCGGCGCTGGAGCGCCAGAAGATCATCGATGAGCTGGTCGACATCGAGATCAAGATCGCCGAGCTGCGCGACATCCTGGCCAAGCCGGAGCGGCAGCGGAAGATCGTCTCGGACGAGCTCAGCGAGGTCGTCAACCGGTGGGGCGACGACCGCCGCACCCGGATCATCCCGTTCGACGGCGAGGTCTCGATGGAGGACCTCATCGCGCGCGAGGACGTTGTGGTGACGATCACCCGCACCGGGTACGCCAAGCGCACCAAGACCGACCTGTACCGCTCGCAGCGCCGCGGCGGCAAGGGCGTCAGCGGCGCGACGTTGCGCCAGGACGACATCGTCAGCCACTTCTTCGTGTGCTCGACGCACGACTGGATCCTGTTCTTCACGAACAAGGGACGGGTATACCGGGCGAAGGCCTACGAACTGCCCGAAGCCAGTCGGGTGGCACGTGGCCAGCACGTCGCCAACCTGCTGGCCTTCCAGCCCGACGAGCAGATCGCCCAGGTGATCGAGATACCGAATTACCAGGTGGCGCCCTATCTTGTCCTGGGAACCAAGCAGGGTTTGGTGAAGAAGACCAAACTGGAGGAGTTCGACTCGAACCGCAGCGGAGGGATCATCGCCATCAACCTTCGGGACGACGACGAACTCGTCGGGGCCTCGCTGATCGGCCCCGACGACGATCTCCTGCTGGTCTCCAAGCACGCACAGGCCATCCGGTTCAGCGCCAACGACGATGTGCTGCGCCCGATGGGCAGGGCCACCTCCGGAGTCATCGGAATGCGCTTCGGGAACGGCGACGAACTGCTCGCCATGGAGGTCGTGCGGGACGGGATGGACGTGCTCGTCGCTACTGGTGGCGGCTTCGCCAAACGCACCCCCATCGACGAGTACCCTGTGCAGGGCAGGGGTGGCAAGGGGGTGCTCACCGCGAAGATCACAGAGCGGCGTGGCGGTCTGGTGGGAGCCGTCGTCATCAGCCCGGATGACGAGCTGTTCGCCATCACGTCGAACGGTGGCGTCATCCGCACTCCGGTGAAGCCTGTACGCCGGACACGAGATCGGAACACAATGGGTGTCAAGCTCATGGACCTTCCTGATGGGGTATCCCTCGTGGCCATTGCTCGCAATGCCGACGAGCCTGACGAACAGGACTAGTTGATGACGGAGACGCAGGCGGCGTCGGGAGCTGCGGGGGGCTCGACCAACCCGGTCGGTGCCGAGGCAGCAGACGGTGGCGAAAGCGCCGGGGGTACCGCGACCGGACGCGCGGTTGTAGGTCGCGCAACGGTCCCCGCCGAGGCACAACCGCACAAGTTCACCAGGCCGCCGGGCATGGCCCCGCCGCCCGACAAGCTGGACGGCGCCGACAAGCCCGCCGGCTCGGACCCGGGCGACGAGGCCGAGGGCGGAACTGCCAGCGTGGCCGGGCATCCGACAGGACGGGCCAGCGTCGCGGCCACTGCCCGGGTGGCGACACCGCCGCCCGTGATGCCGGGCGCCCCGACCTCGGGTGCGGCGGCGGGCGCCACGGCCACGACCGGGCTGAAGACAGGCGTTCGACCCGCGGGCTCCGGCAGGGCTTCGGCCATCGGCGGGGCCAAGGTCGCCGAAGCGGTACGGGCCGCCCGCGCCACGGTCACGTCCGCCGCCGCTCGGGGACCTCGCCGGGCACGCCTGTTCATCAAGCGCATCGACCCGTGGTCGGTGATGAAGTTCTCGTTCGCGGTGTCGTTCGTGCTGTTCTTCGTGGCGATCGTGGCGACCTCGGTGCTCTACCTCGCGCTTGACGCGATGGGCGTGTTCCGCAGCCTCAACAGGACGCTGGCCGACATGCTGGGCGCCACCGGCGGCAAGGGCAGTTTCAAGATCACAGCTCTCGGCGTGATCGGTACCGCCGGCGTTCTCGGCCTCGTCAACGTGGTGCTCTTCACCGCCCTGTCGACGCTCGGTGCCTTTATCTACAACGTGTGTGCGGACCTGGTGGGCGGCATCGAGGTCACGCTGTCCGAGAAGGACTGAGCCCCCGAATCGGTTTGGGGTGAGGGCGACGGGTACGGTAACCTTGCTCGTCGCGTCACGGGGCTATAGCTCAGTCGGTTAGAGCGCAGAGCTGATAACTCTGAGGTCGATGGTTCGATTCCATCTAGCCCCACGCCTGACCTTGGGCCGTCGTACGATGACCACCGCCGCACCGACCCTGAGGGGACCGCACATGTGGAAGAAGCTGTTGCTCCTGGTCGGCGTCCTTGGCGCAGCGGCATTCGTCGCCAAGAAGGTCAAGGATGCGAACGACGAGCGCGCGCTCTGGCACGAGGCGACCAACTCGACCGACCTCCGGTAGAGGATCGGTCGTTCATCCGGTGGCGGCGAGCGTGGTGATCGCGGATCATCGAAGGATCGGTAGCGCCTCGGGGGCGTAGCTCAATTGGCAGAGCACCGCCTTTGCAAGGCGGGGGTTTGGGGTTCAAGTCCCCACGTCTCCACCAGCTTCCATATGCATGATCTACCCAAGCTCGTTCTTGGTCAGCGTCCGCCGAGTGTGTTCAGTCCGAGAACCACTCGTAGTGCGCCGTCCACCGCAGCCGACTCGGCTGGCGAAAGGTGGCCCATGAGTTGGCCGAGGCGCTCGGGATCCACCGCCGCCGTCTGTTCAACAAGGACAAGCGCCGTCTTCCCGGCGACTTCGATCTCCGGGCGGAACGAGGCGGGGCGAGCGCTGGTCGACGTGGGCGACACCAGCCAGGTCGACAACGGCAGCAGGTCGGACTGCACGACGACGGCGTAGCGGTTGCCGCGTTGTTCATGGCCACGAGCATCGCGCGGTGCGCGAAGTTCATACACGTCACCGCGCACGTACAGACTCCATGTCGGTGAGCACCGCGCGGGCCTCGGCGCGGTCCTCGGGGTCTGCCGCCAGCGCTTCCGCCTCCGCTCGAAGTCGCTCGGCTTGACGCCGCCGCCACTCTGCCAGGATCGCGTCACGGATGACCTGCGAGCGGTCGCGGTCGCCTTCGGTCAGATCAGCGAGGGCTCGGTCGACGTCATCGTCAGCCCGGAATGTAATCGTACTCATGAGACAAAGTGTAATACACAACCTTCTACGAGCACCAGAAGCCCAGATCGGGAGGCGAGGTGAGGCAGAAAGGAGGTCTGCTGACCCGCTGAACAGCAGACGCCGAGGAGCACGCCAAGCACGAGCTGGATGACATGTCACGGGGCGGTGAGGCGGGCCGCCCGTGCCCGGAGATAGCGTTGTTGCGGCAGGCTGGTGGTGAGTTGCGCCGCCGCTTCATAGGACTCGCGCGCGGCGTCCCGATCGCCGGCCATCTCCAGCAGGTGCCCGCGGACCGCGTGGAGCCGGTGGTCGCCCGCGATCCGTGCGTCCTCCTGGAGGTTCCCGAGCAGGTCCAGCCCCGCGCGAGGGCCGCGGGCCATGGCCACCGCGACGGCGTGGTTCAGCGCCACCACCGGGTTGTCGGAGATGCGCAACAACAGCTCGTACAGTGCCATGATCTGTGGCCAGTCCGTGGCGTCGGCGCCGGGCGCCTCATCGTGGATCGCGGCGATCGCGGCCTGGATCTGGTACGGGCCGGTCGGTCCACGCGGGAGTGCGTCGGTGACGAGCGCCACGCCTTCGGCGATGTACCCGGCGTGCCACAGGCTCCGGTCCTGCTCGGCCATCGGGACCAGTCCGCCGTCCGGTGCCGTCCGGGCGGGGCGCCGGGCGTCGGTGAGCAGCATGAGCGCGAGCAGGCCGGCCACCTCGCCGTCGTCGGGTAGCAGGAGGTGGACCATGCGGGCCATCCGGATCGCTTCGGCCGACAGTTCGGTGCGCTGCAGGGTGGGTCCCGACGTGCTCGCGTAGCCCTCGTTGAAGATGAGGTACAGCACGTGGAGGACGGCGCCGAGGCGTTCGGTTCGCTCGGTGGCCGGGGGCATGCCGAACGGTAGGCCGCTGTCCTTGATGCGCTGTTTGGCCCGGCTGATCCGCCGGGTGATGGTCGCCTCCGGCACGAGGAAGGCACGGGCGACCTCCACCGTGGTCAGGCCGCCGACGGCGCGCAGGGTGAGCGCGATCTGCGACGCCGGCGACAGCGAGGGGTGACAGCACATGAAAAGCAGGATGAGCGTGTCGTCGGTATCGGCCGGAGCTCTGTCGGCACTGGGGGCCAGCCATTGATCGGGCAGTGTCCACCGTGCCACGGTGTCTTCCCGGCGCTGCCGGGCCTGCTCGCTGCGCAGCAGGTCGGTGAGGCGTCGCGCGGCGACCGCGATCAGCCAACCTCGCGGGTTGTCCGGCATGCCGTCCTTCGGCCACTGCAGGGCGGCGGCGAGCAGCGCCTCCTGGACCGCGTCCTCGGCGGTGTCGAAGTGCCCGTACCGGCGCACCACCGCGCCGAGGATCTGCGGCGCGAGCCGGCGCAGCAGATCCTCGACCTCGGTGTCGGGCACCCGACGATCAGAGCTCCAGCTCGGCGCGGGACTCGGCGATCGGCCGCACGTCCACCACGCCGCCGGCGAACATGCCGCCGGGACTCGGGCAGTCGGACAGCCGCGCGGCGATCTCGGTCGCCCGGTCGAAGCTGTCACACTCCACGATCCAGAAGCCGGCGAGGACCTCCTGGGTCTCGGCGTAGGGCCCGTCCGTGACGACCGGGACTCCGCTCTGCAGCTGGACTCTCCTGGTGTGTACCGGAGCGGACAGGCCGCGCGTGTCGACAAGCTCCCCGGACTCGGCCAGGTTCTTGTTGAACGACTCCATGAACGCGTGCAGGTCCGCGAAGTCCGCCGCGGACAGGGCCGGCTGGTCGGCCGACTTCCCGCCCATGGCGTCGTAGTCCTGCTGCGAGCCGTATGTGAGGATCATGTACTTCACGGGTGTTTCTCCCCTCTACCGGCACCTGACGGTGCCTTTCACCGGAGACGTCGGGGCCACCGACCCGATCCGGACATCCTGGGCCGGCGTACGGTCGGGGCGCCGTCATCGAGCCAGCGTTCGACGTCGGACAGGTACACGGGGACCAGGACGGCCTCCAGCCGGTGCCCGACGATGAGCTCGGACGCCTTGCGGGCCGGGTACCCGCGCAGCCGCAGCACCGCATAGGCCACCAGTACCGAGCGCCGCCGGCCCTTCTGGCAGTGGACGAGCACGCGGGCACCGGCGTCGGCGTCGAGTGCCCGTACCGCGAAATGCACCGCCGCGGACCACCGCCGCGGGTGCTGGCTCTGCCCGAAGTCCCACATCGGCGCGTGTGCCACCCGCGCGCGGCCGAACAGCGCGCGCTCCTTTGCCAGATCGCGGGACAGCCAGGTCTGCGCGGTGGCGCGGCAGTTGACGATGTGGCTCACTCCTTCGGCGGACAGCAGACCCAGCGATTCGACCGTGGGCAGCCTGCCGATCGCCAGGCGTTCGGTGCCGATCCAGTTGAGAGTCACACCGTCCTCCTCGGACAGTCCATCGTGGACGACGGCCGGAGTCACCGTGCCGGGTAGAACTGTCTGCCGCCCGGTCTCGTTAGTCCCTTCGCCGTGGGCGGTGGCATGCCGCCCACACCCATCATCGCTGGAGGTACTCAATGAGGACTCTTTCCCGCGTCAGCGGACTCGCGGCGCTCGCCGTGGCCGCGCTCGCGCTGGCACCGGGCACGGCCTGGGCCGGTTCCGCAGCCCACCCGAACCCGGCGGGACACCGGCAGGGCGCGGTCGTGCCGAACACGGTCGCGTTGAAGACGAAGATCGCGAATGTCCATGTGCGTTCGGTGCCGCACAGCGGCGCGGGCTCGCAGCTCGTCGGGACCATCGCCGCCGCCGGCACCACCGTCGACGTGGTCTGCTACGCCGTCACCGCGGGCAAGTACTGGTTCCAGATCACCACGCCGAGCGGGTTCGTCGCCGCGCGCAACCTCGACTACCCCCGGCCGCACGGCGTCAAGGTCCCGCCGGGCCTGGCGGCCTGCCCGCCACCCACCCTCTGACGGTCCCTTGTGGAGGGGATGGACCATCCCCTCCACATCGGACATCCACAGAGGACTCATGGCCGCGGCCGCGCGTTGCGCAGGCGGATGCCGCTGAAGCCGAGGGTACTGGCGGTGACGGCGTCCCAGAACGGCCACAGGTTGGCCAGCACCCGCAGTTGGATATCCGCCTCCTCGTGCAGCCGCAGCAGGTCGCCGACCGGTTCGGCGGGGGCCAGCGGCGCCACCGGATCGGTGGACACCATCGCCGTGCGGTACCGGGTCGCCGATGGGCTGGAACGCCGCCGCGGGCAGCCGGTACGCGTAGAGGCGCACGAACAGCGGGATGCCGGGATCCTCGGAGAAATGCAGTACCTCACCGGGTGCTGGCCGCATTCCCTCGTCATACGGCACGATGGCCGGTGTGATGGGTACCCTTTCGACCGTACCGGCGACCACCCGGCCGGACCTGCTCGCGCCTCCCGTCGTCCAGGCGCTGGAGAGCTGGCCCGGAGCCGGCGAGGTGCTGGTCGCCGAGATCGATCCGCAGCTCGCCGATACCGCCGCCTTCTGCGCCGCGTACCAGGTGGGGCTGGATGTCAGCGCCAACTGCGTGGTGGTCGCGGGCAAGCGCGAGGGCCAGGCCAGGTTCGCCGCCTGCCTTGTCCTGGCCACCACCCGCGCCGACGTGAACGGCGTGGTCCGCCGGCTGCTCGATGTGCGCAAGGCCAGCTTCGCGGCCATGGACCTGGCGGTGGCCGAGACGGGCATGCAGTACGGCGGGATCACGCCGATCGGCCTGCCGGACGGCTGGCCGGTGTTCGTCGACGCGACGGTGGCCGCGACGCCCTATGTGATCATCGGCTCGGGGATCCGGGGCAGCAAGCTCCTGCTGCCGGGCAAGCTGCTCGGTGAGCTGCCACATGCCCAGGTCATCGACGGTCTCGCCATGCCGGTACCACAATCCTGATCGATCCCGTTTCACGTGAATCAAGGCCGGGTGGCCCTCAGTTGCCGCTGCAGCCGGGTGATGATGGCCGTACCGCCACGTACCCGCAAAGGGCTGATCACCGCGGACAGCCCCATCCGCTGATAAAGATCAGGGGGTACGGCCAGCACCTCGTCCACGGTCGCCCCGGCCAGCCCTTCGGCCAGGATGCCGGCGAACGCCCGGGTGGTCGGCGCCTCGGGAGGGCAGTCGAACCAGGTGGTCACCTGGTCCTCCGGACCGATCTCGGCGCGCAGGAAGAAGGGTGTCTGGCACTCCGGCACCTGCTCCATCCCGGCGTGTCCGGCCAGTTCCGCGGGCAGCGGTGGGATCGCGCCGGAGTATTCGAGCAGCATCTCCAGGACGACCTCGCGGGGCGCCGAGACGAACTCTTCGACGATCTCGGCGAGCTTGGCTGGCATGTCCATGACAAAACTGTATGCGCGGCGATGCGCGGCCACCGTGGGAGGACCGGTGACCGCACACCTGACGAGAACGGATCAGGTGTTCGGGGCCGCCTCGCTGATCCCGCCGAGTACCGACTCCGGGTCGATCTCGACGGCGAGGTCTCCGATGGACATGATGCCTACCAGCCCGCGCTCGTCGTCCAGTACCAGCACGCGGCGCACCGCCCGGTCGCGCATGAGCAGCGCCGCCTCCTGTGCGGTGTCGTCCGGCCGCACCGCGACGAGATCGCGACTCACGATCGAGCCCAATGTCGTCGAGGCCGGGTCGCGTCCCTCCGCGACCGCGCGTACCACGACGTCCCGGTCGGTCACCAACCCGACCACCCGGTCGCCGTCGGCCACGACCACGTCTCCGATGCCCTGGTCGCGCATGATCGCGGCGGCCTTGTCCAGCGTCGTCTCCACCTGCAGACACACGACGTGCTTCGTCATCACGTCTCGAACCTTTGTCACCGCCATAGCGCCCTCCCGGCTCGGCTTGCTGGCGCTCGCTCCGCTCGCGCCCGTTCCCGCCCTGTGGACGGCCCTGCACCCAGTCGCTTCGCTCCGGGCCGTCTGGGGGCGGCGGCGCGAGAGCGTCTCGATCGGTCATTACCCCAGAGGTCTACCCCATCGGGTACAGGGCTACACCAAGGCTGGCCGCGAGGCGATCGACGATCTCCGGCAGTGGTACGTCGGTGCTGGTGGCCGTCGCGCGGTCGCGCAGCTCCACGTACCCCTCGGCCAGGCGCCGGCCGAGGACCACGATGGCCGGCGCGCCGAGCAGTTCCGCGTCGGCGAACTTGACTCCCGCGGAGACTCCCGCCCGGTCGTCGACCAGGACACGCCACCCGTGCTCCGCCAGGTCGGTACCCAGCCGCAGCGCGGCATCCGGGTCGCCGAGCGCGACGAGGTGCACCTGCGCCGGGGCGACCGCCGCCGGCCAGCACAGGCCACGCTCGTCGTGGTGCTGCTCGGCCAGGGTGCCGACCAGCCGCGAGACGCCGATGCCGTACGAGCCCATGGCGATGCGGACCGGCGTGCCGTCCGGGCCGAGCGCGTCCAGCCCGAAGACGTCCGCGAACCGGTACCCGAGCTGGAAGACGTGCCCGATCTCGATGCCGCGCCGCAGGTCCAGTCCGGCGCCGCACCGGGGACAGGCGTCGCCGGGCCGGACCGAGGCCGCCTCGATGGTGCCGTCCGGCACGAAGTCGCGGCCGCAGACCACGTTGACCGCGTGCCGGCCGGGCTCGTTGGCGCCGGTCACCCACGCCGTACCGGGGACCACGCGCGGGTCGACCAGGTACCTGACCTTGGCGGGCAGCCCCGGTGGCCCGAGGTACCCGCGGACCAGGTCGGGCCGGGCCGCGAAGTCGTCGAAGAGCGCGACGGTGCCGGGGTACACGGCTGCGGCCAGGCGCTTGAGGTCCACGTCCCGGTCGCCGGGTACGCCCACGACGAGGATCTCGTCGTCCACGGTGAGCACGACGTTCTTCAGCGTGTCCGCGGCGCGCCAGTCGGTACGCCCGCCGGCCCGCCGCTCGTTCAGCGTGGCGACGAGCGACTCGATCGTCGGCGTGTCCGGAGTGTCGAGCACGGCCAGCGGCGGGTGCGCGTCCGGCGCGCTGGCCGGGGGTGCGGGGGTGCTGAGCGCCTCGACGTTGGCGGCGTACCCGCAGGCGGGGCAGGCGGCGAAGGTGTCCTCGCCCACCGGCGTCTCGGCGAGGAACTCCTCCGACACCGAGCCGCCCATCGGGCCGGACACCGCGGCGACGATGGAGTACCGCAGGCCGAGCCGGTCGAAGACGCGCCGGTACGCGTCCCGGTGCGCTACGTACGCGGCGACCAGGCCGTCCTCGTCCAGGTCGAAGGAGTACGAGTCCTTCATCAGGAACTCCCGGCCGCGCAGCACCCCGGCGCGCGGGCGCGGCTCGTCCCGGTACTTGGTCTGGAACTGGAACAGGACCAGCGGATAGTCCTTGTAGGACGCGTACACGTCGCGGACCAGCAGCGCGAACATCTCCTCGTGGGTCGGTGCGAGCAGGTACCCGGCGCCCCGCCGGTCGCGCAGCCGGAAGATCTCCGGGCCGTACTCGTCCCAGCGGCCCGACCGCTCGAACGGCTCGCGGGGCAGCAGCGCGGGGAAGGAGACCTCCTGTCCGCCGAGCCCGACCATCTCCTCGCGGATCAGCCGGCACACCTGGTCGATCACCAGCTTGCCCAGCGGCAGCCACACGTACCCGCCCGGCGCGACGCGGCGGACGTAGCCCGCCCGTACCAGCAGCTTGTGGCTGGGGACCTCGGCCTCGGCGGGATTCTCGCGGAGCGTCCGCAGGAACAGGGTCGACATGCGCAACATTTCGGCAGCGTAAGGCGCGCGGCCCGGCCGCCGCACCGCAGATTCCGCGGGGAAGATCGGAGGACTACTCCCGGCTGCCGGGTTGGAAGGTCCACAGGCCGGTGCGCTCGTCGACCCGCACCCGGCGGTAGTAGTCGCCGGCGGTGCTGGTCATCAGCAGGACCACAATGGTGATCATCGCGAGGATCTCGACCCCCGCGGCAACGCTCTGCCAGGCCGGGTACCACGGGAGGAGCAGGTCCGCGGCGGCGTGGCGGACCGGCTGCGGGGCGGCCGAACCGATCTGGATGACATTCTCCGGGCTGGCCCCGTACCCGATGATCAGTGCCACGGCGATGAAGCCGGCCAGGCAGCAGGTGATGAGCCGGGCCAGGCGCGACGGCCACCGGACCGCGACGCCGAGCACGCCGAACGTCAGCCCACTGGTCGCGGCGAGGGCGGTGTCGTATACGAGGTCGCCGTGCAGTTCGCCCAGGCTCTGCAGGATCTGGTCGCCACTGCCCACGGCCGCGAGGAACGCGTCCCGGGCGCCGTCGAAGTGGCGCAGCGTGCTGGCGGTGATCGCGGTTTCCAGCGCCGCGAACGTGGCCACGCCCAGCAGCAACCAGGACGCGAGCGTCACCGGGCGGGGACGAGGTGGTCGGAGGTGGGAATCGCGAGGCACCTGGGCTCCTTTAGGCTCCTGTTCGCGCGGACCCCCTAGTTCCGCGCGTGGAAGCCGGCCGTTGCACCCGGAGCGTACCTCGCACGCGCCAGCACAGCCGCCCCATTTAATTCGGATGATCAAGGAGGCCGGGGAATGCCGTGGCGCAGTTTCGTCGCCGTGGGGGACAGCTTCACGGAAGGGATGTC
The DNA here is from genome assembly GCA_039649115.1 of Micromonosporaceae bacterium. Classification (GTDB taxonomy): domain Bacteria; phylum Actinomycetota; class Actinomycetes; order Mycobacteriales; family Micromonosporaceae; genus DATEJJ01. The sequence goes on along the minus strand of JBBWZQ010000323.1, from coordinate 729 downwards.
CGACGCGTACCCGGACGGTACCTATCGCGGCTGGGCGGACCTGGTGGCCGCGCGGCTGGCGATCGAGGTGCCCGAGTTCCAGTACGCGAACCTCGCGGTGCGCGGGCGGCTGTTCGACCGGATCGTCGGCGAGCAGGTGCCGGCCGCCGAGCGGATGCGCCCCGATCTGGTGAGCTTCGCCGCCGGCGGCAATGACACGCTGCGCCGCAACTTCGACGCGCCGCGGTTGGTCGAGCGGTTCGACCAGGTGGTGGGCGGGCTGCGCGCGGCGGGTACCGATGTGGTCATCTTCCGGTTCGCGGACGTCAGCCGGCGGTTGCCCGGCCGCCGCCTGATCCTGCCCCGCGTGGCGGTCCTCAACCGCGCGGTCGGCGAGACCGCCGAGCGGCACGGTGCCCACCTGGTCGACCTCTGGTCGGACGAGGCGTTCCACGACCCGCTGCTGTGGAGCATCGACCGGCTGCACCTCAACACCCTGGGGCACCAGCGGGTGGCCGCCCGCGTGCTGGCGGAGTTGGGGGTCGAGTCGGACCCGCTCTGGCTCTCCGCGCCCGAGCCCGGGCCGGTCCTGTCCTGGGCCGCCCGCCGCGCCGGGGACGCGCGGTGGGCCCACGAGCACTTCGCGCCGTGGGTGCGGCGGCGGCTCACGGGTCGCTCGTCGGGGGATGCCGTCGCGGCCAAACGCCCCACTTTGCGTCCACTGAGCGACTGACCGGCCCGGTCCTTCTG
>JBBWZQ010000365.1:0-19047 GCA_039649115.1 Micromonosporaceae bacterium | reverse complement strand
GTGGATGCCTCCACATCGAGCACTTCAAGCCAGCGATCCAAGAGCTGGTTCACAGTCGCCTTGGTACGCGGGTTGCGCCGCTCGTCGACCTGGCTCAACAGCCGGGTACGCGCCTTCTCGGCCTCGCGAGCCGCGTCCGGGCCGGGAGGAATGACCTCGACCAGGTCGTGCCGGCGCTTGGTCATCGGATCGAGTCCGGCGTACACACGTACCCGCAGAGCGCCGCTGGGAAGGGTGTCGATCGTGCCTCGCTGCCGCTTGCGAGGGCGGGTCACTCGCGTCATACCAGGCACGCTAGCACCGCTCGCGTCACGTCTCGTGTCACGCATCGATCAACTAAGCGAGTTGATCGAGCGTTTCCGCAGGTGGGCCGGGCGGGACTCGAACCCGCGACCGAGGGATTATGAGTCCCCTGCTCTAACCTGCTGAGCTACCGGCCCGCGCGCCGCCAGCTTACCCACCGGTGTCAGATCGTCCGCGCCCACCGCAGCCCAAGATCTAAAGACGCCGAAGATCAACGGCTTACAAGATCTAGAGGCAAGATCGAACGACTTGAGGCTCCCCCGATAGGACTCGAACCTATAACCTACCGGTTAACAGCCGGTTGCTCTGCCAATTGAGCTACGGGGGAACGCAGCGCCCGGACGGAACCCGGCCGAGCAACCCGGACAAGAGTACAGGATCGGGCGGGTAGACGCGCCACCGGGTTTGGCCCGACACGCTCACGGGGAATCACCATGAGGTAGGAACCGCCCAGGTGTCCGGATCGGTGCCCATACCGCCTCGCGGAGGAGGAGGATGGGCACGAAACGGATGGCCGGGCACAGCGGAGGGAGCCGCAATGCGCGGGAAAGTGATGTTCCTCGGCGGGCTTGCCGCCGGCTTCGTCCTGGGGAGCCGAGCCGGTCGCCAGGCGTACGACGAGCTGGTCCGCAATGTGCGGCGGGTACGTGACAACCCGACCGTGCAGGAAGCCGCGGGAGTCGTTCAGGAGCAGGCGACGAAGCTCTACACCCAGGGCAAGGAGACGGTCACCGACAAGCTCGGACACACGCGCGTCGGTGAGCGCCTGATGCAGAACAACGAGCCGGTGAGCGTCGGTACGACCGGCGGGGTCACGAGCACCACTACCGGCGATCTGTAGCGCGGACGCCGGCCGCGGCGCGGCGTCACTGGCCGATGCTGGCCTGCGCCTGGGCGACGAGCTGGGAGGTCATTTCGCGGACGGCGGGGTCGTCCACGTCGGCGCCGCCTTCGTAGCGGACGGTCCAGCGCAGCCCGTCCAGGCCCGGGACCCGGCGAGCGGCGATGCGCACGCCACCGCCGCCCGGCAAGGCGTGCTGGATGGTGTACGCGACGGAGCGGGTGACCCGGGCCCGCACCTGGTGTGGCACGTCTCCGGGCTGGCCGAGCGTGTACCGCAGGCTGGGTTGGTCGGTCATCACCGCGTACCCGTTGATGGTCGTCACCTCGGCCGCGGGGGTGACGGCCAGCTCCTGCCCCGACCACGCCGCCTTGTGTATCTCCGCCCACCCGAGCCGGTGTGAACCGGGCAGCCACAGTCCCCGGTTGGTCGCCACGATGACGTCGGTCGAGCCGGCCGGCTCCGCCCAGGCCAGGATCCGCTCCTCGCGCTCCAGCGGTGGCCGCCGCTCCGCCGGTAGCCGCCGCCGCCTGCCCAACATCTACAGTCCTCCCACTGCCTGCTCGCGAAGGCCGCGCGCGTGCTGTTCGAGCGGCACCAGCTCGCCGAACAGTCGCAGGTGCTCGTCGACGTGTGTCACCGGGTTGAGCCGCTGGAGCTTCGACTTCAGCTCCTGGATGCGCCGGTTGACGGCGGGGAGCTGCAGCCGCGCGAGGGTGACCACGACGTACCGCGGATCGGGCTCGGCGGACAGCCGCAGCGGCTGCACGGCCAGCTCGCCCACCAACGCCTTCGCGGCCAGGTCCGCGCAGGTGTCCCGGACCCGCTCGATCCATACCGCGCCGGCCACCGCGGCGGTGGCGCCGCCGGCCTCACCGATCGCCTCCCGCACGGCCCGGTGCACCGGATCGAGGTAGCAGTCGGCGGTGACCGAGTCGAACATCGGCCCGGCCAGTACCGGCGCCTGCAGCGCGAGCTTGAGCGCCTCCCGTTCCACGACCGCCTGCGGACTGTCCACAGGCGACTGTGGGACGGGCCGCGGCGGCTCGGACCCACCCCGGCCGATCGCCGTGTTGACGGCGCGGGTCACCGGCTCGACGTCCATGCCGAGGTCGCCGGCGAGCTTGCGGGCGTACTCGGGGCGCAGCGCCCTGTCCTTGATCTTCGCGACCAGCGGTGCGCTCGCGCGCAGCGCGGCCACCCGGCCCTCGGCCGTGTCCAGGTCATAGCGCGACAGCACGGAGCGCAACGCGAACGCGATGAGCGGCTCGCGCCGGGCGATGAGGTCGCGCACCGCGGCGTCGCCCTTGGCCAGCCGAAGCTCGCACGGGTCCATGTTGTCGGGGCTGACGGCGATGAACGTCTGGGCGACGAACCGCTGGTCGTCCTCGAACGCGCGCAGCGCGGCCTTCTGCCCGGCCGCGTCTCCGTCGAATGTGAAGATGATTTCGCCAGCCAGGGAGTCGGTGTCCATCAGCAGCCGGCGCAGCACGCCGATGTGGTCGGCGCCGAACGCGGTGCCGCAGGTGGCCACGGCGGTGGGTACGCCCGCCAGGTGGCAGGCCATCACGTCGGTGTACCCCTCGACGACCACCGCGCGGCCCTGCTTGGCGATCTCCCGCTTCGCGTGCTCGATGCCATAGAGCACGTGCGATTTCTTGTACAGCGGCGTCTCGGGCGTATTGAGGTACTTCGGCCCGTCATCGTCCTCGAACAGCCTGCGCGCACCGAAGCCGATCACGTCGCTGGCGAGGTCCTTGATGGGCCACACGAGGCGGCGGCGGAACCGGTCGATGAGGCTGCCGGAGCGCGCCTCCCTGGCCAGGCCGGCGGTGACCAGTTCCGGACCGGTGAAGCCCTTCTGCCGCAGGTGCTTGGTGAGCGCGTCCCAGGTCTCGGGGGCGAAGCCGCAGCCGTAGGACTGCGCGGCGTCGCGGTCGAAGCCGCGCTGCGCGAGGAACTCGCGGGCGGCGCGGGCGCCGGGCGAGCCCAACTGCCCGGCGTAGAAGGCGGCGGCCTCGGTGTGCGCGGCGAGCAGCCGGGCCTTCTGTCCCTGCACGGGTCGCACCGGCGCGGGCCCGGCCTCGATGTACCGCAACTGGATGCCGACCCGGTTGGCGAGCCGCTCCACCGCCTCCACGAACGTCAGGTGATCGGTGTCCATCACGAACCGGATCGCGTCGCCGCCGGTGCCGCAGCCGTGGCAGTAGTACACGTTGCGCGCGGTGGAGACGGTGAACGACGGGGTCTTCTCGTCGTGGAAGGGGCACAGGCCCTTGAGGTTGCCGGAGCCCGCCGGCTTGAGGGTGACCTGCTCCGAGATCACGTCGACGATCGAGGTGCGCTCGCGCACCAGCGCGATGTCCTCGTCGCGGATCTTGCCTGCCATGCTGGCTCCTGGTCCAAGGACGGTCAGCCTCCGGATACATCCTGCCCCGTCCGGCGGCCCGGGACGAACCCGCCCCAGCGGCTCACCTATTTGATTAGGAGTTTGTGATTCGCAGATCGAGTGACAGACTGCAAGACGAAGGACAGAGATCCTCGCGCACGGTGTAGCACCCTCGCCGACGCGCTGACGCTGCCGGTACCCCGTCCTCTTCTTCCTGAAGATCCTGGAGACGTGAGATGAGCGATCTGGAAACTCCGTTCGTGGCTGGCATGTACGACTACTACCTCGGCGGCACGGCCAACAGCGCGGCGGACCGCATGGCGGTCGAGCGGATCAGGTCCCTGATCCCGGAGATCGTCGACGCGGCGTGGGCCAACCGGGGCTTCCTGCAGCGCGCGGTCGCCCGGATGGCCGGCGAATGGGGCGTCCGGCAGTTCATCGACATCGGCGCCGGCCTGCCCACGCAGCGCAACACGCACGAGGTCGTCGGCGAGTTCACCCCGGACGGCCGGGTGGTCTACGTGGACAAGGACCGGCGCGTCATCGAGCGCGGCCGCACCCTGCTCCAGGGCGCGACGAACACCGCCGTGATCCAGGCGGACCTGCGGGACCCGACGGCCATCCTCACCCACCCCGAGACCAAGCGCCTGATCGACTTCACCGAACCGGTCGGGATTCTCATGGTGGCCGTGACCCAGTTCGTACCGGATGAGGATGATCCGTGGGCGCTGATCGCCCGCTACCGCGACGCGCTCGCGTCCGGCTCGTACCTGGCGCTGTCCGCGCCGACCGGAGATCATCAGGCGGAACGGATCATCGTGGGCGTGGCGGAGATCTACCGGACCACGCCCACCCCGGGCACCGCGCGGACCCGGGCGCAGGTCGAGCGGTTCTTCGACGGCTTCGAGATCGTGCCGCCGTTCGCCGGCGCGCCGGCCGCCGTCAACTTTGTCGGGCTCTGGGGTGCGGAGGACCCCGAGGCGGCAGACGACGACGGTTCCCGCTGGTTCTACTCGGCGGTCGGGCGCCGGCCATGACGCACAATGATCAGTAAGTGGTGGCAGGAACGGAAGGAACGGTCACGGCGGTGCCCAGGAAACCTGGTGTCGACGAGCTCGGCATAGACGTGGAGGCGCAGAACTGGCAGCGCTCCGGCGAGGCCCCCGGAGCGGTGGAGGTGGCGATGGTCGACGTGGACGGCGAGCGCTGGGTGCTCACCCGGGTGGCCGGCGATCCGGGCGGACCGGTGCTCGCCTATGACCGGCACGAGTGGGAGTGCTTCCTCGACGGTGCCAAGGGCGGCGAGTTCGACGATGCGGCCAGTTGATCTGAGGGAGCAGCTGTACCCCGATCGGCGGAATCGCTCGACCAGTTTGTGATTCACAATTTAGGAGGGCTGTATGCTGATCGCGACGCCCTGTCAAGAAGGAAGGCCCGAGTGACCGACGCATTTGGCCCCACGGTCGCCAAGCGCAGGCTGTCGCGGCGGCTGGCGGAGCTGCGCATCAAGAACGGCTACACCGCCAACCAGGTCTGCGACAAGTTGAACTGGGGCAGGGGCAAGGTCGGCCGGTTCGAGGCCAATACCTGGAAACGTCCGGAAATGAGCGATGTCCGCGACCTCTTGCGCATCTACGAGGTCAGCCAGGCCGAGCGGGAGGAGCTCGAAGATCTGGCGGTACTGGCGCGGGGGCGCCGGTGGTGGCGGGAGTACGGGGACGTGTTCGGCGACAGCGAGTACCCGGGCTTCGAGGAGGACGCGGTACGCATCTGCCTCTACATGCCGCTGATCCTGCCCGGGTTGCTGCAGACGCGCGCCTACGTCGAGGCGCACACCGAGGTGGGTACCCAGCCGGCGGAGTGGCGGGACCGGGCGCTGCAGGCCCGGCTGCGCCGCCAGGAGATCCTGACCCGGGGCGGCAGCACCCGCCCCGAACTGATCGCCGTGGTCACCGAGGCCTCGCTGATGTACCGGTGGGGCACCCAGGCGCAGCGGCGCGAACAGGTGGAGCACCTGGTGGCGATGAGCCGCCAGCCCGGCGTGCAGGTGCGCCTGCTGCGGTTCGAGGACGGCCCGCACCCGGGCATGAGCAGCCTCATCAGCATCTTCGATTTTCCGGGAGACGAACCCGGCATGGTCTACCTGGAGAACGACGCCGGAATCAGGGAGGTGAGCACCAGCCCGGAAGTGGGGCCCTTCGCCGTGCTCTTCGGTCGCATCCGGGACGCGGCGCTGAATGAACCAGCCACCACCGCACACCTCAAGCACCTCGCCGAAACACTGGAGTGACGCAATGACTGACCTGTCTCAAGCGAACTGGCGCAAGGCCGCCCGCAGCACCGGAGCCAACACCGGCTGCGTGGAGGTGGCCGGCAACCTGCCCGGTGTCACCGCCGTGCGGGACAGCAAGAACCCTGACTGCGGTGCCCTCGTCCTCGCCCCGGACGCCTTCGCCGAGTTCCTCGACGACGTGAAGGCCGGACGGTACGACATCTGAGCCGGCAGCCGGCTCCGGGGACACCCCAGAGACGGAAGATCCCCCGAGGGCGCCACCTCGGGGGATCTTCTGCATTCGCCTGTCTCAAGGCTTGACGGAACCTTACAACGGGTAGCCGGCGCCGCACATCGGGTACCCCGGGGCCTGTTGTCTCACCTTTTGGGACAAGGGACGGCGTGAGGGCATTAGTTGAATCTGGGAGGTTGTCAAAGCCACTGTCCACTTCGTAATCTGTGTTTCACAGATATGGAGTCGCGAAGGCCGAGGTTCAATGTGGCGAAACATGAAACCTGATTGGCCTGTTGTGAAGGGCCCTCCCGCATCGCGAGCCGCGCCGCGCCTCCGATGCCCGCAAACCCCCCGTGCCCCGTCCAGCGAAGGAACACCATGGACCCGCTGACCCTCTCTCTCGCCGCCGGTGCCGCCGCGGCAGCCGGCCTCGGTGCGGGCCTGCGTGCCCGGTACCGCGCCCGGCACGCCGAGGCCGAGGCCGCGACGCTGCGCCAGGTACTCCAGGAAGAACGGCACGCCACCACCCACGATCCGCTGACCGACCTGCCCAACCGGCAGACATTCAACCGGCTGGGCGCCGATCTGCTCGCCGACCGCGAGCAGCCCCCACTGGTCGGTGTCGTCATCGACCTGGACAACCTGCGCCTCATCAACGACACGCTCGGCCGCGCCGCGGGCGACGAGGTGCTCATCACGACAAGCCGCCGGCTGGCCGCGTACGCCGGTGACAACCTCGTCGGCCGGCTCGGCGGCGACGAGTTCGCCGGCCTGCTCAGCAGCGCCGACTCGGACTGGTGCTGGCCGTACCCGGCGGGAGCCTGGCTCGCCGAGGCGCTCGCCCGGCCGATCCGGGTCGCCGGCCGTACCGTCATCGTGAGCGCGACCGTCGGACTCGCGCCGGTGCACGGGTACGTCCATCTGCCGGAGATCCTGCGCCGGGCCGAGCGCGCCCTGTACCGCGCGAAGAGCACCGGCCGGCGCACCGCGTGCTACGACCCGCTCCTCGACGACGACGGACTGCGCCCGACCACCGCGCCGAGCGTGCCCCGGCCACGCCAGCGCGAGATAGAGACCGATCACATCCCCAACTCCGGACACTGGCTGGAGGAGCAGCCGCGCACCCCGCCCGGCGACGGTCAACTGGTCGGCGTGGCCGTGCCTACCGGCCCAGCACCTGACGCAGTGCGGCCGCCAGAGCATCGCCGGCGGCCGGGCTGACCGAGCGGCTGCGGAAGCAGACGTGGTTGTCCGGTCGCAGCAGGACGCAGCCGCTGTCGCCCACCTCGCGCAGCCGGGCCCAGTCGCCGTAGATGTCCGCGTAGTCGGCGCCGATGACGTACGCGTCGAGCGCGATGCCGAGCACGTCGCGCGCCCGTCGCGCCGCCGCCACCCAGGCCTCGCCGCCGATACCGGTGAGCAGTGTGAACCGCCCCCGGCCACCGATGTCCAGGGTGGACAGCCGGCTCGATCCCCGGCCGAGCCACGCGTGTGGCACCTTCGCGCCCGGCCAGGTGGTGGGCAGGTGGTACAGCTCGTCGTCGCGCGGGTTGACCGGCTCGTCGCTGCCGTCCGGCACCACCGCGGCCGACCGGTACCGCTGGTTGAGCTCGACGCCGTGCGTGTTGAACTCGTAGTTCTTGAACTCGACCGCATCGCGCAGCAACTGCCGCTGCTTCTCGGCCTCCGGCGTCGCTCGGTTGCGCCCGTCGATGTTCTGGGTCATCTGCGCGGGGTCTTCTGTGGACAGTAGGCCGAGCGCGTCGAAGAACCGGCGGGTCTCGCCGATGCTCTGGTTGGCGCGGTGCACGATCTGCCTGCCGACCGGTACCCGCTCGGCGGAGTAGCTGTCCAGCAGCGCCGGGCCGGCCGAGCCGTCCAGCACGAGCTTGAGTTTCCAGGCGAGGTTGTACGCGTCCTGGATGGACGTGTTCGAGCCGAGCCCGTTGGACGGCGGGTGCCGGTGCACCGCGTCGCCGGCGCAGAACACCCGACCGGCGTGGTACCGCTCGGCGTACATGTGGTTGACGGTCCACGCGGAGGAGGACTTGACGCGCACGGGTACCGAGTCGTCGCCGACCAGCCGGGTGATGACCTGGCGGGCGTACTCCTCGGTCAGGTCCGGTGGCCCGCCGGCGATGTCGTAGCCCCACACGATCAGCCACTCGTGCCAGGGGCGGACGCAGCGCACCAGGCCCATGCCGATGCCGCCCACGTCCGCCCCGGTCTGCAGCACCCAGTAGAGGATGCTGGGCCGGTGCGCGACGAGGTGCGACAGGTCGGCCTCGAACAGGATGTTGATGCTGCCCGCCACGCCCATCCGGCCCACCATCGGCAGGCCGATGTCCTGCGCGACCGCGCTGCGGCCGCCGTCCGCGCCGATCAGGTACCTCGCGCGGATCTGGTACTCGTCGCCGCGCAGCCGGTCGCGTACGGTCGCGGTCACCGCGTCATCGTCCTGCACCAGCGACACGTACTCGGTGTTGAACCGCAGCGTGGTGCCGCGCGCGATCGCGTTGCCGATGAGCACCGGCTCCATCATGTGCTGCGGCATGTCGCAGATGCTGGACGGCGACGCGAGGTCATGGTCGGCCTGCCGGGACGGGTGGGTGTACCAGGTGTGCAGCCGGCCCAGCTCCTCGCCGGCCAGGTTGATCGAGCAGAACGGCGTCTGCCCCATCAGCCGCTGGGGCGTGGCCTGCGCGATCACCTGGTCCTCCACGCCCGCGTCGCGGAGCACCTCCATGGTGCGCTGGTTGGTGATGTGCGCCCGCGGCGTGTCGGCGAGGTTGCCGTACCTGGTCACCACGATGTTGGGCACGCCGTAGGTGCTCAGCAGCAGGGCCGCGGCGCCACCGGCCGGGCCGCTGCCGACGATCAGGACGTCGGTCTCGACCATGTGGTACTCCTTCGGTGCGTGGTCAGGTGGGCGAGATGCGGAAGGTGAACTCCAACAGCCGCCACTCGTTCGGCACCGGCCGGCCGTCCGGGGTCGGCCCCGCGCGCACCGCGTAGTCGACGATCAGCTCGTCCTTGACGCCGAAGACGGTGTCCGAGTCGAGATACGCGCCGCCGGCCACGAACAGCTGGGTCACCAGCCGCCGGTAGCCGGGAGCTGAGATCATGAAGTGCAGGTGCGGCGCGCGCCAGTGGTGGCGGCCCACCGCGTCGAGCATCTGCCCGACCGGCCCGTCCCCGGGAATCGGGTACTCGGACGGGAGGATCGACCAGAACGTCAGGCGGCCGGATCCGTCGGTGTGGAAGCGGGCGCGCAGCGCGGGGCCGTGCAGGTCGGGCAGCTGGACGTCGTAGAAACCGTCCTCATTGGACTGCCAGACGTCCACGGTCGCGCCCGGTACCGGCTCGCCGCCGAGGTCCACGACGCGGATGTCGACCCACAGCGGCGTACCCGGCATGCCTGCGCTGATGTCGGCGCCGCCGTCCGCCGCGGGCGGTCCGTCCACATAGAACGGTCCGAGCACGGCCGAGGCGGTGGTGTCCGGGGTACGGGAGTTGGTGAGCGTGTCCACCACGCTCGACACGCCGAGGGTGTCCGACAGCAGCACGAACTCCTGCCGGGTATCCGTGGTGACGTGCCCGGCCCGGGTGAGGAAGTCGATGCCGAACTGCCACTCGGACTCGGTCAGGTCGTTCTCGACGGCGAACTCGTGCAGGTGCCGCACCAGTCCGGTGACCAGCTGCCTGACCCGCGGGTCAGGCGCGTGCGCGAAGCTGTCCACGACCTGGCGGGTCAGCCAGCCGGAGTCCGCCACCAGCGGTGCGGGCCGCCGGCCCTGCCACGCCTCGCGCAGCAGGCCCGCCACGCCTGCCACGGTGACCTCGCGCGGGTTGGGGTAGGCAGCGGCGGTCGCCCGGCCGGCCGCCTCGGCGAGGTCCGCCTCGGCCAGGCCCAGTTCCCGCAGCGAGGTCGGCCCGGACAGCGACGCGATGAGGTCGTACATGCCGGTCGGCGCGTCCCGCACGCCGAGTACCCCGGCGATGCGGCGCATCACGTCCGGTACCGCCGGTGCGTTGTAGGCCATGGCGTGCGGCAGGACGACCGTGTGCGTGGGCGCGTGCGGCAGGTTGAACGAGCCGCCCAGCGTATGGCACAGCTTGTGGTGCAGGCCCATGCCGACGGTACCGAGGCAGGTGCCGGCGAGCCACGCGGCGAGCAGCGCGTCGGCCCGGGCGTCCACATCGGACGGATCGGCCACGATCCGCGGCAGGGCACCGGCCATCCGGCTGATCGCCTGCAGCGCGAGGCTGTCGGTGACCGGATTGGCGTCGGGCGAGTAGAGCGCCTCGACCGCGTGCGCCAGCGCGTTGACGCCGCTGGTGACCGACAGGTCCACGGGCAGCCCGAGGGTCAGCTCGACGTCGTAGATGACCGTCTCCGGCAGCACGGCCGGCGACGAGCGGGTGGTCTTCGTGCCCGCCTCGGTCTGTCCCACCACCGGGTTCACCTCGGATCCCGCGTACGTCGTGGGCACCGCGACCTGCGCCAGGTCGGTACGCAGCGCGAGCGCCTTGGCCAGGCCCGTGGCGGAGCCACCGCCCACCGACACCAGGCAGTCAACGTCGTGTGCGCGCACCACCGCCAGGGCCTGCTCGGTGACCTCGACCGGGGTGTGCATCACGACATCGCCGAACGCGGCCACCGCCAGCCCGCCGAGGACGTCGCGCGCGGACTTGCCCCGCTCGGGGGTGGACAGCACCAGCGCGCGGCTGCACCCGAGACGGGCCACCTCAGTGGGGAGCTGACTCAGCGTGCCGGCACCGAACACGATCCGCGCCGGCTGCGACGAGTACACGAACGGCCGCATCGGACCCCCTTCACACCTCAGTCTCGGATGTGCTGACCAGTCGTTTCCTGCACGATCCTGCTGTCATGCCTGCACGGAAAGCGCGCGGGTCAGCGGGAGCGGCGCAGCGCGGCCGGGGTGGCGTGCAGCTGGGCCACCATGACGCGGGTCAGGTGCTCCTGGTGCGAGAAGCCGCAGCGCGCGGCGACCTGCGCGATCGGGCTGGTGTCCCCGCGCAGCAGGCGAAGCGCGGTGTCCACCCGCAGCCGCATGAGGAAGCGGTGCGGTGCCAGCCCGGTGCGGGCCTTGAACTGCCGGGAGAACTGGCTGACGCTCAGCCCCGCCACGGCAGCCATGTCCGCCAGCGGCACCGGCTCGGCGAGCCGGTCCCGCAGCAGGTCGCACACGGCCGCGAACTGGCGGTCGGCCAGACCCGGGCGGCGCACCGGCTGGACCGGGGGCCGGCCCGCCAGGCTGTGCCGGCGGGCCAGCTGCGCGGCGAGCAGCCACCGCAGGTGGTCGACGTAGGTGCGCGCCGAGGGTTGCCAGTCGCGCAGCACCGCGTCGAGGGACAGGACGAGCTGCTCCAGCAGCGGGTCCAGGCTGCCCAGCTCCTCGGCCAGCAGCACCGGGCGCTCACCGCCGTGCGCCTCCTGCAGCGCGCCGTCGCTGAGGTACACGTGCACCGTGTCCAGCGGGCCGCCCAGCTCCACGGTGAGGTCCTTGCCCGCCGGGTGCACGAAGAACGCTCCGGGCGGTACGGTCCGCGACTGGCTCAGGCCCAGGTGCCCGCGGCGAACCGTGACCGGCCCGTTGAGGTGCAGGATCAGCAGGTGGCTGCGGGCCGGGTCGAACGCCGCCTGGTACGGGCGCTCGCGCTGCGTCGAGACGTACATGCTGTCCCAACCGAGGCCGGCGCTGGTCCGGTCGGGGCGGATCCACGGCTGGCGGAGGATGCCGTTGGTGTCCAGCAGCGTCAGCTCGTCCACCGGCCCACCTCCCAGGCTCTGGCTCCCTAGGCTCTGAAGGCTACCGCTCGCCTGCGCCGTTCCACCCATAGATACAGCGCGGGTACCACCACGAGGTTGAGCAGGGTGGAGGTGGCCAGGCCGCCGATGATCACCACAGCCGTCGGGTGCTCGATCTCGTGCCCCGGCGCGTCGCCGAGCGCCACCAGCGGCACCAGCGCCAGCCCGGTCGCCAGGGTCGTCATCAGGATCGGCGAGAGCCGGTCGCGGGAGCCGCGGAGCACCAGGGCCGGCCCGAATTCCACCCCTTCGTACCGTTCCAGGTGCTGGTACCGGCTGATGAGCAGGATGCCGTTGCGCGCGGCGATGCCCAGCACCGTGAGGAAGCCGACCAGCGAGCCGAGCGAGATGATCCGGCCGCCGGCGAACGCGGCCAGCACCCCGCCGACGAGCGCGGAGGGCAGCATGAGCAGCGACAGCGTCGCCAGCCGCCAGCTGTCGAAGCACAGCCGCAGCAGGACCAGGATCAGCACGGCGGCGGCCAGCCCGTACAGCAGGATCCGCTGCTGCGCGGTCTGCCGCTCGGCGAACTCGCCGAGCATCTCGGCGTGGTACTCCCGGGCGAATGCCACGGTCCCCAGCTTGCCGCGCAGTTCCCCGACGGTGGCGCCGAGGTCACGCCCCTGGACGTTGGCCGCCACGTCGATGTACCGGGAGGAGCCGTCGTGCTGGATGACGTTCGGAGTCGGCCGTATCCGCACGTCGGCCACGTCGGACAGCAGGATGTGCCCGCCGCCCGGGGTGTCGATGGGCATCTGCTTGATACTGGTGACCGAGGCCCGGGTGCCCGGCGTGCTCCACACCTGCACGTCGTAGGCCTTGCCGTCGCGGAAGATGTCGCCGACCTCCTCGCCGGCCATCACGGTGGCGGCGGCCCGCCGCACGTCACCGGGCTTGATGCCGTACCGCTCCGCTTTGGCGAGATCCACCTCGACCTCCACCTGCGGCACGTCCACCTCCAGGTCGACGTGCTGCTCCACGATGCCGCCGGTCCCGGCCATCAGGTCCTTGACCCGGTCGGCCTTGGCCCGCAGCACCTCCAGGTCGGGTCCGTAGATGCGCACCACGATCGCGTCGCCGGAGCCGGACAGCACCTCGTCCGTGCGCTCCCGCAGGTACGTGTACACGTTGTGGCGCAGCCCCGGGTACCGGTTGGCCACCGCCTGGATCCGGCTGACCGTCAGCTCGTAATTGGCGTGCGGGTCGATGCTGATCCACAGCTCGCCGAAGTTGACACCGGCGGTCTCGTCGCCCAGCAGCGCCTGCCCGATGTGCGCGCCGAAGCTCTGCACCCCCGGGATCGTGCGCAGGTCCGCGCTGACCCGCTCGACCATCCGCACCTCCTCCGGGTCGGAGGTGCCGGGCACCGAGATGAAGTGCAGGAAGACGTTGCGCTCCTTGAACGCGGGCAGCAGCGACTGCCCGAGCCCGGGCAGCACGGCCAGCCCGGCGAGCAGCACCAGCGCCGCCGCGACGTAGGCGCGCGCCGGGCGGCGGATCACCCGGGACAGGAACGCGACATAGCCGCGCTGCAGCACGCGGACCACCGGGGACTCCCGGCGCTCGACGTGCGAGCGGGACAGCAGCAGCAGCGCGAGGGCCGGTGTCACGGTCAGCGCGACCAGCAGGGAGACCAGCACCGCCAGCGTGTAGGACAGGGCCAGTGGCCGGAAGAACGCGCCGGTGAGGCCACCGAGGAACAGGATCGGTGCGGCCGCCGCGACGACGATGAGGGTGGCGTACACGATGGGGCCGCGCACCTCCACGGAGGCCTCCAGCACGATCGCCGCCGTCGGTCTGGTACCGCCGGCGCGCCGGTGTTCGCGCAGCCGCCGCACGATGTTCTCGATGTCGATGATGGCGTCGTCCACCACCACGCCGACGGCTATCACCAACCCCGCGAGCACCATCGTGTTGACTGTTGCCTTCGAGTAGTAGAGCACGAGCATCGCCGCCACGAGCGACAGCGGGATGGCCAGCAGGCTGATCAGCGCGCTGCGCCACTCGAAGAGGAACAGCGCGAGCACCAGCACCACGAACAGGCATCCCAGCAACAGCGCGCGGGACAGGTTGTTGACCGCCATCGTGATGAACGAGGCGGGCCGGAAGATGGTCGGGTCGACGGTGATGCCCGACAGGCCCGGCCGCAGATCGCGCAGCGCCTGCTCCACGCCCCTGGTCACGTCGAGCGTGTTGGCCCACGGCAACTTCTCGACGACGAGCATGAGGCCGGGGCCGCCGTTGATGACTGAGTCGCCGATCAGGGGCTGGTGGTCCTCGAGGACGTCGGCGACGTCGCCGAGGCGCAGGACCTTCCCGTCGCGCTCCTCGACGGGTACCGCGGCCAGGTCGGCCGGCGTCTTGATGGACAGCACGTGCCGGATGCCGATGCGCTGGTTGGCCGTCTCGACCATGCCACCGGTGCCGATGACCGCGCCCTCGGAGAACTGCAGCAGGCCGACGTCGAGAGCATCCGCGGTCGCCGTCATGACCTGGTCGAGGGTCACCTGGTGCGCCCGCATGCGGACCGGATCGGCCTGCACCTGGAGCATCTGCAGGCGCTCGCCCCAGATCGCCACGTTGGCGACGCCCGGCACTTCGAGCAGCTTCGCGCGGATCGTCCAGTACGAGATCATCGACATCTCGATGAGGGAATGGTCCGGCGAGGTCAACCCGATCTTCATCACGCGGCCCATGGACGACACCGGCTGGAGCATGACCGGCGGCGCCGCCCACGTCGGCAGCGTGGGGGTGACCGTCGCGACGCGCTCCGACACCAGTTGGCGTGCGCGCAGCAGGTCGGTACCCGGCCGGAACCGCAGTTCCACAGAGGACAGTTGGGCCAGCGACTTGGACCGCATGGTGTCCAGCCCGGGCATCCCGTTCAGCGCGTCCTCCATCGGCACGGTCACCAGCGACTCCACTTCACCGGCGGACAGCCCGAGGCAGGCGGTCTGGATCTCGACCCGGGGCGGGGCGAACTCCGGGAAGACGTCGACCGGCATCTTGCGCAGCTGGATGAACCCGAGGGCGAGCAGGCCCGTGGCCAGAGCCACCACGAGAAAGCGGAATTTCAGGCTGGTACCGATGATCCAGCGCATGACTATTCCTCGCCGACGCCGACCTCGGTGCCGTACAGTTCCGCGGCACCGACGGTCACGACCTGGGTACCCGCGGGCGGACCCGCGGTGAGCGTCGCCGACTCACCCTGGATCGCGTCCACGGTGATCCGCTCGCGCACGTAGACCAGCGGCTGGCTCAGCACGAAGGCCCACGTGTCGCCGCTCGGGTCATAGAACACCGCGGCGGCCGGGATGACGAGCCGGGTCCGGCCGGCCGCCTGCGTGGTCGCGATCGGCGCGGTCCGCACGCCGATCCGCCGCGCCGCGTCCTCGCTCAACCTGATCCGCGCGACGTTGCTGCCCGGGTCGACCTCGACCTTGCCCGCCTCGCTGTTGGTGTCGGGGTAGCTCGCGACGGTCGGGTAGGCCATCTTCGACACTCCCACCCCCACGGCGACGGCCGCACCCGCCACGACGACCGCGACGAGGATCTGGCCCAACCTGCCCCGGAGAAGACTCCTCATGATCTTGCCCCTCTCAGGTCCTCGGCGACGACCGGCTGCGGCTCGCGCTCCGGCGGCGGGGCCGGGCGGCCGGAGTACCGGACGAACAGCGCGGGAATGACGTAAAGGCTCAGCAGTGTCGAGGTGACCAGGCCGCCGAGGATCACGACGGCGAGCGGGCGCAGCATCTCCAGGCCGGCGACCCGGCCCAGGAGCACCATGGGCAGCACCGCGGCCCCGGTCGCGAACGCCGTCTTCAGGATCGGCGCGAAGCGCTCCTCGCTGGCGTCCAGAACGGCCCGCACCCGGCCGTCCGCCGGGCCCTGCCGGTACCGCGATACCAGCGCGACCACCTGGCGCACGGCCAGTACCCACACCGCGAACAGCCCGACGAGCGAGCCGAGGGAGAAGTCCCCGTAGAGGTACGCGGCCACCACACCGCCGGCCGGCGCGAGCAGCAGGGCGAGCAGCACCAGGCCGGCCAGCCGCCAGCTGCCGAAGGCGGCCTGCAGGAGCAGGGCGATGACCGCCGCCGCGACGCCGACCAGAGCCCAGGTGCCGGACCGGTTGCTGTCCTGCTGCGCGTACTGCTGGAGCACCTCGGCGTGGTACTCCATCGGGAAGGTGACGCCGCCGAGCTTGCCGCGGATCTCGGCGACCACCGAGCGCGGGTCGCGACCGCTCACGTTGGCGGTGACGTCGACCCGCCGCGACACGTTGTCATGCCGGATGACCACCGGATCCGGCCGGACGCGCACCTGCGCGACGTCCCGGATCCGCACGTGGCCGCCGCTCGGCGTGTCGATGAGCAGGTTCTGGATGCTCGACAGACTGTCGCGGATGGACGGTACGCCGAGCACGACCACGTCGAAGACCTTCTGGTCCTCGAACAGGCTGCCGGCCACCAGTCCGGAGAGCAGGGTCGCGCTGGCCCGGCGCACGTCGCCCGGCTTGATGCCGTAGTGCTGTGCCGCGGCCAGGTTCACCTCGATCTCGATGGTCGGCTGCGCCGCCGGCAGGTCGAGCTGGGGCGAGACCACCCCGCGCACGCCGGACAGCAGCCGCCGCACCTCCTGCGCCTTGCTCCGCAACACGTCCAGGTCCTGACCGAACACCCGCACGGTCACGTCGCCACGGGCTCCGGTCTGCATCTCGCCGACCTTCTGCACCGGGTACGTCAGCACGTGGTGGCCGAAGCCCGGGTAACCGTCGGCGACCCGCTGGATGCGCGCCACCGTGGCGCCGTAGTCCGCGTCCGGCCGGATGCTGATCCACAGCTCGCCAGCGTTCACGCCGGTCTGCTGGTCCGAGGTGATGGCCCGGCCGACGTGCACGCCGACGTTGCCGACGCCGGGCACCTTGCGCAGTTCCGCGCTGGCCCCCTGGGTTGTCCGGCTCGTCTCCGCCTGCGACATGCTCGGCGTGCCGGTCCAGCTGATCAGCAGGTTCCGGTCCTGCAACTGCGGGAGCAGCGCGCCGCTGAGGCGGGGCAGCAGCAGCGCGCCGGCCGCGACCGCCAGCGCCGCGACGAGGGCACCCGCCCGTCCCCAGTGGACGGTGCGGGACAGCGTGGCGAGGTACCCGCGCCGCAGCCGCCGGACGAGCGCGGAGTCGCGCGAGCGGCCGGTACCGGAGAACAGCGTGAGCGCGAGTGCCGGTGCGACGGTCAGCGCGACCACCGTCGAGCAGACCACGGCGAGCAGGTAGGACAGGGCCATCGGCCGGGTGAAGGAGCCGGCCAGGCCGCCCATGAGGAGCAGCGGCACCGCGGCGACGAGGACCACCAGCGTCGCGTACACGATGGGCCCGCGCACCTGCGACACGGCCGCGACGATGACCGCCGGCCGTGGATTGTCCACACCGGACTGCCGGTCCTCGCGCAGCCGCCGGCGGATGTTGTCCACGCTGATGACCGCGTCGTCGACCAGGGCGCCGAGGGCGACCACCAACCCGGCCAGCACCAGCATGTTGAGCCCGGTGCCGCGCGCGTACAGGACCAGCCCGGCCACGAGTGCGGACAGCGTCACGGTGATGGCACTGACCACGGCGGTGTGCCAGTCGAAGAGGAGGAACCCGAGCAGCACGATCAGCAGGATCAGGCCCATCAGCAGTGCCAGCCCGACGTTGCCGACGGCCGACTCGATGAACGTCGCGGGCCGGTACACGGTGGTGTCGATCTGCACGCCGGACAGTCCCGGCTGCAGCGCCCGCAGCGCGCTCTCCACCGCGCGGGTGACCTCCCGCGTGTTGGCCCCCGGCGCCTTTTCCACGACCAGCATCAGGCCGGGCCGGTCGGCGACCACCGCGTCACCGATGAGCGGCTGGTGGTCCTCCACCACCCGGGCCACGTCGCCCAACCGGGTCGCGCCGCGTCCCTGGCTGTCTTCCAGCGGTACCTGTGCCAGGTCGGCCGCTGTCGTGATCGGCAGCACGTGCTGGATGGACAGGCGCTGGCTGTTGGTCTCCAGGAACCCACCGGTACCGGGCGTGGACGCCTCCACGAACGTCAACGGCGACACCCACAGCGCGTTGCCGGTGGTCTGGATGACCTGGTTGAGCGTGACGCCGGACGCGGCCAGCTGCTTCGGGTCGACCTGTACCTGCAGCTGCCGCTCGCGCTGGCCCCACACCGCCACGTTCGCGACGCCGGGCACGCCCATCAGCCGGGGCTTGATGCGCCACCGCGCGAGCACCGACATGTCGATCAGAGACATGTTCTTCGCGGACAGCCCGATGACCATCACCCGGCTGGTCGAGGAGACCGGCTCGATCATGACCGGCGCCTTGGACACGTGGGGCAGCGCGACGGCCTGGGTCAGCCGCTCCTGCACCACCTGGCGGGCCCGCAGCACGTCCGTGCCGCCCTTGAAGACGAGGTCCACAGTGGACAGCCCGGCGAGCGACTCGGACCGGATGGTGTCCAGCCAGGGGACGCCGTTGAGCAGATCCTGCTCCAGCGGGACCGTGATGAACTGTTCGACCTCGGCGGCGGACAGGCCGAGCGCCTCGGTCTGTATCTGCACCGACGGCGGCGTGAACTCGGGGAGCACGTCCACCGGCGCGCGGCGCAGTTGCACGATCCCCACGAACATCATGATTGCCGCGACAGGAAGCACCAGAAGTCGGAACTTCAGGCTTGACCCGACGATCCACCGCATCATTTTGTTCGGCCCCCTCCGACGCGACGAGTCCGCCAGAACTCGGATGGTTCACGCGATTAGTGGCCTTTCACCGCCCCCGTCGCTGAACCGATTCATCGAGATTGCGCGACGCCATCCAGAATGGCA
This sequence comes from Micromonosporaceae bacterium, assembly GCA_039649115.1. GTDB lineage: Bacteria > Actinomycetota > Actinomycetes > Mycobacteriales > Micromonosporaceae > DATEJJ01. The sequence continues at coordinate 322 of JBBWZQ010000365.1, read as the reverse complement.
AGGACCCGATTCGTCAGTAGACCCGACTTCACCGCCTTTCGCGGTCGTTTGTGCATCGGGTTTCCGACAATGGATCAGTGGAATTAGTACTCGTTAAGGGGAGAGTCGGGACCAACCGGAACCCCCAATGCACCCCTGGTCCTGTCGCTTGGACAACCGGCGCCGGAATTCCGTCAGGTCGGTCCCTTGACAATCGCGGTGACCAAGGAACAGTGGAAAGACGGGACGCGTTCGGCGCCCAATTCCACGACATCTTGTAGGGAGCGTGACCGATGATACGACGGATCATGACCCCGGGCGCGGCGACCATTTCGGCGGCCCT
>JBBWZQ010000322.1:0-22640 GCA_039649115.1 Micromonosporaceae bacterium | reverse complement strand
ACGGCGCGCGACGCGGCCAGATGCGATCATCGTCGGCAACCGCGCACGCAAGCGTACGGAGGACGTGACCGATGCGTATGGACCCGGCACCGCGGCCTGCGCGACCGGTCAGCCGTCGCCGGATCCTGCTGGGCACCGTGGCGGCCGCGGTCGCGAGCACTGCCGGTAGCGCGTCGCTCTCCGGCTGCGACGACACGAGAACGGTGCCGCAGCCGGTCGACGCGCCGCGGACCAGCCGGAGCCCACGCCCCGTCACCGGTCCGGTGCTGGAACGCCACATCCGCCTGTCCTGGCTGCCGGCGGACTACCGCGTCACCGGATTCGGGATCGACACGAACCACGAATGGGTCACCGGCGAGGCGGCGAGCAACAGCCGCTTCACGCTGCAGGCAGAGGTCTACCGGCCCGGCGTGACACCAGCCTGGGACGACGACCATCGAGATCCGTGGGTGGTGGCCACGGGTAACGACCGGGTCGGCGGCCGGACGACCCGGTGGGCGGGGCGCGGCGGGCTGGGGCTCCGCTCGTCGACGGTGTGCCTCAACTGGCAGCACACGTCGGGGGGTCAGGGCGTGGTCACCTTCACCGGTGCCGGGCCGGACAACGTCGCCACGGCCGGCCGGATCGCCGCGGGGCTGCGGCTGGACCGGGCCGAACCGGTACGGCTGCCGGTCGCGCTGCGGGACGTGCCCGCGGTCCTGCGGCTGCGGGGCATGGACGCCTACGACCCCGGTACCGAGGACCAGTTCCTGTACCGGCTGCGGTACGCACCCGGTCCGCTGCCGGTGGACTCCACTGTGGAGCATCCGGTGCTGGAGATCCAGGCGAGCCCGATGAGCTTCGCCGAGCAGATCCTGATGAGCGATCCCGGTGTCGGGTCCAACACCACGATGGAGGGCCACCCGGCCCGGCGCACGACGCAGGCCGGATCCGGCGGCGGGTACCGGGACCAGTTGATGCTGTGGGAGGTCAACGGGCTCAAGCTGGTCATCACCGTCACCGGGCAGCGCATCCGGGATCTCCTCGGCGCCGACGCGGCCCGCGGCGTCTTCCGCCAGCTCGCGGTCTACCAGCAACGCGTCGACTGGGTACCGGCGCCGAGGCTGGACACCTGACCGGTACGGACAGGGCTTCCACCGGATCCGGGTCCACAGGGGACAATGAAAGCGCCGCGCGTCTGCTATCGTCGCTCGATTTCACCGTGTCGGATGCGGTGACTGGACATACGGAACGGATGGGTACATGGCGATCCGCCGAGCAAAGCAGAAGCAACAGGTCATCGAGAAGCTGAGCAGCGTCGCGCCCGCCGGAGAGACCTTCATCGCGTGCGTGCACTGCGAGACCGGACCGAGCCCGTGGCTCAACGCACTCTTCGACGAGGTACCGGTGCTGGGCCTGGTCGTCGCCCTGACACGCCGGTTCTACTTCCTCACCCTCACCAACACCTCGATCGTGGTGAACAACGCGAACCGCTTCACCAACCGGCCCGGCGACGTCGTCGCGGTGTTCCCGCGCGACACGGTACCGGTGAGCCGCGTCAAGCGCGCCGCCGTGTGGAGCTCGCTGTACCTGCAGTTCCCCGACGACAGCAAGCCGACCCGGCTCAACGTGCACCGGTACTGGCGGGGCGAGCTGGACCAGCTGATCGCGGCGTTCCCGGCGCAGGCCGCCGTGGCGGCGGCGCCGGGCACGCGGCCCGCCCCGGCCGAGGGCTGAGCCACCCGGCTGGGGCGGACCGGGTACGGCACCGCCCCAGCCCAGCGGGCGTCAGAGCGGGGACGGGTCGTCGCGCAGGCGGCTGTAGAGGTAGCCGTCGCGCCACCGGCCGGCCCGGAACTCGGCCGCGCGCACCACGCCCTCCCGCTGGAAGCCGGCCTTCTCCAGCGCCTTCTGCTCGGCGATGTTCTCCGGGTGGGTGCCGGCCTCGATGCGCTGGGCCGGCGTGTGGGTGAACAGGTAGTCACAGAGCATGGCCTGGGCACGCCAGCCGATGCCGTGCCCGCGCCACTCCGGCAGCAACGCGATACCGATGACCCAGTGCTTCGCCGCGCCGCCGTAACTGCCGGCGAGCCAACTGACGAACCCGGCGGCGACCCGGTCCTCCTCGACCTCGACCATGAGCCGGCCGTCGTCGGCACCGAGGTAGCCGTCGGTCGCGAACCGCCGTGCCGCGGCTCCCGCGTCGCGGAAGCCGGCCCAGTCAAGGCCGACGAGGCCCGGCTCGGTGGCGAACCGGCGGAACATGGCGAGGTCGTCGTCGACCACGGGCCGCAGGCGGACCGCACGCTCACCCATGCCGCGACCCTACCGGTGCTGGTCCAGGACGTGCGCCCTGCCCGCACTGAGCTGGTAGGACATGCCGACGACGGCACACCGCCCGGCGGCCACCGCCGCGGCGAGCGCGGCCGAGTCATGCAAGATCTTTTCAACGGTACGCCGGATGTGGACCTCGACGATCCGGTCCACGCCGTCGTCGCCCTCGGCCGCCGCGACGTGCACGCTCGGCACGATGGCGTCCACCAGGGCGCGCACGTAGCCGGCCGACGGGGTACCCCGCACGACGGCGTCCCGCGCCGCCCGCACCGCGCCGCACGAGCTGTGGCCGAGCACCACGACCAGCGGCGTGTCGAGGATGGTCACCGCGTACTCGATGCTGCCCAGCACCTCGGGCCCGATGGTGTGCCCGGCGGTGCGCACCACGAACAGGTCACCGAGGCCCCGGTCGAAGATGATCTCGGCGGCGAGCCGGGAATCGGAGCAGCCGAAGATGACCGCGAACGGCGTCTGCGCACCCGCCAGCGCCGTGCGGTGCTCGGCGTCCTGGTTGGGATGGATCCTGGTGCCGGCGACGAACCGGTCGTTGCCGGCCCGCAACTCGGCCAGTGCAGTCTCGCGCGTGTAGGTCATGACGATCCATTATCGGGTACCACTTAAGGGAAACCCCGGGCTTGGACCGCTCCGGTCTCCGTGGTTTCTCCGGGAACCCACCGGTTGGCCCGGTCGCCGCGAGGGCAGACATTCAGACAGTGGTGGATGTCGGGTTGACCGCGCGGCGCTTCGGGTCGGACAGCGCGCGGCTGCTGCGGCCGCCCTGGCGGGCCCTGCGGCGCGGGCAGCTGGCCCGCTTCTGGCTCGGCCCGGCCGCCGCGGCCACCGTGCTCCTCCTGTCCGAGGTGGCCCGGCACCCGACCGGCCAGGCCTTCCTCCAGCGGTGGGCGATCATGCGCGGCGACCAGCCGTGGTGGCTGACGCTGGAGAAGGTGCCGCTGTCGCTCTTCGCGCCGGCGCGGCTCCTCCCGTGCGGCTTCGCGATGCTCCAGGTGTTCGTGGTGCTGGGCGCGGCACAGGTCCTCCTCGGGGCACCCCGTACCCTCGCCATCGCGCTGGCCGGACACGTGCTGGGCTCGTACTCGTTGCTGCTGTGGGTCGAGGCGGGGCCGCCGGTCGGCCTGCCGGCGTGGTGCCTGCACCTGCCCGACGCGGGCCCGTCGGTCGCCGTTCTCACGGTCGCGGTCTACCTGGTGGTGGCGCTGCGGGTGTTCTGGCTGGCCGGGCTGCTGCTCGCCTACCACGTGGCCGAGTGGTTCGCCATCGCCGGCATCGCGCAGCGGGAGCACCTGGTCGGCGCGGCCGTCGGCGCCCTCGCCGCCCTGGCCGCACCCATCCCCGATCCGGATTAGTATTCTGCGGTCGCGGCCGACAGGGTACCGGTGGACGATCCCGCGTCCCGAGGCAGTAGATGATCTTGACGCGACCCACGTCGATCGACTACCGTTGATCAATACCACGCCGTTCGTCGCCTCACCCTCCCGTTCTGTCCAGGTATCTCCCAGCGGTGAGAGGTCCTTGCCATGAAGAAGCTGCACCCCGCGGTCGAAGAGGCCGCCGACACCCTCGAACTCCCCGCTGTCACCCGCCGCCGGCTGCTCGCCGGTACCGGCCTCGCCAGCACGTCGCTCGCGGCCACCGCCCTGCTCACCGCGTGCTCGAAGGCGAAGACCACGGCCAGCGGGGCGACCGGGAACTTCCCCAAGACACCGAGGTGGAAGTTCGTCTTCGTCTGCCACGTCACCACGAACTCGTTCTTCACCGCTACCCAGTACGGCGCGCAGGACGCCTGCGCCCTGCTGGGCACCGACTTCCAGTGGACCGGCTCGCAGAACTCGATCGTCGCCGAGATGGTCAACGCGACCAACACGGCGATCAGCGCCAAGGCCGACGGCATCGCGCTCGCCGTGGTGGACAAGACGGCCTTCGCCGGCCCGGTCGACCAGGCGCTGAACGCGGGCATACCCGTGGTGTCGTACAACGCCGACGGCGCGCGCGACGATCCGGGTACCCACCGGCTGGCCTACCTGGGGCAGGGCCTGTACGAGTCCGGGTACGCGCTGGGCCAGCGGGCGGTGCAGCAGGTCGGCTCGGGCGACGTGGCCGGCTTCATCGCCACCCCCGGGCAGCTGAACATCCAGCCCCGCATCGACGGCGCCCAACAGGCCATCAAGGACTCCGGCAAGCCGATCAACTTCACCGCGGTCGCGACCAACGCCGACGTCACCAAGGGACTGTCCATAATAGACGCGTACGTGCAGGGCCACCAGAACCTCGCCGGGATGCTGGCTGTCGATGCGGGTTCCACCCAGGCGGTCGGGCAGGTCGTGAAGAAGTACTCGCTGCGCGGCAAGGGCCTGAAGGTTGCCGGCGGCTTCGACCTGATCCCCGAGACGCTCGCCTCGATCAAGAGCGGGGACCTCGACTACACCATCGACCAGCAGCCGTACCTGCAGGGCTTCCTGCCGGTGTTCGCGCTGTACCTGTACAAGATCAGTGGTGGCTTGCTGGCGCCCTGCCAGACCAACACCGGCCTGCTGTTCGTGACGAAGGACAACGTCGGGCCCTACCAGACCACGCAGACCCGGTACGAGGGCTCCGGCACGGCACAGCAACTCGTGTCACGCTCCGGCCCGATCGCGCACGCGTGACCCTGGTGACCGTGCGCTTGCGCGGGGTCCGGCTGGCCGGGTCGGGCCGGCGCCTCGCGAGCTGTACGAGTGAGGTGGCGGCATGACGCCGCAGGCAGGAGCGACCCGTCCGGCCGCGCTCCGGGTGGGTGCGCGGGCGGTCGGCGAGGCGTTCCTGCGCCGGCGCGAGGCGAGCGTGCTGCTGGTCGCGATCGCCATGGTGGTCTACTTCCAGGCGGCCCAGCCGGCCTTCCTGACCCGCAACAACCTGGTCAACCTCGCACAGGCCACGGCGCCGGCCGCGATCGTCGCGGTCGGCATCGTGCTGCTGCTGGTCAGCGGCGAGATAGACCTGTCCGTCGGCATGGTCTTCGCGCTCGCGCCGTTCCTGATGCACTACGCCGTGGACTTCTACGGGGTACCGGTGATCCCGGCGATCCTGCTGGCGATGCTGGTCGCCGCGGGCATCGGGTTCATCAACGGCTTCATCACCGTGAAACTGCGGGTGCCGTCGTTCGTGACCACGCTCGGCACGTTCTACGCGCTGCAGGGCGTGGTGCTGACCACCTCGCACGCGTACCCCGCGCAGATCCCGGCCGGCGCCGAGGGCACCGTCCGCACCTGGCTCGGCGCCGGCGACTGGGCGGAACTGGCCTGGGCGGTGCTCATCGTCGCGGCGTTCCACGTCGTGCTCACCCGCACCCGCTGGGGCCTGCACACCATCTCCGTCGGCGGGAACCTGCTCGGCGCGACCGAGGCGGGCATCAAGGCCCACCGGGTCAAGATAGGCAACTTCGTCATCACCGGCGTGCTCGGCTCGTTCGCCGGCATCATGGAGGCGTTCCGGGTGCACACCATCGACCCCAACCTGGGCGGCGGTACCGGGATCACGTTCACCGCCATCTCGGCGGCCGTCATCGGCGGCACCGCACTGGCCGGCGGCGCCGGTACCGTCATCGGCGCGTTCCTCGGCTCGCTGGTCCTCGCGGAACTGCAGAACGGGTTCAACCTGATCGGCATCAGCGCCAACCCGTTCTTCCTCATCCTGGGCGGCGCCATCCTCGTCTCGATGATCGCCAACCAGTACCTGTCCCGCCTGCGCCGCGCCGGGAGGACGTGATGGATCCCGATGTCCTCACGGTCGAGCACATCGCCAAGAAGTTCGGCGCGCTGACCGCCCTGGCGGACGTGAACCTGCGCCTGGGCAAGGGCGAGGTGCTCGGCCTCATCGGCGACAACGGCGCCGGCAAGTCCACTCTCGTCAAAATCATCTGCGGCTTCCACCAACCCGACACCGGCCGCCTGTTCGTCAACGGGGAACCGGTCAGCCTGCACAGCGTCGACGACGCGCGGGCCAGGGGCATCGACACCGTGTACCAGGACCTGGCGCTGGTCAACGAGCTGAGCGTGTACCACAACATCTTCCTCAACCGGGAGAAGGTGCGCTGGCCGCTGCTCAACAACCGGCTCATGCGCCGGCTGGCCCGCGAGTACCTCGCCTCGATGGGCATCGACATTCCTGATGTACGCATGGAGGTGGCCAAGCTCTCCGGCGGCCAGCGCCAGGCGATCGCCATCGCGCGGTCGGTCTATTCGGACGCCAGGATCCTGCTGCTGGACGAGCCGCTCGCCGCGATGGGAGCCAAGGAGGGCGCGCTCATTCTCGACCTGGTACGCGACCTCAAGGCCCGGCGGCTGGTGTCCATCATCATCATCGCGCACAACTACGCGCAGCTGCTGGAGGTCTGCGACCGCGTCAACGTGCTGCAGCACGGCCGGATCACGCTGGACCGGCCGGCGGCGCAGACCTCGGTCACCGAGCTGACCGAACTCATGGTCGCCGAGTACCGCAGCCGCCACACCTGAGCCGAGTTGTCCACAGGGGACGGATCGGGGGTTCCTGGACGCGTGGCGGTCGGCCAGAATCTGGCGGGTGCGGGAATCATGGGACAGGGAGTACCGGCCGCTGCCGGGCCGCGACGCCGGAGAGTTCGCCTGGCTGCTGTTGCGGCAGGATGGCGTGTTGACCCGCCGGCAGGCCGTCCTGCACCTGGGCCGGAGTGTGGTGCGCAACCACCTGGCGCGACGGCGGTGGCGGCTGTGCGGCCGGGCCGTCATGGTCACCCACAACGGCCCGCTGACACCGGGGCAACGGCTGTGGGCCGCGGTGCTGTCGGCGGGACCGGACGCACTGTGTGCAGGCAGCACCGCCGCGGCGTTGGAGGGGCTCAAAGGGTACGAGTCGCGGCAGATCCACCTCGTGGTCCGCGGTGGCCCCCGGCTGGCCGAACCGCCCATCGTGATCCACCGGACCACGGTCCTGCCCGCCTCGCACGTGCGGGACCGGGCGGCGCCACCACGCACGCACATCGCCAGATCGGTGGTGGACGCCGCCGCGTGGGCCCAGAACGACGCGGATGCCAGGGCGATCGTGGCGGCCGCCTTCCAGCAGCGCCGGGTCCTGGCACCGGAACTGGACACGGTGCTGAGTGCGCTGCCCAAGGTGCGGCGCCGGGGACTGATCGTGGAGACCGCCCGCTATGCGCAGGCAGGAGCGCACTCGGTCACGGAGGTGGAGTTTGCCCGCCTCTGCCGGCGCTTCCGGCTGCCCGCCCCGCACCGGCAGGTCACCCGCCGGGACAACAGCGGCCGGATCCGGTACCTCGACGGTCAGTGGCCCGACTACCGGCTGCGGGTCGAGGTCGACGGAGCCTGGCACCTCGACGTGCGTACCTGGTGGGCGGACATGCGCCGGCACAACGACCTGTGGGTGGCCGGCGAACAGGTGCTGCGCTTCCCGGCCTGGGCGATCCGGCACCAACCGGACACCGTCGCCCACCAACTACGCGCCGCCCTGTTCGCCGGTGGCTGGCGCCCGTAGCGAGATCTTGGCGGGAACGGCACCAATTCCGGTGCCGTTCCCGCCAAGAATAGGTTTCGGGGTTTGGGAGGCAGCACCGCGGTGGGGTGGAATGGCCGGTTCGTGGTGACCCTGGTTATGCCTTGGCTGCCGAGTTACATGATCAGCAGGGCCGTCGGGGGTTTGATCATGGGGGTTCCGGTGCTCGGGCGGGCGGCTTGATCTGGAGTTGCCGGAGGATCGGGCAGTCGACTGCGCTGTTTGCCGGCAACCCCCGATCACGCCGGGGGTCTTCCATGATCATGGTGGGCCGAGGGACACCCGGCGCCGCCAGGAGGCGCCGAGGCCGGGACGATCCGGGTATCTCCCATGATCATGGTGGGCCGGGGGGCACGCGGCGCCGTCAGGAGGCGCCGAGGCCGGGGACGATGTCGTCGAGGGCGAAGGTGATCGGGCGGTCGAGCTGGTCGAAGGTGCACGACCGCGGGGTGCGGTCGGGGCGCCAGCGGGAAAACTGGGCGGTGTGCCGGAACCGGGTGCCCTCCATGTGGTCGTACCGGACCTCCAGCACCCGCTCCGGCCGCAGCGGAGTGAACGACAGGTCCTTGCCGGGGTTCCAGCGGGAGAACTCCGACCCGCGCCGCGGCGGCAGGTCCGCCATCAGCTTCGCCCAGTTCCACGGGTGCTCGTCGAACGTCGTCACCAGCGGCTGCAACTCCGCGAGCAGCTCGCGGCGGCGGTCCATCGCGAACGCCCCCACGACACCGACGGAGGCCAGCGACCCGTCCCGCGCGTACAGGCCGAGCAGCAGCGAGCCGACCGCGTCCGGGCCGCTCTTGTGCGGCCGGTACCCGGCGACCACGCAGTCGGCCGTACGCTCATGTTTGATCTTGAACATGACCCGCTTGTCCGGCTGGTAGGTGCCGTCCAGCGGCTTGGCCACCACGCCGTCCAGCCCGGCCCCCTCGAACCGCTCGAACCAGCGCCGCGCCAGCTCCGGGTCGGTCGTCGCGGGGGTGAGGTGCACGGGTGGACGCGCTTCGCGCAGCACGCGCACCAGCACGCTGCGGCGAGCCGCGAAGGGCTGGCCCGTCAGGTCGTCGTCGCCGAGCGCCAGCAGGTCGAAGGCGATGAAGGCCGCCGGGGTCTGCGCGGCGAGCAGGTTGACGCGCGAGGCGGCCGGGTGCAGCCGCAGTTGCAGCGCCTCGAAGTCCAGGCCGGCACCGGACGCGAGGACGATCTCGCCGTCCACCACGCAGCGCCCGGGCAGCTCGGCCCGGAACGCCTCGACCAGCTCCGGGAAGTACCGCGTCATCGGCCGCTCGTTGCGGCTGCCGATCTCGACCTCGTCGCCGTCCCGGAAGACGATGGACCGGAAGCCGTCCCACTTCGGCTCGTACGACGCGCCGTCCGGGATGGCCGGCACGAGCTTGGCGAGCATCGGCGACACGGGCGGCATGACGGGCAGCTGCATCCCTGCATTGTGACCCGCCGACCCGGCGACCCGGCGACCCGCCGACCCGGCGACCCGCGGACCCGCCGACCGCCGACCCCGCCGACCCGCGGACCCGCGGACCCGCCGACCCGCGGACCCCGCCCACCCGGCGTCAGGCCCGGCAACCGACCGGGTCACCGCGGTCGGCGCCAGGTAGCGGAACCGGGAGACGACCTGCCGGAGCCGGTCGGCCGTGGTGGACGGCTCGTGCGCGGTGTGCGGCGACGCCGCCGCGTCCCGGCTGGTCTCCGCCGTGGCCGCTGTCCGTCGTCGGCGCCCCCGACCCGACCCTGAGGAGCGCCGGAAGTCCTCAGGTCCGCGGACGCGCTGCCGACGGGTCCGACGGGGCAGCGCAGCGGAACGAGGTTGGAGATGCGCGACATCAGGCGCAGGCCCGGCGCGGCGGGAGTGCTGACACTCGCCCTCGCCGCCGGCCTGCTGGTTGGATCACCCGCGCCCATGGCGCTCGCCGACGGCGTCACTGTCTTCGACGGCGTGCCCACCCAGGCGCAGGCCGACCTCGCCTCGACCGACCCGGACAACACCGGCGGGCAGGCCGGCTGGGCGGACATGGCCGGCGGGTTGGCCAGCCGGCCGTACGTCAGATCGCTGCGCCTCACCAACGGGAGCACCACCACGCCGGTCATCACCGACGGCGGGCCGAGTGCACCCTCCGTCGCGCCGGGCGGGGTGACCGCGGTCGTCTCGCCGGTCAACCTCTGCCGGACGGGTCAGACACCCACGCCCGGCGTCTGCTACGCCACGCCGAACCGGGTGTCGCTCACGGTCGGGTACGGCAACGGTGGCAACGACGGGTACAACTTCGCCGATCCGCAGGTGCCGGTGACCCCGGCGGTCGATGCGAGCACCGTCATCGACATGACCGTCGCCCTCAACAGCCTCGGCCGCAGCCTGCGCTGGACCTGGGTCAACGGCGACCTGCTCTACTGGCAGACGACCAACCTCGGCCAGGCCGACGCGACGGTCAGGATCAGATTCAGGCCGGCGTACGCGCCGTTCGTGGACTACCCGCACTGGCCGTCCGGCAGCGGCTGCACCGCCACGCCCATCTTCAACTGCAACCTGCCGCAGGCCGAGGCGGAGACGCTCAGCGCGACCGTGCTGTTCAGCCTGGACAACACGCTGGACGCCGCGCTGACCGGCGCGGTGTTCGCCACCCGCGGCGCCATCTCCGGGTACCTGCAGCCGGGCGGCACCGCGGTGGCGCCCACATTGGACATCCAGGCCGCGTCCACGCACGAGCGGGTGGACGGCACCCCGCAGTACGGGACGGTGCAGGCGTTCCTGCCGGCAGGTGCGCTCATCAACCTGTACGGGGTGCTGCCCACGGACGCGGCCAGCGTCTTCAGCACGACGCGGACCGGGGACGCCGGTACCAACGACCCGCCGACCTACACGCCGTGGAGCGTGGCGGCGCAGGGCAGCGAGGGTGTGCTCGTCACCGTCGGCCACATCACGTTCAGCGTGCCCAGGTACAAGATCAAAGGTCGGCTCGCGGCCACCACGGCACGGGCGAGCGTGCACCGCTCGACCACCACCGTCACCGCCACGGTGGCCGGCTGCACCGCGAAGGCTCCCTGCGTGGCCACGGTGTACGAACTGAGCGCCACGCGGTATCGGAGTTCACGGACGGTCGTACTCACCAGGACCGTGCGTGCCAAGGCGCTGTCGCTGGCGCTCAAGGCGTCCGTCCTGCGGCGCAACGACCGGTACCTGCTGGTCGTGCGGTCCGCGCGGACCGGCCGGCCGTTGGCGTCCACGACCGGCACCGTCCACTAGGGACACAGCCGATCAGGCCGCATTCAGTGTCACCAGCGGCGGAACCTTCTCCTCCGGCCGTGGCGGGGGCGGCGGCGTGCCGTTCCCGAAGGGCTGCCCGCCCAGCGCTTCCCGGCCGTGCGGGGTCAGCCAGCCGGACAGGTCCGGGCCGGCGGGCACGACGCCGGTGGGGTTGATGTCCCGGTGCACCACGTAGTAGTGGCGCTTGATGTGGTCGAAGTCGATGGTGTCGCCGAAGCCGGGCGTCTGGAACAGATCCCGGGCGTACCCCCACAGCACCGGCAGCTCGGTGAGCTTGTGCCGGTTGCACTTGAAGTGTCCATTGTAGACGGCGTCGAACCGCACCAGCGTGGTGAACAGCCGCACGTCCGCCTCGGTGATGGTGCCACCCACGAGGTAGCGCTGCGCGGCGAGCCGGACGGACAGCCGGTCGAGACGGTCGAAGAGGCGGTGGTACGCCTTCCCGTAGGCCTCCTGGCTGCCGGCGAAGCCGCACCGGTACACGCCGTTGTTCACGTCGGCGAACACCACCCGGTTGACGGCGTCGATCTCCTCGCGCAGGTGCTCCGGGTAGAGGTCCGGTGCGCCCGGCCGGTGGTACGCGCGCCACTGCGTGGACAGGTCCAGGGTGATCTGCGCGAAGTCGTTCGTGACGACCTGGCCGGTGGGCACGTCCACGATCGCCGGTACGGTGATCCCGCGGTCGTAGTCCGGGAAGCGCGCCAGATACGCCTCGCCGAGCCGCTCGATGCCCAGGACGGGGTCGCGCCCGCCGGGGTCGAGGTCGAAGGTCCAGCTGCGCGAGTCGTGCGTCGGCCCGGCGATCGCGAGCGACAGTGCGTCCTGGAGGCCGAGCAGGCGCCGCACGATGAGCGAGCGGTTCGCCCACGGGCAGGCCCGGCTGGCCACGAGGCGGTACCGGCCGGCGACCACCGGGTAGCCGTCGCGCCCGTCGGCCGTGATCCGGGTGTCGATGTACCGCCCGTCCCGGTTGTACTCGCTGCCCTTCTTGACGTAGGTCATGCCGCGCTCCCCGGCCGGCACGGGCGGGCGGCGAGGATGCAGGTGTCGTCGTCGGGGTTGGCGCGCGGCAACTGGGTCAGCAGGTCGACCAGCGGCTGCTCGCCGCCGGCCGCCGCGACGCGGTTGAGCGTGGCGATCACCCGGGCCATCCCGTCCGCCAGGCTGTGGTCGCGGTGTTCGATGAGCCCGTCGGTGTAGAAGACCACCAGGTCGCCGTCGTCGACCTTGAGGCTGGCCGTGTCGTACCGGGCGTCCGGAAACGCGCCGAGCAGCGGGCCCGCCGGCCGGTGCATCACCGTGGTGACGCCGGCGTGGGTACGCAGCGGCGGCGGGTGACCGGCCTGCGCCCAGACCAGCGTGCCGGTGGGCGGGTCGTAGCGGGCCACCACGGCCGTCGCGGTGACCTCCACCGGGCCCTCCGCGCACAGCAGCCGGTTGAGGTGGGCGAGCAGCCGGGCCGGTTCGGTCGTGGTGGTCACCGCCAGCGTGTGCAGCGCGTACCGCAGCTGTGCCATCGCCGTCGCGGCGCGGATGCCGTGGCCGGCCACGTCGCCGACGGCGAAGACCACGCTGCCGTCGCGCGCCGCCGCGTGGTACCAGTCGCCGCCGATGCGGCTCGCCTGCTCGGCGGGCACGTACCGGACCGCGACCCGTAACCCCGGCAGCTCCAGCGGCGCGGCGGGGATCGGCAGGATGATCTGCTGCAGCTGCGCCGCCAGCCGGTGCTCGGCGGCCAGGCTCTGCCGCTGTTCGCGCAGCTGCTCCTCGACCTTGGCGAGCCGGGCGCGACCGGTCTCCTGGGCGGTGACGTCCTGGACGATGCCGAACAGCCTCAACGGCCGTCCGGCCGCGTCGCGCACCGCGTCGCCGATGACGCGGACGTGCTTGATCCCGTCACCGACGCGGATGCGGTAGATCATGTCGACCGTTTCGCCGCGACCGAACGCCGCCCCGGCCGCGCGCCGGATCTGCTCGTCCTCCGGCACCACGAGAGCCTCGGTCTCCTCGCGCCGCAGCGGGCCCTGCGCCGGGTCGCACCCGTAGATCCGGTACAGCTGGTCGGACCACACGATCTGCCCGGTGACCAGATCCCACTCGCCCCAGCCGAGGTTGCCCAGCCGCTCGGTCTGGCCGATCCGTTCCGTCAGCCGGGTCTGCTCGTCGTGCCGCACCCAGCTGTTGAGCAGGCCGCCGCCGACCGGGCGGACCCACACGGTGATCATGAGAGACGCCGGCAGCCGGTCGTTGTCGCCGGCGTACGGGTACGGGCCGACCGTGCGCGGCGTGCCGTCGGCGAGCACCTCCCGCGACGCGCGCCACGCGGGTCCGTCCACACTGTTCGGGTACGCCTCCCGCGTGTACCGGCCGATCAGCTCGCGACCGCACTGCCCGGACATGTCCGCCGTCATCGGGCTGGCCGCCGCGATGAGGTAGTCCGCGATCTCTCCCGCCTGGTCCCGCAGCGGCAGCAGCAGCACGTGGTTGCCCGGCAACGCGTCGAGCACCTGCTGCACCACGTCCGTCCAGCCCGTCGCGGGCGGCGCCGGCTGCGGCGCCGCCGGCAACGCGACGGCCGGCCGGGTGGCCGCGGCCAGCGCCACCCGCGCCCGCGGCGCCTCGCGCACCGGCGCGTCCAGCCCGACCAGGACCTCCTCGGCCAGCTCCCACGGCGTGCGACCCTGCTCGGCCGCGAGGCCGCGCAGGTGGGCGTGGGCCTCGCGCACCTGGCAGCCGATCCGCCCGGCCAGCAGCCCGGCGGCCCGCTCCAGGGTCAACTCGGGATCGAGGCGCGACCGCCGGACAATGGCATCCAGCTCGGCCAGGCGCTGCTGGTATCCCTGTTGCGGCTCCACCGGTCGATCACCGGCCTCTCATCGGGGGGCATCCGCATTCTAGGACCACCGACCGGCCACCCCGGCTGCCTGCCCGGATCATCGGCCAGCCGCTACGCCGTTGCCGGGGCCGGTGGGCGGGGCCGCAGCGCGGGCGCGGCGGCGGCCACGAACAGCGCGAGCACGACCGGGATGCCGAGCGCCGCGGGCAGGCCGACCAGTTCGGCCGCGCCGCCGATCACCACGGGGCCGACGACGAACCCGAGGAAGCCCAGGCCGGCGACGCGCGCGATCGCCTGCCCGGCCCGGGCCGGCTCCTGCTCGCCGGCGGCGGAGAACACCTGCGGCGCGATGCAGGACAGGCCGGCGCCCAGGCAGCCGAAGCCGATCACGCCGGCCACCGGCCGGCCGGCGAGGAGGGCCGCGGCCAGGCCGAACGAGGCCAGGGCGCCGCTCGCGCGCACCAGCGTCACCGGGCCGAGCCGGGCCGCGAGCCGGTCGCCCACCAGCCGGCCGAGCGTCATCGCGATGGCGAACGCGGCGTAGCCGGCGGCGGCGAACCCGGCCGTGCCGCCCAGGCTGTCGCGCAGGTACACCGCGCTCCAGTCCGCCGCCGCGCCCTCGCCGACCAGGCAGCAGAACACGAGTACACCGAGGAAGGCCACGCCGGACAGGCGGGCGCGCGGCGCCGGAGCATCCGCAGCCGCGGATCCCGGATCGGCGGTCAGGGTCCAACGGCCGGCCAGGATCGCGACCGCGACGGCCGCGACGGCCACGGTCAGGAACGTGGTGGACGCGGCGAGGCCGGCGCGCGCGAACAGGCCGCCCGTGACGGCGCCGAGAAAACCCCCGACGCTGTACACCGCGTGGAACGACGACATGGTCGGCCGCTCCCGGGCCCGCTGGACCTGTACCGCGTTGGCGTTCATCGCCACGTTCAGCGCGCCGTGCGCCGTGCCGAACGCGAACAGGCACAGCACCAGCGCCGGGAGGTTCGGGGCGAACGCGGGCAGCACCAGCAGCACGGCGTCGACCAGCGCCGTACCCAGCATGATCTTCGCGGTGCCGTACCGGTCGACCAGCCGCCCCGCCGCCTGCATGCCGGCGATGGCACCCGCGGCGAACGCGAGCAGCGCGACGCTCAACTGCCCGTCACCGAGCCCGAGCCCGCGCTTGACGGCGGGGATGCGCGCGGTCCAGGTGCCCAGCACGGTGCCGTACAGCAGGAAGAACAGCGACACGGCCACCCGTGCCCGGACCAGCGCACCTCGCATCGCACGACCGTAGCGCGTGCATTCCCGGGTACCAGGTGGGAACGTGGACGTTCGTCAACGAGGTACGCGCGTTCTTCCGGCTGCTGCGCTGAGCGGCAGGCTGGCGAGCGCCACCAGCGCCAGCAGCCCGACCAGCACGGCGAAGGCGACGCCGCTGCGCAGCAGCCCGTACCGGTCCCCGGCGGCGCCCAGCCCGATGACCGGCAGCGAGATGCCGATGTACAGGGTGACGAAGAAACTGGACGCGACCTCGGCGCGCTGCCCGGGCGGGCTGGCCGCGGTCACCATCGCGAGCCCGGCCCGGAACACCAGGCCGTGCGACAGCCCGCAGACCAGCGCACCGGCGACGACCAGCGGCAGCGAGGCGCGCAGCAGGCTGGCGGCCACGACCGCGCAGCCCGCCGCCAGGCCCACGCAGCCGGCGGCCAGCGCGGCGCGTTCGCTGATCGCGGTGGACAGGACCTGGCCGAGGCTGGAGGCGCCGAACGCCACGAAAACGACGAGGCCGGGTACCGCGTGGTTGTGCGCGTGCAGCACCTGGGCGAGGAAGGCGGCGCAGACGGCGACGAACAGCCCGAGGACCGCGAAGCTGGCGAACCCGGCGATGCCGGCGCGGACGAAGGCGCCGCGCACCTGCGCGGGTACCCGCAGCCGCTGGAACTTCGGCCGCAGGCCACGCGGCGCGCCGGGCGGCTCGGGGATCCACACGAAGCCGATCGCGGCGAGCGCGAGCAGCGCGAGGTCCACGAGGAAGCACAGCTGGACCGGCTGCGGCGCGTACTGCGCCAGGACGCCGGACAGCAGCGGGCCGGTACCCAGGCCGCCGGTGTTCGCGCTCGCGGCGAGCAGGCTGGCGCGCCGCTGCCGGCCCGGTGCCGCCAGCTCGACGATCGCCGCGGTGGCGGTACCGGTGAAGATGCCGACCGACACGCCGGACAGCAGCCGCCCGGCGAGCAGCATGGCAAGGCCGCCGGCGAACAGGAACGCCACCGCGCTGAGCCCCGACAGCAGCAGGCCGACCACCAGCATCAGGCTCCGGCCGACCCGGTCGGACCAGGAGCCGAACAGCAGCAGCCCGCCCACCACGCCGACCGCGTAGAGCGCGTAGATGACGGTCACGGTCAGCCCGCTGAAGCCGAAGCGCTGCTGGTAGATCGGGTACAGCGGGGTGGGCAGGGTGGTGCCCAGCATCGTCACGACGAACGCGAAGGCGACCAGCCACACCCCTGACCGGCGACCGGCCACCTGGCGGTCCTCTTCCGTGCCGCACCTCCCCGCGCCCGGCCCGCCGGTGTGACTTACATCGGAGCGTCCGCGGGTGCCGCACGTCAATGGCCGTGCGGTCAGCTTCGCGGTGCGCATCGACGCTCACCGACGTGCTGGCCGTTAGAGTGCCGGCATGGCGGGGAAGTCGACAGCCCGGTTCCTGCTCACCGTCGCGGTGGCCGCCACCGTCGTCGCGACCGCGGCCAGGCCCGCGCGCGCGGCGCCGCCGGTCACCTGCCAGTACACCTTCTTCACCTGGCCGGGCGGCTTCTCCGCCGACCTCACCGTCACCAACGAGGGGCCGGCGATCAACGGGTGGACCACGCACTGGACCCTCGACGAGCCGACCGTCCTCGGCGGCGTGTGGCAGGCCGTCATGTCGATGCCCACTCCCCTGGAGATGACCGCGACCAACCTGTCCTGGAACGCGGTGATCGCCACCGGCTCGCGCATCTCGTTCGGGTGGACCGCGTCCGCGCCGACCACGGAGGTGCCGACGGACATCACGGTCAACGGGGTGCCCTGCTGAGCCGGCGGCGCACCCGCCGAGCCTCCGGTACCCCCAGCTTCGCGTAGATCTCCAGCGCCTGCCGCCACTGGCCGCGCGCCTCGTCCGGGTCGCCCATGCTGTCCAGCGCCTGGGCGGTGCCGTCCAGCGCCCGGGCCCGCTCGTACTCGTCGCCGGTCTGCTCGCTGAGCGCGAGCGCGGCCCGGTGCCGGATCAGCGCCGAGGCCGGCTCCCCCATCGCGTCCAGCGTCTCGCCGAGGGTGTTGAGGGTCTCCATCTCCACGCCGCGGTCGCCGGTCTCGCGGCTGATGGCCAGGGCCTGGTGCAGGTGGTCGAGCGCCTCAGGAAACTGGGCCAGCCGCTGGTACACCGCGCCGATCGTGCCCAGCGCGGCACCCTCCCCGCCACGGTCACCCGACTCGCGGCAGTGCGCCAGCGCCGTCTCCAGGTGCGCCAGCCCTTCCGCGTGCCGGCCGAGCAGGCTCTCCACCGCGCCGAGGTTGCCCAGCGCGTAGCCTTCCAGGCGCCGGTCGCCGATCTCCGCGAACAGCGCCGCCGCCTGCTGCTGGTGGTCGGCGGCGGCCGTGTACCGGCCGAGGCGCCGGTGCAGGAGGCCCAGGTTGACCAGCTGTGCGGCCTCCCCATGGCGGTTGCCGATGCGGCGGTAGATGGCCAGCGCCTGGCGCATCTTGGCCAGCGCCTCGCGGTAGCCGCCGAGCCGCTCGTGCAGCACGCCGAGGCGGGCCAGGGCCCGGGCCTCCCCCGCCGGGTCGTCCTGCTCCCGGTGGCCTGCCAACGACAGCTCGAAGTACCTCCGCGCCTCCTCGTGGCCGCCCAGCCACATGTGGATGCTGCCGAGGTTGGCCAGCACGCTGGCCCGCCCGTACCCGTCCCGCGCGGCGGCCGCGGCGGCGCTCGTGTGCACCGCGAGCGCCTCCTGGTAGTGGCCGCCGACCTCGAGGTAGCGCCAGAGCACCCGGGAGAGGTCCGCGCTGTGCCGGGGCCAGCCGTGCGCGGCGGCGTACGCGGCGACGGCGACCAGGTTGGGCCGCTGCCGGTCGAGCCAGAGCGTCGCACTCTGCGGCCCGGCGACCGGCGGGACCGGGCTGGCGGGCGGCGGGACGTCCGGCCGGCTGGCCCGCTCGTGCGGGTACAGGGTGTCCATGGCCAGGGCGGCGGTGCCGAGCACGTAGTCGAACAGCCGGGTCAGCGCGGCCCGCCGCTGCACTGGGTCGACGGTGGCGTTGACGCGCTCCACGGCGTAGGCGCGCAGCAGGTCGTGCATGCTGTGCCGGCCCGCGCCGGCCGGCTCGACCAGGTGCGCCCGGGCCAGCTCCTCGATCATCGCCCGCGCCTGGCTCAGCCCGGTGCCGGCGAGCGCGGCCACGGCGTAGGCGTCGAGGTCGTGCCCGGGGTGCAGGCCGAGGAGGCCGAACGCGTGCGCGGCCGGTGCGGACAGGTGCTGGTAGGACCAGGAGAACACCGAGCGGACCGCGGTGCGGGGATCCCCCGACGTGTCGAGCAGGTCCAGCCGGCGCGCCTCGTCGCGCAGGTCGGCGACCAGCTCGCTGAGATCCATCGCCGGGTTCGCGGTGGCGAACTCCGCCGCGATGCGCAGCGCCAGCGGCAGCCGCGCGCAGCCGTCGGCCAGCGCCGCGGCGGCCGTCGGGTCGGCCGCCACCCGCGGGCCGACGAGCGTGCGGAGCAGGTCCAGCGCCTCCTCCGCCGGGAGAATGTCCAGGTCGATGCGGCGCGCGCCGTCGCGGGCGACCAGGCCCGCGAGGTCGTCGCGGCTGGTCACCACGACAAAACACGCGGGGGTACCGGGCAGCAGCGGGCGCACCTGGTCGACCCCGGACGCGTTGTCCAGCACGACCAGCACGCGCCGGCTCGCCAGCATGGTCCGGTAGTGCGCGGCCCGGTCGGCCAGCTCGCCCGGGATGCCGGCCGCGTCGACGCCCAGGCCGCGCAGGAAGCCGGCCAGCGCGTCGGCCGGCGGGACCGGCGGCTCCGGCCCGTACCCGCGCAGGTCAACGTAGAGCTGGCCGTCCGGGAACCGGTCCGCCACCTGGTGCGCCCAGCGCACCGCGAGCGCGGTCTTGCCCACCCCGGCGGTACCGGCGACGGCCGAGATCACCGCCGCCGGGCCCGGCCCACCCGCCGCCGGCCCCGGCCCATCCCCCTCCAGCAGGCCGTCCAGCTCGGCGAGCTGCCGGGCCCGGCCGGTGAACCCGAACACGTCCACCGGGAGCTGCCGGGGCACCGGCGCCTCGGCCACGCCGCCGGCCGGCAGCGGCCCGCGCCGCGCCTCCTCCACCCGGTCCCGCGCCGTGGCCAGCGCACCCTGCTCCGCCGGGCTCGCCCCGAACAGCCGGACCAGCGCGTCGAACCGGTCGGTCGGCGGCAGCACCCTTCCCGCGAGGTACTCGCCGATGATGCCGTGCGACCAGCCGGTCGCCGCCGCCAGCTCGCGATAGGTCAGCTCCGCGCCGCCGTGCCGGCGCGCGTGCCTGCGCCGCAGCTCGCGCAGGAGCCCGGCGAGATCCGCGACGGTGCGTACGTCGCCCGCCTGCCAATCGCTCCCCGGCCCGCCGGCCGCGTCTCGTTTGCGTGTACGACTGTCGATGCCAGTAGGGTAGCCACCGCACCCCACCCCGGCCTACTCGGCGCTACCGGGCCGGTGGTACCCGGTCGCCTGCACATGGTCGGCGCAACCGCCGGTGCTCCGCCCGCGATCCTGGACATGGCTGGACAGCGTTGGACGGGTGGATACGGTACGGCGCCGTGTCGCGCCGTTCTTACCGCGCGCCGTCCGGCCGGCCCGGGTCGGCCAGCCAGGCCATCCCGGCCTTGCCGGCGACGACCGGATTGGTCAGCGTGCCGAGCTGGTCGATCTCGATCGTCACGGTGTCACCGGCGGCCAGCGTGAAGTCCAGGCCCGGCACGATGCCGGTACCGGTGGACAGCACGGCACCGTGCGGGAAGTGCTCCTCGCGGTAGAGGTACCGGGCGAGCTCGGCGAGGCCGCGCTTCATCTGGCCGACCGTCGCGGTGCCTGACCAGACCGGTGCACCGGCGCGGCTGACCGTCATCGCGATCCCCAGCGCGGCCGGGTCCGGCACCTGCCAGGCCGGCGTGATGCCCGGCCCGAGCGCGCAGCTGCCCGCGTAGACCTTCGCCTGGGGCAGGTAGAGCGGGTTCTCCCCCTCGATGCTGCGCGAGCTGACGTCGTCGCAGATGGTGTACCCGACGATCTCGCCGTACGCGTTGAGGACCAGCGCCAGCTCCGGCTCCGGCACGTTCACCGTGGAGTCGGCGCGCACCGCCACCGGCTCCCCGTCGCCCACCACCCGCCAGGCGGCCGCCTTGAAGAACAGCTCGGGCCGCTCGGCGTCGTAGACCAGGTCGTAGACGGACGCCATGGCGCTCTCCGCCACCCGGGCCGCCCTGGACCGCCGGTACGTGACGCCCGCCGCCCACACCTCGGTGCGCCCGTCGACCGGTGGCAGCAGCCGGATCCGCTCCCGGGGCAGTGGCTCGCCGCCCGCCCGCACCCGGTCGGTGAACTCCGCCAGCGGAAGCGCCAGCAGCTCGTGCATGGTCTCCGCGAGGGGTACCACGCCGCCGCCCGTCAACCGTCCCACCTGGACGGTGTCCCGGTGGGCAAACCGGATCAGCATCACCGTGCCTCGTCGCGCATCGAGTGGGCGTCGTGCCCGGCCAGCGAGTCGGTGCCCACCTCGGCGTTGTGCGCGTGGGCCAGGTGGTGCAGGCCGAAGACCGAGTCCAGCCCGGCCTGCCGGCCCATCAGGTCCTCGGCCTGGTTGACGGCCTTCTTGGCCAGCGCCAGGCCGAGCCGGGGCATCGTCGCGACCCGGCCCGCGATGTCCATCGTGGACCGGCGCAGTCCGGCTCGGGGCACGACCCGGTTGACCATGCCGAGCCGCAGCGCGCGGGCGGCGTCCACGCGCTCGCCGAGGAACAGGAACTCCTTGGCGAAGCGGGGACCCATCACCCACGGGTGCGCGAAGTACTCCACGCCCGGGATGCCCATCCGCACCACGGGATCGGCGAAGAACGCGTCGTCGGCCGCGACGATCAGGTCGCAGACCCAGGCCAGCATCAGCCCGCCGGCCACGCAGGCACCCTGCACCATGGCGACGGTGGGCTTCGGGATCTCCCGCCAGCGCCGGCACATCCCCAGGTACACCTCGGACTCCCGGGCGAGGCGGCTCTCCGCGCCGGTCTTGCCCACGTGGTCCCACCACAGCGTCGCCCGGCGCGGGAAGGACGTGTCGACGTCCCGCCCGGGACTGCCGATGTCGTGGCCGGCGGAGAAGTGCTCGCCCGCCCCGGCCAGCACGATCACCGCCACCGCGTCGTCCTCGACCGCCCGGTAGAAGGCGGCGTCCAGCGCGTACGTCATCGCGGAGTTCTGCGCGTTGCGGTACCGGGGCCGGTTCATGGTGACCACGGCCACCGGTCCTTCGGTCTCGTACCGGACGACGTCGTCGGGGGTCATGGCCCGGCTCCCTTCAGGTCGAGGGCTTCGGCGAGGCGGTCCAGGTGGGCGTCGAGGTCGACGCGCGCGGCCAGGGCCCAGGCCCGCTTGGCGAACAGGTGCAGGTCGTACTCCACGGTATGGCCGATCGCGCCGTGGCACTGCAGGGCGGTGCGCGCCATCTCCCGCGCCGCCTCGGTGGCCAGCACGGCGGCCATGGACACCGGTGGCGCGGCGGTCGACGGCTCGGTCGCCAGTGCCCAGCCCGCGGCCAGCACGGCCGGTGCCGCGAACTCCAGCCGCAGCAGCGCGTCCGCGAGCCGGTGCGCGACCGCCTGGAAGCCGCCGACGGGCACGCCGAACTGGCGGCGGGCGCTCACGTAGCCGGTGGTCAGGTCGAGCATGCGCCGGGACAGGCCGATGAGCTGTGCGGCGCCGGCCAGGGTGGCCCGTTCGCGGGTCAGCGCGACCAGCTCCGGGTCGGCGGTGACGAGCCGGCCGGCACCGTCCGGGATGGACACCCGGCCGGCGGCAAGCGATCCGTCCACGGTGGACACCGCAGCCACGGGCACCGCGCCGCGATCCACGAGGCGTACCGGGCCGTCGTGCAGCACCAGGAACGCGTCCGCGATCTGCGCGTAGGCAACGACGCCGGAGGCGTCCACCAGGGCGATCCTGGCGGTGCCGTCCCCCACGAGCGGGCCGGCGACGGCGGCGGTCTCGGCCACCGGCAGTGGCACCGCGGCGTACCCCACCTCGGCCAGCAGCGCCGCCATGGCCACCTCGTCGAGGCCGGGCCCGCCACGCTCCGCCGGCACGCCCGCCGCCGGCAGGCCCATGCCGACCAGGTGCCGCCAGAGATCGTCCACGGTGGACCGGTCGCCATCCGGCCACGCCGCGCGCACCACGGCCGGCGGGCACCGCCGGGCGAGCAGGTCGCGCGCGGCGTCCCGCAGCGCCTCCTGGTCCTGCGTGAGCGCGAACCACATCACGCCCCCCGCGGGAGCCCGAGCAGCCGCTGCGCCACGATGCCGCGCTGGATCTCGTTGGTACCCGCGTAGATGGGGCCGGCGAGGGAGAACATGTGCCCGCGCGACCACGGGCCGTCCAGCGCCGCCGCCGG
>JBBWZQ010000285.1:0-7188 GCA_039649115.1 Micromonosporaceae bacterium | reverse complement strand
CCCCCCAGTTACGATTCGATGGTTGGACGGTCGGCTGAAAGATCCGGGGGGAGATCTTGTGGCTCGAACTGAGCGCCCACTTGACGAGGGACCTGCCGAATTACTGCGGTTTGTCGCTGACCTTCGGCAACTGCGACACGAGGCGGGCAGCCCGCCTTATCGACAATTGGCGGAACGCGCCCATTACTCATCGGCTGCGCTGGCGGCCGCGGCGAGCGGGCGCCGGCTACCCAGCATCGGGGTGACACTGGCCTATGTCCGCGCGTGCGGCGGCGACGTGGCCGCATGGGAGCACCGGTGGCACGCGTTGGCGACGGACCTCGCGGCCCATGCCGACGGCGCTGTCCTCGCCTCCGACACCGGTGCCTTCGCAGGCGGCGCGGCATCCCCTTACGTGGGGCTGGCACCGTTCCAGTCGACCGACGCCAACCGCTTCTTCGGTCGCGAACACCTGGTCACGAACCTGATTCGTCGTGTCGAACAGCACCGGTTCGTCGCCGTCTTCGGCGCCTCCGGTTCCGGGAAGTCCTCGGTGCTGCGGGCCGGCCTGATACCGCGATGGACCGCACAACCCCGCACGCCCCGGACCGCGATGTTCACGCCGGGCCTGCATCCGCTGGAGGAATGCGCTCTGCGGCTGGCCCCGCTGTGCGCCGCAACCCCTGGCGAACTGCGCCGTCAGCTGGTGGAGGACCGGCGTGGCCTGCACTGGATCGTGCGACAGATACTCGACGAAGGGTCGGAAGACACCGACCTGCTGATCGTGGTCGACCAGTTCGAAGAGGTGTTCACGCTGTGCGCGGACCCTCACGAACGCACGCAGTTCATCGAGGCACTGGTCGTCGCCGCGACGGCGGAAAGCAGTCGGTGCCGGGTCGTGATCGGCACGCGCGCCGATTTCTACGAGCATTGCACGGCCTACCCTGATCTCGTACGCGCCTTCGACGAGGCGCAGCTGGCCGTCGGCCCGATGTCCATGGACGAGCTGCGGCGGGCCATCACCCAGCCCGCGCTCCAGGAACACCTGACGCTGGAAGGAGCTCTGCTGGTCGAGTTGGTGGCCAACGCGTACGGCCGGGCTGGTGTCCTGCCGCTGCTGTCACATGCGCTGCTGGAGACGTGGCGTCGGCGACGCGGCAATGCCCTGACCCTGGCCGGCTTCCAGGCCACGGGCGGGATCGACGGCGCCCTGGCCAACACCGCGGAGTCGGCGTACCGCGCGCTCGGCACTCATCGGCAGGAGGTGGCCAGGAGCCTGTTCACCCGGCTCGCCGCCCTGGGAGCCGGAACGCAGGACACGAAGCGCCGGATCAGGCGCGACGACATCGACATGTCCGACGAGGATGTGCGCGCCGTCGTGGAGCATTTCGTGGGCGCCCGGCTGATCACCGTCGACCAGGACCGGCTTGAGATCACGCACGAGGTACTGATCCGCTGCTGGCCGCGGCTGCGGCAATGGCTCACCGAAGACCGGGATGTCCTGCGATTCCACCACGAGTTCAGCGAAGCCGTCCGGCAGTGGGAGGAAATCGGGAGGGACCAGGCCGCGCTGCTTCGCGGGGTCCGACTCGCCGCCGCCAATGATTGGATCGCCCTGGGCCGCGCCTCGCTCACGTCGCGCGAGCAGTCGTTTCTCGCGGCCAGCATCGCGTTGCAGGAGGCCGAACGAGCCGCCGCCCGCCGGCAGAGCCGCCGACTTCAGCGCCTGGTCGCGGTCCTGACCGGGCTCCTCGTCCTGGTGACCGGTGCCACGACGTACGCCGGCTTCGCCCGGCAGGCGGCGGCGCGGCAGCGCGACATCGCCACCGCCCAGAATGTCGCCGCCGCGGCGAACGCGCTGCGCCCGACACAACCGGCGCTCGCCAATCAACTGTTGCTCGCGGCGTATCGCCTGGCTCCCACGATGAACGTCCGCAGCGCATTGCTGGGCGCCTTCGCCCTGCCGTACGCGACCCTGATGGATCATGAATACGGCCTCACCGCGATGGCGACGGATGGACGAACGCTGGCGACCGCGGGGACCGGGGGCGCCGTGCAGCTCACCGACGTCTCCGATCCGCACCGTCCGAGGACGGTCGCGGCCGAGCTGGATGAGACGCACGCGGCCGCTGCGCTGGCGTTCAGCCCGGACGGCAGGGTGTTGGCGTGTGGCAACCGGGACGGCACGATCCGGTTGTGGGACACCACTGATCCACGGCACAGACATCCACGATCTGGTATCGGCGGGGACAGGCTGCCGGTTCTGTCCGTTGCGTTCAGTCCGGACGGCACCAGAATGGCGGGTACCGCAGCCGACCACCTTGTCAGATTGTGGGACGTCCCGGTAACCGGGCAGCCGCGCGAGACCGCTGTGCTGCGCGGGCATACCGCCACGGTGCGCGCCGTGGCGTTCTCCCCCGACGGGAACACGATCGCCACTGTCGGCGACGACCGCGCGCTTCGCCTGTGGGCGGTTGGCGAAGCCGCGCCGGCGCGGCTGCTCTCCGTGCTGCCGCTGGGCTCTCCACTGTCGACAGTGGCCTTCAGTCCGGACGGGCGCCTGTTGGCCGCGGCGGGACACGACCATGACGTGCTGCTGTGGAGCATGACAAGTTCGGGTCAGCCGCACGACCGGGTGAACCTCACCGGTCACACGGACGCGGTCACCACGTTGGCCTTCAGCCCCGACAGTCACGTCCTGGCTTCCGGTGGCGTCGACGCCACCGTCCGGCTCTGGGACGTGCGGGAAGCCGATCACGCGGGTCCATTGCTGACGCTCGGCGGTCACGTGGACGCGGTCACCGCCGTCGGCTTCAGCCACGACGGCCAGACGCTGATGTCCGCGAGCCGCGACCGCACCACCCGGTTGTGGGACGTACCGGGCAACGTGCTGGCGGCACACGGCAGCTCGGTGTACTCCGTCGCCCAGGCGCCCGACGGTCGTACCATCGCGACAGCCAGCTACGACCGGACCGTTCGGCTGTGGGATGTGCGCGATGCGGACCATCCACGCGCGCAGGCCACCCTGCGTGGTCACAACGGCCCGGTCAACGCCCTCGCCTTCAACCCCGACGGGCGGTTGCTGGCCACCGCCGGTGATGACGGAACCGCCCGGCTGTGGGACGTCACCGATCCCGACACGCCTCGCCAACTCAGCATCCCGGTACACATCGCCGCCGCGGTCCACGCGGTCGCCTTCAGTCCCCAGCGCGCCACGCTCGCCGTCGGGGCCGCCGACGCATCCGTCACCGTGTGGGACGTCAGGGACGGCGCCCGCCCCGTACGGCTCGCCGGGATCGCCGGAAACCGGGACGGCGTATGGTCGCTGGCGTTCAGCCCGGACGGGCGCCTGCTCGCCGCCGGCGGAGCCAACGGCGTCGTGTCGTTGTGGGACACCAGTGACCGTGCCCACCCGACGCCCGTGCTCGGCCTGACCGGCCACAGCGACACTGTCCGGTCGGTGGCCTTCAGCCCAGGCGGGCACACGCTCGCGGCGGCCAGCGAAGACCGGACGGTCAGGCTGTGGGACGTCACGAGCCCGCGCCACCCGACCCCGCTCGCCACGCTCACCGGCGACACGGATGGCGTCGAGTCCGTCGCGTTCAGCCCGGACGGGCACCTCCTGGCCACGGCGAGTTCTGATCGCATCGTCCGCCTCTGGGACGTCACCGATCAGCGCCGGATCCGCGAAGTGGCGACCATCACCGGGCACCCCAAACCCATCGATGCGGTCGCGTTCAGCCGTGACGGCCGCTATGTCATCACCGGCAGCGAGGATTGGACCGCGATGCTTTGGCGCGTCAATCCCGAGGACGTCGCCGAACGCATATGCGACATCGCCTATCCGATGATCACCCGTACTGAATGGACGGAATTCTTCCCCGGTATTGCGTACCGTCCGCCATGTCCAATCCACTAGCGCCGGCTTGTTGTCCAGTCATCGAATGTATAGTCCAGCGCCTCGACCGTAGACAATTTTGTTCTGCTATGCCTGAGTGGCTGAAGGTGCGAGGGGTCACCAACAGCTACGGGGAAAGGCTTCGTGCCCGCCGGTCGTGGCGCTGTCCGCACGTGGGGCTCTCAGCGATCAGGCATCGATGGGTGGTGCGGCCTGTCCTTCCTTCTCTCTGAAGGCAGGGTTCTGGCAATGGTTTCTATCTCGCCGCGCGGCGCCGATCGTGTCGCGCCGCGTACCGGTCGCCGCGTCGCCCGCCTGATCGCCGCTCTCGTCGTCGGGCTCGGTGCGGGCCTGGCCGGCACGGCACCCGCGTTGGCGGTGAGCGGCGGAGGCCCGGTGCCCGACGGCTCGTGGGGCTTCGTGGCAAAGGTGGACGTGGGTGGTGTGCGGGCGTGTACCGGAGCGTTGGTCAGTCCACAGTGGGTACTCACCGCGGGCAGTTGCTTCGCCGTCAACGGGCAGCCGGTGACCGCCGGGGCGCCCACGGTGCCGACGACGGTCACGGTCGGCCGCACCGATCTGTCCGGCTCCGCCGGGCGGGTACTTCCCGTGGTCGAGATCGTTCCGCGCCCGGACCGGGATGTCGCGCTCGCCAGGCTCTCGCTGCGCGTCACCGACATCGCACCGATCACGGTGACCGGCTCCGCCCCCGCGGTCGGCGACGTCCTCCAGGTGGCGGGCTACGGCCGGACCGCGACCGAGTGGGTACCTGATCACCTGCAGGCCGCACCGGCGGCGGTCGGTACGGTGACCGCCGACGCGTTCACCTGGACCGGGCAGGGCGGGAGTCAGGCGACCGCCTGCAAGGGTGACGCGGGCGGGCCGGTCTTCCGGAACACCGGCGGCCAGCCGGAACTCGTCGGCCTCGACATCGCCTCCTGGCAGGGTGGCTGCCTCACGGAGTCGGACACGCGCTTCGGCGCCACGGCACAGCGGGTCGATGACCTGAAGATCTGGATCGCGCAGCATACGCCCGGCCTCACGGCGACCTTCGTACCCTACTTCTCGAGTTCGACCGGTATCGGGAGGTACGACCTCGGGAATGCCGTGGACCAGGTCGTCCCGTTCGACTACGACCACTCGGGCAAGCTGGACCATCTGGTCATGTACCGTCCCGGGGCGGGCGCGATCCTCATCGCGAGGCACGACGCGGACAACACGTACCCGTCGGTGGCCGAGAGCGTCACGGGCATCGGCGGGTACGACCTGAGGAACGCGGCGGATCGCGTGGTCCCGTTCGACTACGACCACTCAGGCAAGCTGGACCATCTGCTGCTGTACCGGCCGGGGACCAGGACGGTGTTCATCCTCAAGCACGGTGCGGGCAGCAGCTTCACGGCCGTGTACTCCACCACGACCACGGGCATCGGCGGGTACAACCTCGCGGACGCCCGGGACCAGATCGTGGCCTTCGACTACGACCACTCGGGGAAGCAGGATCACCTGCTGCTGTACCGGCCGGGAGCGAGAACGGCCTTCGTCGTCGGGCACGGCACGGGCAACACGTTCACGGCCGTGTACTCCAGCACCACCGCCGGTATCGGTGGGTACGACCTGGCCGACGCCCGGGACCAGGTGACCGCCTTCGACTACGAGCACACCGGCATGCTGGACCACCTGGTGCTGTACCGGCCGGGTGCGAAGAGGACCGCCATCCTCGCGCACGGTACGGGCAACACGTTCACGGCCGTGTACTCCAACGCCACCGCCGGTATCGGTGGTTTCGACCTGGCCATCGACCGGGACCGGATCGTGGCCTTCGACTACGACCACACGGGTGGGCCGGGCTATCTGCTGCTCTACCGGCCGGGCAACCGGGTCGTGTGGATCGTGGGTCGGAGACCGGAGCAGCCCATCGGTGTGCTGGCGACGGTACGGCCGGCAGCGGATGCGCCTGGGTCCATTGTGGAGGATTTCAGCTATCCGGGTGCGGCCGCGATCGAGGCGTCGCTGAACGTCAAGCTCATCTCCGGTGACGGTCACATCCTGCTCGCCGACTGCGCGACGCAGCCGGTGGACAACGTCGGCGTGGTCCGGGTGTGGACCACCGAACAGATCGGCGCGAACGGGGCGGGACAGATCTGCTTCAAGGTCTCCGGGCCGGTCGGCCGCCTGGCTCTCAACGTCCCCGGTGTCTACGAGATCCGGGGTGACGGGCAGCAGGCTGGCTCCGGCCATCAACTCACGGCAGTGGTGCAGACGCAGACCGGTCCGCCGGTGTCCGTGGTGGTCAACCCGTCCGGCAGTACCCAGGTCGGCATCGGCACCGATCCGAACGCCGATCCGACCGGCCTGCTGGAGTTGCGGGTTCCTTCCTGACCGGAGTGCGTCAATGACCAGACGGGGAGCGTGGTCAATATGAGCACAGCGTGGGCTGGCGTCGGGCGGGGCCGCGCCTCGACGGCCGCGGTGATGGTTCTCGCGGTGGTGATCGCACTGGTGGGCGGCCCACCTGCGAGGCGTGCGGAGGCCGATCCGGCACCTGCCGGTTGCGACCGCGATGCCGTGGTACTGGCCTGGCAGGCCGGGGGCTCGCAGGTACGCGCCGCCGCCGAGCGGGCGCTGCTGGGTACCGACGCGGACGTCTGCGCGTTCCTGGCCAGCGGTTGGGCACAGCGCGGTCAGGTCGACGACCGGCTCAGCGTGAACCAGATCATGGCGACCGGCGGTCCGGCCGTGCGCACCGCGGCGCAGCAGGCCCTGGACTCGACCGATCCGGCGGCATTGGGGTCGTTCCTGGAGTCCGGGTGGCGGCAACCCTGGCAGACCGACCAGCGGGTGCGGATCAACCAGATGATGACCGCCGGCGGCCCACAGTTGCGGGCGGCGGCCCAGCGGGCGCTGGATGCCGGTACCCCCGATGCGTTGCAGACCTTCCTTGAGACGGGGTGGCGGCAGCCGGACACCACCGACCAGCGGGTCCGGGTCAACCAGATCATGGCCGCCGGCGGTCCGGAGGTGCGCACCGCGGCGCAGCATGCCCTGGACGCCGGCACGGTCGACGCGCTGACGCGGTTCATCGACATCGACTGGGCCGTCGCGGCAGCGCGCGACCAGGAGACGCAGACCATCAGCGATCTGGTGAACGCCGCACAGGTGGCGGGCGCCCAGGCGGCGTCGGAGACGAAGGCGGCCAAGGACGAGGCGGATCGGGCCGTGGCCGAGGCGGCGGCGGCGCGGCAGGCCGCGCAGAACGCCGCGGCTGCCGCCGGACGGGCCGGCAACGACGCGGCCGCCGCGGCGGCCGCGGC
>JBBWZQ010000246.1:0-13968 GCA_039649115.1 Micromonosporaceae bacterium | reverse complement strand
TCCAGGTGCTGACCGACCGTGATGAGATCGGCGCCCTGTCGGTGGAGTTGTGCCTGTCGGCGCAGCGCGACCTGATCAGCCTGGAGACCGAGCACTTCTCCCGCCCGCCGGACCCGCGTTCGGCCCGTTCGCTGCCGGCCGAGGTGGTCGAGCGCGGCGTGCAGTTCCGCAACATCTACTCCCGTGCCGTACTGGAGATCCCCGGTGCCCGGCAGATGCTGCGCGCCTCCATCGAGGCCGGCTGGCAGTGCCGGGTCGTCCCGCGGCTGCCGATGAAGATGGTGCTGGTCGACGAGCGCGCCGCACTGCTGCCGCTGGGACCCACCGGGATGGAGGGCGCCCTGCTGGTACGGGTGCCGGTCATCGTCGCCGCGCTGCGGTCGTACTTCGAGCAGTTGTGGGTCCAGGCGGTCGCGGCGGACGGCAGCTCGGCCAAGCTGTCACCCGAGCAGGATCAGGTGCTGCGTCTGGTGCTGGTCGGGATGACCGACGGCGCGATCGGCCGCCACCTCGGCGTCAGCGAACGCACCGTGCGCCGCCACGTGGGCGCGCTGCTCGAGCAACTGGGTGCCAGCAACCGGGTCACGCTCGCCGCGACCGCGATCCGCGGCGGTTGGATCGACTGACCGCCCCTACTGCCATTCGTAGGGCGAGTCCGCCGGGCAGTCGCCGCCCCCGTTCGACGTGGTCATCGCCATGAGGGACGGCGACTGGGCGAAGGACTGCGCGATCGGGAAGACAACCTGGCGGTACCCGCCCTTGATGCTGGCCGCGACCTGCCACGACAACGGATTCTGTCGCGGGCAGTCCCACGACGTCTTCCCCGGTGGCGGCGCCGGGGTCGGCTGCCGCAGCAGCATCACCGAGCCCGCGACCGACACCGCGTAGAGCCACGGATCGGTCCCCGTCACGGAGGTCGCGCCGGCCGGCAGGTCCCCGCTGAAGTACCACGCGTCGTCGTGGTCGACGGTCTGGGGGTAGAACTTGTTGCGCCAGATGCGGTAGTGGGCACCGGCCCAGGTGCCCTCCGCGAAGGTCCCCCACCGGGCAGCCGTCATCGACGGTCCGGCGAACGCGGCGAGCAGCGGCGCCTCCGGGGCCACCTTGACCCCGCCGGTGGCCCATCGGTCGTGCCGGTAGGTCAGCACCGGCGAACCCGTCGCCACCGCCTGGAGGTAGCCCGGTTGGGGCACGAAGACCGAGCTGAATCGCGACCAGTCGACGTCGACGCCGACCCGTACCGGCGCGCCGAACGCGGCTCCCGGACCCGGCTGGCGGCGCCACCACAGCTGCCCGTCGTCGGTGACGGCATACAGCACCACCGCCGCACCGTCCCCGGCGGCGAACAGCTGCCGGTACCCGCGCCAGTCCCCGGCGTCCACCTCGGCCGCCGGACCGAGTCTGGACTGGCTGGGACATGCGGGGATCTCGGTCAGGTGACCGGTGGCCTGGAGGACCGCGAAAACCCGGGTGCTGTCCGGGCAGGCCGTTGCGGCCGAGACCGGCGGCGTGGACAGGACCGACGACCAGGTACCCGCGCCGACCACGATCAGTCCGCTGAGCAGCAGCGCGCTCAACCGCCGGTACCTACGCCGAATCCCCATGGGCTACAACTTAGGAGAGCCGGGTCACCGCCGTGCGCCCGGCGGTTGCCGCCGCCGGTCATTGGCCGGATCCGGCCAGTCGCGGCGGGAGCACCCCCGGGTCGGGCACGCACGCCGTCCCTCCGGCGGATGAGCGGCCGATGCGCCATGCTGGGCTCATGGATCTTCGGTGGCTGAGCGCGACGGATCAGGACGCGGTGGCCCGGGCCGGACCGCTCTTCGACGACCAGCCGGGTCCGTTGTGGACGCGGCGGTTCCTGGCCGGGCCGGACAACCACCTGTGCATCGCCTACGTCGACGGGCAGCCGGCCGGGTTCGTGTCCGGAGTGGAGCTGACGCACCCGGACAAGGGCACCGAGATGTTCCTGTACGAGATGGGGGTCGGCGAGCAGTTCCGCGGTCGCGGCCTGGGTCGGGCGCTCGTCGCGGCGCTGGCGGACCTGGCCCGCGACCGTGGCTGCTACGGCATGTGGGTCCTCACCGAGGCCGACAACGCCGCGGCGCTCAGGACGTACCGGTCGGCCGGAGCGACCGACCGCAGCGCGCAGGTGATGCTGGACTGGCGGTTCTAGTCGTGGTCCCTGGCGGGGACGGGCAGGGCGAGCAGCGGTACGTGCTGCTGGCCGTGAGCCTCCGCCTACTGCTGCCGGTCCTGGGACGGGGTGACCAGGCCGTGGTCGAAGGCGAAGACGATCGCGGCCGCCCGGTCGCGCAACCGCAGCTTGGTGAAGATGTGGTTCACGTGCGTCTTGACCGTGCCCTCGCCCAGCACGAGCGCCGCGGCGATCTCGGTGTTCGTCATGCCCTGCCCGATCAGCGCGAGCACCTCGCGCTCGCGCGCGGTCAGCACGTCGGCGGCGGTGTCCGGCCCGGGAGACGCCGGCCGGCCGCGGTAGGTGGACAGCACCCGGCCGGTGACCGCCGGATCCAGCCATGCGCCGCCCTCGGCCACCGTCCGCACCGCGCGCTGCAGGTCCTCCACGGGTACGCCCTTGAGGAGGAAGCCGGACGCGCCGGCGCGCAGGGCACCGGCCAGGATCTCGTCGTCGTCGAACGTGGTGAGCACCAGCACCGGCGGCGCGTCCGCGAGCCGGCGCAGCGCCGCCGTCGCCGCGACACCGTCCACCACGGGCATCCGGGCATCCATCAGCACGACGTCCGGCCGCAACCGGGCCACCGCCGCGGTGACGTCCCGGCCGTCGGCACACTCGCCGGCGATCTCGAAGCCGAACCGGGTACGGAGGATCCCGCGCAGCCCGGCACGGATGAGCTCCTGGTCGTCCACCAGCAGTACCCGGATCACGGGGACACCGCCGGGCGGGACGCGGTGCGCAGCGGGATCCCGGCCCGTACCCGCCAGCCGCCCGCCGCCGGGCCCGCCGTGCACGTGCCACCCAGCAGCTCGGCCCGTTCCCGCATGCTCACCAGCCCGGCCCCCCTGCCCGTACCCGGTGACCCGGCACTGTCCACAGTGAGCACCGTGGCGTGGGGCGTGACGGACAGGGTGACCCGGACCGGCGCTCCGGGCGCGTGCCGCGCGGCGTTGGTCAGCGCCTCCTGCAGGAGCCGGTACAGGGTGAGACCGACCGTGGCACCCAGCTCCCCGGCGGCACCGTCCACAGTGAACACCACGTCGGCACCGGCGTCGCGGAACTGCTCGACGAGCGCGGCGAGCTGCGCCGCACCGGGCAGCGGCGCGCCGGCGCCGACCTCGTCGTGCCGCAGCAGCCCGACCACCTGCCGGACCTCGGTGAGGCATTCGCGGCCGAGCCGCTCGGCCTCGGCCAGCGCCCGTTCCGCTTCGGTGGGATCCTCCGCCAGAGCCAGCCGCGCACCGGACACGTGCAGCAGCGAGACGGTCAACGAATGTGCGATCACGTCGTGCAGTTCGCGAGCGATGCGGTTGCGCTCCTCGGCGCGTACCCGGTCGGCCAGCCCGGCCTGCGCGATCCGCAGGCGCTGCGCCAGATCCCGCTCCCGGCGCGCGAGCAGGCAGGCGAACGCCGTGAACGTGGTACCGGCGATCCACGCCGCCCAGCCGCGGTCGGCGGTCGTCAGCAACCATTCGAGGCCGAATGCCAGTACTCCCGCGGCCCAGAACCCCACGGTGACCCGCGTGCTGGAGATGAAGCCGAGCCGCGCGACGAGGATGCAGACCGCGAACCAGCCGACGTTCGAGGCGGAACCGTTGCCGAGCTGGGCCACGGCCCCGGCGGACAGGACCGCGGCGACCGGCGAGAGTACCGGCCGGTCCGGTGCCATCAGCCGGGCCGCGCCGACGGCCACCAGCACCGCGCACACCACCACCCACGGGTTGCGGCGGTGCTCCGCCTGCAGCGCGCCGAGCAGCACCAGCACGGCCACCGCACCGGGCGCCGCCCACCGCGCGAGGCGGGTGGGCGGCACCAGCTGACTCAGGCTCCGCACGGGACCAGTCTGCACCAGACTCTCACGACTGCGCGCCGGCCAGGGCCGCGCGGCGCGCCGCCACCACGGTGGCCACGACCGACAGCGCGACCACCTCGACCAGGGTGCCCGTGGCGTTGCCGAGGCCGAGCCACGGCTCCCGGATCGCGTTGGTGACAAGGGTCAACGGCAGCACGTCCGCCACGTGCCGCAGCACCGGGCCCATCACGTGCGGCGGCGGGCCGCCCGCGCCCAGCAGGAACGACGGGAAGAACAGCAGCAGCCCCACCGCCTGGGCCGAGCGCGCCGAGGGCAGCACCGAGCCGAGCAGCACGCCGACGCTGACGAAGCCGACCGCGCCGGACACGAACCCGACGACCACCCGCCACCACTGGTCCACCGCGGGTATCCCGTACACCGGCGCCGCGACCGCCAGCAGCAGCGCCGCGGCGAGCAGGATCATCGCCACTCCCATGACGAGCTGCGCGATCGCGAACGACCAGCGGGGGAAGCCGGCCGCGGCGAAGCGGCGCAGCACGCCCCGCTCGCGGTAGGACGCCATGTGCACCGGCAGCATCACCAGGCCGGTCGCCGCGATGACGACCGTCAGGTAGGACGCGACGTACCAGTGCGCCGGGTTGACGCCCTCGAACGCCGGATCGGGCTCGGTGCCGAACGAGCCGCCGATGATGAGCATCGTGACGACGGGAAAGGCGAACACGAACGTCAACGTCAAGGGATCGCGCAGGATCAGTCGCAGCTCGGCCCGGATCAGGCGGCGCACGGCCGAGCGGGGGCGAGGTGCGGCGGCAGCGGGGGTACCGGTTTCTTGGCGCGTCATCGTCGTCATTGCGAGGCTCCCACCAGCTCGGTCGCGTCCGGCACCGGCCCGTCGAGCAGGCCGAGCAGCGCGG
This sequence comes from Micromonosporaceae bacterium, assembly GCA_039649115.1. Lineage (GTDB taxonomy): Bacteria > Actinomycetota > Actinomycetes > Mycobacteriales > Micromonosporaceae > DATEJJ01. The sequence goes on along the minus strand of JBBWZQ010000246.1, from coordinate 9,044 downwards.
ACTCCAGGTTTGGTATCTCCACGGTGATGTCGTCCGGAATGTGGTTGCGACGCACCAGTTCGGCACCGATGTGCGCGATGACCCGCCGGTCCCCGTAAGCGCTGATCCGTCCGTTCGCGACGGTCACCTCGCGGACACCCGGCACCTGCTCCAGGTCCGGCATCAGGTCCGCGCGCCGCGCCTCGGGCCAGCTGAACCGCACGGTCACCCAGCCGGCGTGGCGCGCCACCAGGGCGGCCGGCGGGCCGGCGTCCAGCACCCGACCCGCGCGCATGACGATGACCCGGTCGCACAGCGCCTCGGCCTCGTCCATCTCGTGCGTCACGAGCAGCACCGTGGTACCGCCGTCGCGCAGTTGCCTGACCGCCGCCCACACGTCACGGCGCGCGGCCGGATCCAGCCCCTGCGTCAGCTCGTCCAGGATCACCAGCCGCGGCTCGTTCAGCAGCGCCAGTACGAGGAACAGCCGCTGCCGCTCGCCGCCGCTGAGGCTGGCGAAGGCGGACCGGCGCCGCTGCGCCAGGCCGAACTGGGCCAGCAGCCCCTCGCCGTCGCGGGCCCGGGTGGTCGCGAAGAGGTCGAGTGCCTCACCGACCCGCAGCCGGTCGGGCAGCGCCGAGTCCTGCAGCTGGCTGCCCAGCCGCGGGCGCAGCAGGTCCGGCTGGCGCACCGGGTCGATGCCGAGGACCCGGATGGTGCCGGCATCGGCGCGCCGAAGGCCCTGGACGCACTCCACGGTCGTTGTCTTGCCGGCGCCGTTGGCGCCGATGAGGCCGACGATCTCGCCGGCCGGTACGTCCAGGTCGAGGCCGTCGACGACCACCCGGCCGCCGTACTGCTTGCGCAGGCCCCGCACGGTCACCACATCGGATTCGTTCATACCGACCATGCTTCGCCGCCCGGCGCCCCGGCACATCAACCCGCGGGCAGAACCCGGTGTGTACCCGCGGGCAGACCCCGCCGGGCGCGGTCAGGGCGCGAGTTCCAGTACCTCCTCGACCATCGTGCCGAGCAGCGCGCCGCTGCCGGCCACCCGCGCGGCGAGGTACGGGGCGTGGTCCAGCACCTGCCGGGCGGCGGCGAGGGTCGCGGTACGGCGCGTCTCGGTCTCCGGCGGCAGCGGCAGCCGGTACCGCTCGCGCAGCCAGTCGGCGGTCGACAGCAGGCGCGCCGCGAGTTCCGGGCGGGTGTCGACGAGCTCGTTCGCGACGCAGTCGAAGGACAGCGCGAGGTCCTCCCAGTCGCCGAGGCGGTGCCGCCGGGCCAGGGCCGAGGTCAGCAACCGGAGTGCCTCGGGCCGGTCGCCCGCGGCCTGCGCGACCAGGCCGAGATGGTGCAGGGCGGTGGCCTCGCCGAAGGCGTCCCCCACGGTACGGCTGAGCGCGAGGCTCTCGGCCAGCGCGGCCCGCGCCGCGGCCAGGTCCCCCTGCGCCAGCCGGACCTGGCCGAGGCATTCGAGGCTGAGCAGGACGCCGCGGGTGTTGCCGGCGGCCCGTTCCAGTGCGAGGCACTGGGTGGCGTAGTCGTTCGCGCGGTCGACGTCGCCCAGCCGCAGGGCGAGCTTGGTCAGGTTGCCCAGTGCCATGGCGGTGCCCTGGGCCTGGTCCAGTTCCTGCCAGATGGCCAGGCTGTGCTGGAAGTGTTCGGCCGCGCGGGCGTAGTCCCCGGCGCCGATGGCGGCGATGCCGAGCGCGTTGCGGGCCTGCGCGCTGGCCTGCCGGTCCGCCGCCGCGTCGGCCAACCGGAGGCCCTGCTCGCCCAGGGCCACCGCAGCTTCGTGGTCGGTCAGCGTGGCCGCGAGGATGGCGGCGGCATAGAACAGACTGGTACGGGTACCGGCCGGCACCGGACGCGAGGCGCCCAGCACCTGGTCCAGCCACTCCCGGCCCTCCCTGATGTGGCTGCCGTTGCGCCAGTACCGCCAGAGGCCCAGGCAGATGCGGGCGGCACTGTCCACATCGCCGCCCGCGAGCGTCCAGCCGAACGCGGCGCGCAGGTTGCGGTACTCCCGCTCCAGGCGCTCGGCCCACTGTGCCTGCCGCGGCCCGGTCATGCCCTCCGCCGACTGCTCGGCGAGGTCGGCGTGGAACGCGGCATGGCGCGCGTGGACCGCGTCCCCGCCGGGCTCGGCGACCAGCCGCTCGGCCGCGTACGCCCGGATGGTCTCCAGCATCTGGTACCGGGCCGCGCCCTCGGCATCCTGCTCCGTGGCCAGCAGGCTCTTGCTGCCCAGCGCGGCGAGCCGCTCGACCAGGTCCGCATCCTCGACTGTGGACGGTGCCGATGCCACCGCGCGCACCGCCGCCACCGTGAACCCGCCGGCGAAGACCGCGAGCGTCGTGAACAGGCGCTGCTCGGCCGGCTCCAGCAGCGCGTAGCTCCACTCGATCGCACCGCGCAGGGTCTGCTGCCGGGACGGGCGGTCGCGCGGGCCCGGGCCGAGCGCGTCGAGGTGGCCGCAGAGCTGCCGCAGCAGGGTCTGCGGCGCGGCCCGGTCGGCACCCGCGGCGGCGAGCTCGATGGCCAGCGGCAGGCCGTCCAGCCGACGGCACAGCTCGACGACGGCCGACAGCGTCTCCGGGGTGAGCGTGAAGTCCGAGTTGACGGCCCGCGCCCGCTGCTCGAACAGCGCGACCGCCGGGGAGTCGCGCAGCGCCCGGGCCACCCCGGCCGGGCCGCCGGGCAGCGCGGCGAGGTCCGGCAGCGGCAACGGTCGCAGTCGGTGGACCTGCTCGCCGTAGATGGACAGCGGTTCCCGGCTGGTGACCAGGATGGCCACCCCGGGCGCGGCCGCCAGGATCTCCGCGACGGCGCGGCACGCCGCCACCACCTGTTCGAAATTGTCCAGGACCAGCAACAGCGAGGACTCGGCGAGGTGCTCGAGGAGGCTGTCCAGCAGCGGCTGGCCGGGTACCTCCGCGACGTCCAGCGCGTGCGCGACGGCCACCACGACCAGATCGGGGTCGCTGATGTCGGCCAGCGGCACGAAGACCGCACCGTCGGTGTACCGGGCGCCGAGCGCGGTGGCCACCGACAGGGACAGCCGGGTCTTGCCGATGCCGCCGGAACCGGTGATGGTGACCAGCCGGCCGCTGGCGAGCATCTTCGCCACCCGGGCCTGGTCCTCGTCGCGGCCGACCAGGCCGGTGACCGTGGCCGGGAGGCGGCCCAGGCGCCGGCGCGGCCGCAGCATCGACGCGGCCAGCGTCCAGCCACCGTCGGCCGGTACCAGCGCATCCTGGCCGCGCAGCTGGTCCAGCGCGGCGGCGACGCGCGCCGGCAGCCCGCCGCTGCGCGCGACCAGCCAGCCGTGCAGCGCCGGGCTGGGCTCGCCCTGCAGGGCGTTGCGCAACCACATCCGCAGGGTCACCGGTGACCAGGGAGCCAGTTCGACCGTGGCGAGCAGTGGCAGGTCGCCGATGTCCGGGCCGCCGGCGGTCGCGTAGACCAGGCCGAGCACCTCGGGCCGGGCATCGCCGCGCAGCAGGGCCGCCACGGTGGCGTCGACGCGCGCCGTGTCCGCCACGTCGGCGACCAGCAGCACCCGGCCGGGCGGTACCAGATCGGGTTGCGGACCGACCTGCGTGACCTGGAAGCCGCGCAGCGCCGCGAGGTTGCGCACCTCGCGCAGGAAACGGGTGTGGCCGGCACCCGGTTCCCCGTCGACGCGCAGCGCCCCGCGCTTGTCGGCGGCGAGCCGGGTGAGGAACTCGTGGGTACCGGACAGCGCGGCGTCGCGCTCCCACAGCCGGGTGTCGCCGGCATCCACCGGCGTCTGCGCGTCGTCCGCCACCGCGGTGCCGCGACCCCGCCGCTTGGCCAGATAGTTGCGCCGGTCCGCGCAGGCGAGCAGCGCTCCCGGGTCCGCGCCGTCACCCGGGGACACCGCGACGCCGAGACTGATCGACACGTGCAGCGGCGGGTCGCCGGCGAACTGGTGCGCGCGCACCTCGTCGGTCAGTCGCAGGGCCACGCGTACCGCGGTCTGCCAGTCGGTCTCCGGCAGCAGCACCACGAACTCGTCGCCGCCGTACCGGAACAGCGTGTCGCCGGCGCGCAGCACGCTGTCCACGCGGTCCGCCACCTGGCGCAGCACCTCGTCCCCGCGCTGGTGGCCGTACACGTCATTGACCGTCTTGAAGAAGTCGACGTCGAAAAGCAACAGCCCGCAGGTACCCCCGCCGGCCAGCGCCCGCGCCAGGCTCGGCCCGAGGACCGCGCGGGGCAGCGTACCGGTGACGGGGTCAGTGGCCGGACCGCTCACGTCACCGCCCTCGCTCGTCGCACACGCCACCGTTCCGCCTGGCGTCCCGTGCAGGTGGTCGCCGCCCCAATCGGCCCGCGCCCCGGCTGGTTGAACGTTTCCGCCGTGGACCCCGCGACGGATGACAAGGACCGGAGGACACCGTGTCGGGCGGTCGGCGGTTTTCGGGTGCAGCTTGGTGAGATTCGGTTGCAGACCAGTGACTCCGGCCGGACGGTCAGTGATGGTGGTGAGGCCGGACGCCTGTCGGCAAGCACGAAAGGACACTGGGTGATCATTAACCGGAGAAGCAGCCGTCGCCGCTTCGCACGCGTGGCCGTGGCGGCCGCCGCGCTCCTACCCGTCGCCGCGCTGGGCTCGGCCGGCGGCGCGCCGGCCGACCCACCGCACAGCGGGTCCAGCGCCTGGGCATCGAACATCTGGATGGGATCGGCCAGCAGCGGGACACCCCAGACGCTGGCCAACGTGCGCGCGATCATCGGTGCGAGTACCGGTGCCGCGGCCAGCCTGACCGGTACCGGGGTGGGCGTGGCCCTCATCGACACCGGTGTGGCACCGGTACCGGGCCTGCCCGCCGCGCAGGTGGTCAACGGGCCGGACCTGTCCTTCGAGTCGCAGTCCGCCAGCCTGCGCTACCTGGACACGTACGGGCACGGCACGCACATGGCCGGCATCATCGTGGGCAACGACACCGCCACCGGTACCGTCGGGCTGGCGCCCAAGGCGAAGCTGACCTCCGTCAAGGTGGGCACCTCCAACGGCGCGGTGGACGTCTCCCAGATGGTCGCCGCGCTCGACTGGGTGGTGGCGCACCGCAACGACGACACGGCCAACCCGATCCGGGTCATCAACCTGTCCTACGGCAGCGGCGGCACCCCGAACTACTGGACCGACCCGGTGCAGTTCGCCGTGGAGCAGGCGTGGAAGGCGGGCATCGTCGTGGTGGCCGCGACCGGCAACGGCGGCACGGCGATGACCGATCCGGCGACCGACCAGTTCATCCTCAATGTCGGCTCGGCCGCCACCAATGCCACACCGTCCACATCGGACGACACCATCTCGACGTTCACGAACCTCACGTCCTCCACGGCGGCCAACCGGCGGGCCGATCTGCTGGCGCCCGGACAGTCCATCGTGTCGCTGAGCGACCCGGGCTCGAACATCGACACGACCTACCCGGCCGCGCGGACCGGCACCACGCTGTTCCGCGGCAGCGGCACCTCCCAGGCGACCGCGATCACCTCCGCGGCCGTCGCGCTGCTGCTGCAGAGCCGGCCCAAGCTCACCCCGGACCAGGTCAAGAACATCCTGATGTACAACGGCAGCGTGCTGACCGCCGGCAACGCGGCCGGCAAGGGCTACCGCGAGGTCAACGTGAACATGGCCCTCGCCGCCGCGACGCCCACCGCCACCCAGACCAACACGTGGTCCAGCGGCACCGGCAACATCGAGGACGCCCGCGGCGGGAGTCACGTCGTGCGGGACGGCGTCTCGTTGACCGGCGAGGCCACCGTGTGGGGCCCGCTCGGCTCGGCGACCTGGGCGCCCAGGAGCGCCGCCAGGACGGCGTGGTCGGCCGGGTCCTGGATGGGGTACCGGGTGGCCGGCGACGGCTGGACGGGCAGCTCCTGGGCCTCGAAGACGTGGGCCGCCGGCACCTGGGCGGGCCAGCCGTGGGGCGGTGCCACCTCGTGGGTGGACCCGGACTGGTCCGGCCACTACTGGTCCGGCCACTACTGGTCGAACGGCACCTGGAGCGGCCACTACTGGTCGAGCGACGACTGGTCGACCGCCTCCTGGGGATGACCGGACCGTGCCCCGGTGCCGGACCGGCTGGTCCGGCACCGGGGCATCACCGTCCATTGCGGAGCCGTTTCCCGGTGCTTCGCCGCCCCGCCATGCGCGCTCGCTAGACAGACGCGCAGGGCCGGTACCCGACCGGCTGTAGGGGAGGTTTGACCGCCCATGTCCCATCGACCACTCACCATCGCGGCCACCGCCGCGGCGGCCGCCGCCGGGCTGGCCCTCGTCGGGAGTACGCCGGCCGGCGCCGCCGGCGGCCACCACGGCGGGCACCCCGCCGCCGGGCACGTGCTGCTGCTGTCCGTGGACGGGCTGCACCAGCAGGACCTCACCTGGTGGGTCGGCCACCACCCCGACTCGGCGCTGGCCCGGCTGACCGGCCGGAGTGTGGCGTACCGCCACGCGCAGACCACGTTCCCGTCCGACTCGTTCCCCGGGATGCTGGCGCAGGTCACCGGCGGCACGCCGAAGACGACCGGCGTGTACTACGACGACTCGTACAACCACGCGCTGCTGCCGGCCGGTACGACCAGTTGTGCGGGCGCCGAGCCGGGCGCCGAGGTGACCTACTTCGAGCAGCTGGACAAGAACCTGAGCGCGCTGGACGCCGGGCAGGGCCTGGCCGGGCTGCCCGGCTCCATCCTGTCCATGACCGGCTCCCCGGAACAGGTCATCGACCCGGCCCAGCTGCCGGTCGACCCGGGGACCTGCCGGCCGGTGTACCCGCACCAGTACGTCAAGGTGAACACCGTCTTCGAGGTGGCCCGGGCACACCACCTGGTCACCGCGTGGTCGGACAAGCACCCGGCCTACGACATCCTGCAGGGCCCCTCCGGCCAGGGCATCCAGGACCTGTTCACCCCCGAGATCAACAGCCTGGCCGACCCGGCCGGTGACGACTGGACCCAGGTCAACAGCCTGACCCAGCAGTACGACGGGTACAAGGTGCGGGCGGTGCTCAACCAGATCGACGGGTACGACCACAGCCGCTCGGTCAAGCTGGGCACCCCGGCCATCTTCGGGATGAACTTCCAGAGCGTGTCGACGGCGCAGAAGCTGCCCACCTCCGGCGGCGCGCCGGGCGGGTACCTCGCGGACGGGGTGACTCCCGGCCCGGTACTGCGGGACGCGTTGTCCTATGTGGACACGCAGGTGGGCCGGTTCGTCGGCGAGCTGGCCGCGCGCGGGCTCGCCGACCGTACCGCCGTCATCGTCTCCGCCAAGCACGGCCAGTCCCCGACGGTACCGTCGCAGCTGACCCGGGTACCGGACGGTCCGATCATCGACGCGCTCAACGCGGCGTGGACCGCGGCCGGGCACGCCGGTGACCTGGTCGCCTTCGGGATCGACGACGACGCGATGCTGCTGTGGCTGACCGACCGCTCGCCGCGGGCCACCGCCTTCGCCACCGCGTTCCTGACCAGCCACTCAGGCACCGGCAACGACATCACCGGCGCGGCCAAGCCGTACACCTCCTCGGGTCTGGCCCGCGTCTACGCCGGGGCCGCCGCGGCCGCGTTCATCGGGGTACCGCCCGGTGACGCCCGGGTACCGGACCTCATCGGCATCGCCCAGGTCGGCGTCGTGTACACCGGCAAGAAGGGCAAGATCGCCGAACACGGTGGCGACGCGCCCGCCGACCGGGACGTGCCGATCCTGGTGGCCGGGCCGGACGCGAGCCACGGCCGCAGCGTGGACCGGCCGGTGCTCACCACGCAGATCGCGCCCACCATCCTGCACCTGCTCGGGCTGGACCCCGGCGAACTGGCCGCGGTACGCGCCGAGCACACGCCGGTCCTGCCCGGCCTGAGCTGACCCGCGGGTGCCGCGCCTGGTCCCGGCTGCCGTCCACCGTCCTCAGTGGACGGCGCCGAGGATCAGGCCCAGGAAGTCACCGGTCGCGTCGACGTCGGCGATCATCGCGACGCAGGCGAGGCCCAGGAGCACCGCGGCCAGGCCGGGTCGTCCCGGCACCGGGCCGTGTTGCAGGGCCACCACCCGGGCGCTGATGCCCGTGTGGTGGTAGTGCAGGGGCAGCGGCTGTGCCGCCCGGCCGCGCCTGGTCGCGGGCGATCCGCAGGGTGCGGCGGCGGTGGCCAGCGCCGCGCGGGCCAGGGACGAGGCGGCCAGCCCGCGGTCGCCGACCTCGGCCGCCGCGCTCTCGTCGGCGCACCGCTCGCACAGGTGGGTGCTGGCCGCCCGCACCGGGATGAGCAGCGGGTTGAGGGCGGCCGCCGCGGCGACCGCGGCGCTGTGCCAGTGGTGTTTCTCACGCAGGTGCGCCCGTTCGTGCGCGAACAGCACGCGGCGTTCAGCGGCGCGCAGCGCGGTGAGCATGCCCTGGCTGACCACGACGCGCCCGCCCCCGCCGGGGACGGCGAAGGCGTGCGGCACCTGGTCGGCGAGCACCACGACCGGGCCGCGGCTGTGCGCACACGAACGGCGCAACTCGCGGTGCAGCCGGACCCGGCCCAGCCCGCTGCGCACCAGCCGGGTCAGGCCGACCAGCAGCAGCGCGACCGCGGTGATCGCCACCAGGTCGTTGACCGGATCACGGAACCTGCGCCCGGTGATGTCGGGCAGCACCTCGTCCAGCAGCGTGCCGGCCAGCAGCGCCAGCGACCAGGTCGAGGCGAGCGCGGACAGGCCGGCGCCCAGGCTCAGCGTCCACATCCCCACGCCCGGCGGCAGATGGCGGACGGCCAGCCGCGGCCCGACCGCGGCGAACAGCAGCGAGCACAGCAGCGGGCAGTAGACCGCGACGTGCATCAGGGCTCCAGCGGGTCGCCCGCCGCGGGCCCGGTACCGGGCCGTTGCTCGCGCAGCGCGGCGCGCAGGATCTGCTCCGCGGCCGGGTCCAGGGACGACACGAACCGGTGCAGGATCGCGCTGCGATCGCCGCTGCGGTCCAGCACCGCCCGCATCTGCCCGGCCGCCCACTCCGCCGCACCCTGCGCGGGCGCGTACGCCGGCCGGC
>JBBWZQ010000243.1:0-9195 GCA_039649115.1 Micromonosporaceae bacterium | reverse complement strand
TGGAAAGCAGCGACGACTTCTACTCCGCGCCGTCCGCGTTGATCCTGCCCGGCCCGGCGCGGCACATGGGCGAGGGGTGGGAGACGCGGCGGCGGCGCGGCGGCGGCCACGACTGGGTGGTGCTCCGGCTGGCCGCGGCGGGCTGGGTGCGCGAGGTCGAGGTGGACACGACGCACTACAAATACAACGCCTCCAGCCACGTGGCGCTGAGCGGGTGGACCTCGCCGGACCGGTCCTTCCCGATCCTCGAACGCACCCGGCTGCAGCCGGACACCCGGCACCTGTTCCGCGTCCCGCCCGGGCCGGCCGTGACCCACGCGCGCCTGGACGCGTACCCCGACGGCGGGCTGTCCCGGCTGCGCCTGCACGGCGAACTGACCGCGGATGGGCGCGCCGGGCTCGCCGCGGCGTGGCGCTAACCCCGGGCCAGCAGCGCCAGCAACTCGTACACCGTGTTCGCGGCGGCCAGGGCGGTCAGCTCGGCGTGGTCGTACGGCGGTGAGACCTCCACGACATCCGCGCCGACCAGCCGCAACCCGTCCAGCCCGCGCAGGATGAGCTGCAACTCCCTTGTCGTCAGGCCACCCGGCTCCGGCGTACCGGTGCCCGGCGCGTGCGCCGGATCCAGCACGTCGATGTCGATGCTCACGTAGACCGGCAGGTCGCCCACGCGGTCGCGGACCCGGTCGATCGCCTCGTCCACGCCGCGCCGGGCGATGTCCATCGTGGACACCGTGGCGAACCCGAGCCGGCGGTCCTCGTGCAGGTCGGCCCGCTCGAACAGCGGCCCCCGGATGCCGACGTGCGCCGCGTGGTCCAGGGCCAGCAGTCCCTCTTCCGAGGCACGGCGAAACGGCGTGCCGTGGGTGACCGGCGCGCCGAAGTACGTGTCCCAGGTGTCCAGGTGCGCGTCGAAGTGCACGAGCGCGACCGGCCCGTACGCCGCGTGCATCGCGCGCAGCAGCGGCAGCGCCACGGTGTGGTCACCGCCGATGCTCACCAGCCGGTCGGCGCTGCGCAGCACCTCCCGCGCCCCGGCGTGCACCTGGTTCACCGCCTCGTCGATGCTGAACGGGTTGCACGTCACGTCGCCCGCGTCCACCACCTGGTGCGCCAGCCACGGCTCCACGTCCAGCGCCGGGTGGTATCCGCGCAGCAGCTTCGAGCCGGCGCGCACCGCCTGCGGCCCGAAGCGGGCACCGGGCCGGTACGAGACGCCGGAGTCGAACGGGATGCCGAGCACCGCCACCGCCGCGCGACCGACCTGGTCGAGCCGGGGCAGCCGGGCGAAGGTGTCAGGCCCGACGAACCGGGGCGAGAGGCGGCCGTCCGGCGCGCCGATGGGTGTCGGGCGTGTTTCGTCACCAGTCGTTTCGTCACCAGTCACAGGCTCCATCCGGCGACTGTAGCGCCGCCTTGTCACCTGATCCGCACGGGCGGAGCGGCGCGGCCGCGCCGGCCGGCGCCGGACGCGGGCTGAGCCGGTACCCGTACCGGCGCAGCAGCGGCAGCGCCACGGCCGTGGCCACCGCCCGGTCGGCCGGGCGCTGCCGGTCGCGCCACCGCCCGTCCTCGCGAATCGCCACCTCCCCCGTGTGGTACCGCACCGGGTTGCCCGCGATGGCGTGGCTGACCGGTACCCGCACCGTGCGCGCGTCCAGGAACGCCGACGCGTCGGGCAGCGCGCCGCACAGGTGTACCACCCGGGCCAGTACCTCGCGGGGTGCGGCGGCGAAGTCCTCGTACCGCAGCAGCAGCGTCCGGCCGGGCCCGCAGGCGTGCCGCACCAGTTCCGCCCCGAGGTTGAGCGCGTTCCACCGCAGCGTCGCGCCGAGCGGGCCCCGCGCTCGCACCGGCGCACCCGAACCGCCGAGGTAACCCTCGGCCCGCCACGAGTACGCGCAGGCGCGCGGGTCGCGCACCAGGTGCACGAAGTACGGGTCGCAGCCGGCCAGCCGCCGCACCACCAGCGCGTACGACGGGCGCTTGGAGGAGTCCACCACGGTGTGGCAGCCGGTCACCTCGGCGATCGCCGCGTACACGCGCGCCATCACCGCCCGGTAGCGCTCCAGCGCGGGCCACGGTGCGCCCGCGCGCAGCAGCCGGGGCAGGCGCGCCTCCCGGACCACCGCACGCTGCCAGCGCGCGACCTCGGCACGGTCCACCCAGGACAGCGCGGCGAGCACGGGTGACCACACGGGACAGTCGGGTGCCGGCCGGCCGCACGCGCACCGCGTGCCGTGGGTCAGCACCGGGTCCCACAGGTAGCGGACCTCCCCGGCGTTGAAGAAGCCGTCGAAGGCACCCAGTGCCTGCGCGAGCACGGTGCTCCCGCTGCGCCCGCGACCGAGCACGTACACCACCCTCGTGGTACCCGCCGCACCCACTCGCACCACCTCCCAGCGCCCTCCTTCTACCCCGGCCGACGGTACGACGACCACCTCGACACGACCTCGACGGCGTGTTGCCCGCAGAAATTTATTACCGAGCTCGGACGGCGGCGGAACGGTACACCGGACCCTCGCGGGGACGGAGTGAAACGGAAAAAACGTTGCGGCACAAGGCTTCTGGGTGAACTTCGTCCGGGTAGCGGCGACCCCTGGCCGGATGTCCGCAGTTGGGTCTACAGTGGAGTGCCTTCGACTTTTCGCGCGAATCGGTAGCGCCTGAGCGGTTTGCGGTGCACAGTGTTGTCATGAGCAACAGCGGCGAAGTTGGTAGGTACTTCTGGTGCCTGCGACACAACCGCGTCGAAACCGCCGACAACGTCTGCGCCGAGCGCTACCGCCTCGGGCCCTACCCGACCGCCGCCGAGGCGGAGCGGGCACTGGACCGGGTGGCCGAGCGCAACGCCACGTGGGACGCGGAAGACGTCCGCTGGTCAGGCGAGGAGTGACTGATCCAAACAGCCACTCCTCATTCAATTCCCAGTTCCCACACACTTCCCACAGGAGGGACCCGATGGCCGTAGCGAAGAAGGCCACGACGACGACGGCCGCGAAGCGCGCGGCCGCGAAGAAGACGGTGGCGGCGAAGGCCACCCCCGTGAAGAAGTCCGCGGCCAAGAAGGCCGCACCGGCCAAGACGGCGACAACCGCGAAGCGGACCACCGCGGCCAAGAGGACCACCACCGCCACCAAGGCGGCACCGGCCAAGAAGGCCACGACCGCGAAGCGGACCACCGCGGCCAAGAGGACCACGACCGCCGCGAAGAAGACGGCACCCGCCAAGAAGGCGACCGCGACCCGGTCGACGGCGGCCAAGAAGACCACCACGGCGGCCAAGAAGACCACGGCGGCGGCGAAGAAGACGACCGCCGCGAAGAAGACGACGGCTGCCAAGAGCACGGCCGCCAAGAGTACCGCCGCCAAGAAGGCCACGCCCGCGAAGCGCACCGCCGCCAAGAAGACCACGGCGGCGGGCCGCGCGACACCGGCCGCGCGCCGCACCACGGCCGCGACCACGCGCGGCACGGCTCCCGCCAAGCGCGCCACGTCCACGGCCAAGCGCACCAGCGCCGCCGCGAGCCGCGGCACCGCGGCCTCGACGCGCACCACCGCCGCGGCGAACCGCACGGCGGCACCCGCCGCCACGCGCACGGCGGCACCGGCACCGGCACCGGCGGCGAGGCGCACGGCGGCATCCGGCACAGCCACCGCCAGGCGCACGAGCACCACGGCCGCGCGGCGAGGGAGCGCCTCCACGAGCTGAGCGCAACCGCGATCGGCTCCGCCGTCGTTACACTGATGCGTGGTCATCAGACGTGTGCTTGCCCCACGCATCGACTTCTCGGCCCTGCGCCGCGAGCTGGAACTGCCTGTGCGGTTCCCGCCCGCGGCGCAGGCGGAAGCCGACGCGGCAGCCGCGGCACCGCCGCCGCCACCGGTCGACCGGACCGACCTTCCGTTCGTCACCATTGATCCGCCGTCCTCGATGGATCTCGACCAGGCCATGTGCCTGGCGAGGCGGGAGGGCGGCGGTTACCGTGTGCGGTACGCGATCGCCGACGTCAGCGCCTTCGTCCCGCCCGGCGGCGAACTGGCGGCCGAGACCTGGCGCCGCGGGCAGACCGTCTATCTTCCCGACGGGAAGGTGCCGCTGCACCCGGCCGTGCTCTCCGAGGGCGCCGCGAGCCTGCTGCCCGACCAGGTGCGCCCGGCCGTCGTGTGGACCATCGACCTCGACGCCGACGGCGCCGTGCGCGACGTGGCCGTGCAGCGCGCCGCCGTCCGCAGCCGCGCCAAGCTCAACTACGCCGCGGTACAGGTCGGCGTGGACGCCGGCCGGGTGGCCGGACCCATCGCCCTGCTCCCCGAGATCGGCCGGCTGCTCATCGAGCGGGGGCTGGCGCGTGGCGCCATCAACCTGCCCATCCCCGCGCAGGAGGTCGAACCTGTCGACAGTGGAGGGTGGCGGCTCGCGCTGATCGCGCCGGTGCCGGTCGAGGAGTACAACGCGCAGATCTCCCTCCTGACCGGCATGGTGGCCGCGCAGATCATGCTCGCCGGCAAGGTCGGCCTGCTGCGCACCATGCCGCCACCGCCGCCGGGTGCCCTGGCGAAGCTGCGCGCGGCGGCCACCTCGCTCGCCATCGGGTGGCCCGAGGGCGCCGCCCCGGGGCGCGTCATCGCCTCGGTCGACCCGGGCGACCCGCGCGGTGCCGCCTTCCTCGACCAGGCCGCCGAGCTGATGCGTGGCGCGGGCTACACGCCGTTTGACGGGACCGCACCCGACCAGCCGGAGCAGGCCGCGGTCGCGGCGCCGTACGCGCACGTGACCGCGCCGCTGCGCCGGCTCGCCGACCGGTATGCCACCGAGGCCTGCCTGGCGCTGCACGCGGGCGCGGAGGTACCCGACTGGGTGCGGGAGGCGCTGCCCCGGCTGCCCGAGGCCATGTCCACCAGCGACCGGCGCGCCTCGGCGGCGAACCGCGGTGCGATCGACCTGACCGAGGCGGTGCTGCTGCAGGGCCGGGTGGGTGAGAAGTTCGAGGCCGGCGTGCTGGACGTCGAGGAGTCCCGTGCCGTCATCGCGATCGACGACCCGCCGGTGCGGGCCAGGTGCGAGGGGGAGGGGTTCGCGCTCGGTTCGCGGGTACCCGTGGCGCTCACGGTCGCCGATCCGGCCAGCCGGCGGGTGCTGTTCCACAAGGAGGTTTCATAGTGATCGACATCGATGCCGATGTGGCCGCCTTCCGGGCCGCCCGCGACCTGCTGCTGGCCAACCGGGACGACTACGCCGCGGCCTACGAGGAGTTCGGGTGGCCCGCGCTGCGCGAGTTCAACTGGGCCCGGGACTGGTTCGACGGGGTACTCGCGGTGGAGCACGCCGCGCAGACCGCGCTGTGGATCGTGGAGGAGGACGGCCGGGAGGCAAGGCTGACCTTTGCCGAGCTGTCCGCGCGCTCCTCACAGGTCGCCGGCTGGCTGCGCGCGCTGGGCGTCCAGCGCGGCGACCGGCTGCTCGTCATGCTCGGCAACCAGCTGGAGCTGTGGGAGACGCTGCTCGCGGCCATGAAGCTCGGCGCGGTCGTCGTCCCGGCCAGCACGCTGCTCAGCACCGCCGATCTGGCCGACCGCGTGGCGCGGGGCAGCGTGGCGCACGTCATCGCGCGTGACGTGGACACCGCCACCTTCAAGGGGGTACCGGGCGGGTGGACGCGCATCGCGGTCGGTGCGGGCGCGGCGACCGGCGGCCCGGACTGGCTGGACTACGCCGGGGCGTACGCCTCTCTCGACGACTCCAGTGAGGACGGTCCCACCGACCCGTCCGACCCGATGCTGCTGTACTTCACGTCCGGCACGACCGCGTCGCCCAAACTCGTCGAGCACACCCACGTGTCCTACCCGGTCGGCCATCTGTCCACGATGTACTGGATCGGCCTGCGCCCCGGCGACGTCCACCTCAACATCTCCTCGCCCGGCTGGGCGAAGCACGCCTGGAGCAACGTGTTCGCGCCGTGGAACGCCGCGGCGACCGTCCTCGTCGTCAACTACGCCCGCTTCGCCGCCGGTCCGCTGCTCGACACCGCCGTGCGCTGCGGCGTCACCACCCTGTGCGCGCCGCCCACTGTGTGGCGGATGCTGATCCAGGCCGACCTGAGCAGCTGGCAGGTGCCCTTCCGTGAGTGCGTGGCCGCCGGTGAGCCGCTCAACCCGGAGGTCATCGAACAGGTACGCGCCGCGTGGGACATCACCGTGCGGGACGGGTACGGGCAGACCGAGACGACCGCGTCGGTCGGCAACTCGCCGGGGCAGGAGTTGCGGCTGGGCTCGATGGGCCGGCCGCTGCCCGGATACCGGGTGGTGCTCGCGGATCCGCTGACCGGAGTACCGGGTGCCGAGGGCGAGCTGTGCCTGGTCCTGTCGCACCGCCCGCTCGGCCTCATGGTCGGGTACCGCGACGACGAGGCGCGCACCGCGCAGGCCATGCGCGACGGCCTGTACCACACCGGCGACGTGGCCAGCCGCGACGCGGACGGGTACATCACCTACGTCGGGCGCACCGACGATGTGTTCAAGGCCTCGGACTACCGGATCTCGCCGTTCGAGCTGGAGTCGGTGCTGCTGGAGCACGAGGCGGTCGCCGAGGCCGCCGTGGTGCCGTCGCCCGATCCGCTGCGCCTCGCGGTACCCAAGGCGTATGTCGTCCTGGCCGCCGGCTTCGCCGCGGACGCGGACACGGCGCTGGCCATCCTCCGGTTCGCCCGCCAGCGCCTCGCGCCCTACAAGCGGGTGCGGCGCATCGAGTTCGCGGAGCTGCCGAAGACGATCTCGGGCAAGATACGCCGGGTGGAGTTGCGCGGCGCGGAGACGCGGCGCTCGGGCACGCGTTCGGCGGCGGAGTTCTGGGAGGACGACTTCCCCGACCTGAAGGGCTGAGCCACCAAGATTACGATGGGATGCATGCTTCCTGACGTGGCGGGTCATTCGGTGGGCATCCTCGGCGGGACCGGCGACCAGGGCAGGGGACTGGCATACCGGTTCGCGCGCTCCGGCCACCGGGTGCGGATCGGCTCGCGCAGCGCCGAGCGGGGCGCCGGCGCGGCCGCCGGCCTCGCCGCGCTGCCCGGCGTGCCGCCCGGCCTGCTCGCCGGCGGCGACAACGCCTTCGCCTGCGGAGCCGACGTGGTCATCGTCGCGGTGCCGTACGACGGCCACGCCGATCTCGTCGGCTCGCTGCGCGAGGTGCTGGCCGGCAAGCTCGTGGTCGACTGCGTGAACCCGCTCGGCTTCGACAAGCAGGGACCGTTCCCGCTGCCGGTACCGGAGGGCAGCGCCGCGCAGCAGGCCGCCGCGCTGCTGCCGGAGTCCACGGTGTGCGCGGCCTTCCACCACGTCAGCGCGTCGCTGCTGATCGACCCGGAGGTGACCGAGGTCGACCTGGACGTGCTCGTGCTGGGCGAGGACCGCGAGGCGACCGCGGTGGTACAGGCGCTGGCCGGCCGGATCGGCGGCATGCGGGGCGTGTACGCCGGGCGGCTGCGCAACGCCGGGCAGGTGGAGGCGCTGACCGCCAACCTCATCGCCGTCAACCGGCGGTACAAGACACGGGCCGGCATCCGGATCACCGGGCCGTGACCCGACCTGCCCGGGTCGTCTCGCTCGTCCCGTCGCTGACCGAGGCGATCGCGGTCACCGCGCCCGGGTTGCTCGTCGGCGCCACCGACTACTGCGCCCACCCGCCCGACCTGTCCGTGGCCCGGGTGGGCGGCTCCAAGTACCCCTCCGTCGACAAGGTACTGGCGCTGCGCCCCGACCTGGTGATCGCCAACACGGAGGAGAACCGGGAGCCCGACGTGCTCGCCCTGCGCGCCGCCGGGGTCGCCGTGCACGTGACCTGTCCCCGCACCGTCGACGAGTCGCTCGTGCAGATGCGGGAGATGTTCGCGGTACTCGGCGTGCCCGCCCCCGGCTGGCTGGCGCGCGCGGCCAGCGTCTGGGCGGCGCCACCACCGGGCGGCACGACCCGCGCGCTGGTGCCCGTCTGGCGCCGCCCCTGGGTGGTGCTCGGCAGCGACACGTTCGCCGGTGACGTGCTCGCCCGGCTCGGCGTCCACAACGTCTACGCGGACGCGCCCGAGCGCTATCCCCGGCCCCCGCTGGAGGAGCTGCGCGCCCAGCGGCCCGACCTCCTGGTGCTGCCCGACGAGCCGTATGCGTTCACCGGCACCGACGGGCCCGAGGCGTTCCCCGGCGTACCGTACGCCCTCGTGTCCGGGCGCCACCTCACCTGGTACGGACCGTCCCTTGTGGAGGCCCGCGAGGTGCTCGCGGGTCAGCTGTCGCGCGGCATGCCCGCGTAGGCGGTGACCCCGGCCACGTGCTCGCCTCACCGGCAGCGGCGTCGTGGTCGAGGGTCAGTTCGAGCCGCCGCAGCTGGCCCAGCTCAGCATCGACGACCAGGTTTTCGTCGCCGCGTTCGTGCGTTCGCACGGTTCGATCAAGGAGATGGAGCGGATCTTCGGGGTGAGCTACCCGACGATCAAGGCCCGGCTGAACCGGATCGCCGAGCAGCTGGACTTCGTCGACACCGACCCGGCGCCCACCGGCGCCGACGTCGTCGACCGCCTGCGGCGGGGTGAGATCAACGTCCAGGAGGCGCTGGCCGAGCTGGCGAGGTCCCGATGATCCCGCAGTTGGTGACGTACCGTCATCGCCGTCGCGACGGCCGCTGGCTGCGGCTGTACGTCCCGGTCCTGCCGGTCGTGCTGCTGCTGTCACCGCTGCTGCTGCTGGCCGTGCTGGCCGGACTGGTCGCCTGCGTCGTCTTCCGGGTCAGCCTGGTGGGCGCGCTGCGCGGCACCGGGCAGCTGCTGTGGGCGCTGCCCGGCGCCCGGTTCGAGATCGAGGACGGCCGGACGGCCCTGCTGGTCAGCGTCAGGTGAGTCACGAGGGGGAGGGGCAACGATGAACGAGCAGCGCCGCCAGGTCCTGCAGATGCTGGCCGCGGGCAAGATCACCGCAGACGAGGCCGAGCGGCTGATCGACGCCCTCGAACGAGAACAGCCCGAGTCGCCGCCGGGAGCCGCGCCCCGCCCGAAACCCCGACCCAAGTACCTGCGCGTAGTGGTCAACTGGGAGGACAACTCCGGCGGTGATGGGCCAGGCCGGGTCAACGTCCGGGTCCCCCTGCAACTGCTGCGCGCCGGGGTCCGGCTCACCAGCCTTGTCCCGCCGCAGGCGCTCGCCAAGG
>JBBWZQ010000201.1:0-3406 GCA_039649115.1 Micromonosporaceae bacterium | reverse complement strand
CGGGTGGGGTCGCCGGGGATGCCGAAGGCGTTGAGCAGCCGCAGCCAGGCGCCCTTGGGATCGGGGGTACGGACGAAGCCGCCCGTGCCGTCGCCGAGCTCCCGCTCCAGCCGTACCTGGTCGGAGTGCAGCACCTCCCGCAGCCCGTGCTCCAGCCCGTACGGGCGGGTGCGCCAGACCGGCGGCGGCACGTCCCGCCCGGTCAGTGCCGAGGTCTGCGGGCCCGGGTGGTTCTGGTCCACCACCCGGTAGTGGCTCTCGACGTCGACGTTCGCCCAGCGCCAGAAGTCCGGCCGCCGCGCCGATGCCTGCTTGGTGATCGCGTCGGCCCGCTGGTCGGCCTCGGTGGCCCTGCGCTGCGCGTCGGCCACCTGCTGCTCGGCCTGGTGCGCGCGGCTCTCCGCCTGCTGGGCGTCGGTCGCCCGCTGGTCGGCGTGGTGCTCCCACTGGGCGGCGTACTGGCTGATCCGGCCGTGGTCGGGGTTGGCCGGATCCAGCTGGCGCAGGTGGTCCTGGAACTGGCGCGCCTGGTCCCGGGCGAACTGCTCGTCGGCGCGCGCCGCGTCCGCCTCGGCGTGCCGGGCCGCCGCGTCGGCCCGGGCCCGCTGCTCGTCGAACTGGGCGGTACGCACCTCCTGGCGGGCCTGCTGTACCTGCGGATCCGCCTCGATCGCGTCCCGGAAGCGCCGCTGCACGTCCCGCAGGCTGGCCTGGTAGCTGTCCCGCTCGATCTGCTCCCGCTCGGCCTGCCGCGGGTCGGGCTCCTCGGCCCTGGTGAAGAGGTCGCTCAGCCGGGACCTGATGCGCTCGATCAGGTTGCCCCGCGAGGCGTCGCCAAAGGTACCCCGGTGGGCACCGGGCTCGGTGGCGGCGTTCGCCGGCGCCTCGGCGCGGTGCAGCCCCGCCCCGGGCACCTCGGCCGTTTCGGCCCGGCCCGCCCCGGGCACCTCGGCCGGTGCCGCATGGCCCGTACCGGTCGTGGCGTGGCCGAGGCCGTGCTCGTCGCTGGCCCCCAGCCAGCTGTCGCCGGCGGCACCGGTCTTCTTGCCCACGATGTCGTCGATCGCGACCGGGTCCGCCGCGCGGCCGGTACCGTCCACATGGGACCAGCCGTCGGCCCCGACCTCGGGCTCGAACCCGGCGATGTCCTCGGCACCGGGCCGGTCGGCCGCGACCCGGAGGTCACCCGCGTCGCTGACCCAGACATTCTCCGGCGGCGCGAGTACGTCGTTGCCGTGCCGGAGCGCGAACTCGTGCGAGAAACTCGACGTGCCGTCCCCGACCGCGAACGGCTTGTCGGCCTCGCACGTGACCAGCACGACCTTGCCTCGTCCATGCAGCTCGGGGTGATCGGCCACAATGGACTCGACGATCCGGTTGACTTCGACCGGGCCGAGCCTCTCCTCCCCGAACCTCGCGGCGAACGTGTTCGCGTCGTGGTCCCCGTGCACGGCGACCACGAGCCAGTCCGGGTGCTTGCTCGTCAGCATCTTGACGTGGTCGAGGAGCGGGTCGTCGCCGCGCATGAGCCCGATGACGCCGTGCTCACCGTCCACGTAGGACTCCACGGCCACCCGGTCGACGTAGTCGGCGCGCATGCCCAACGACTCCAGCAGGCGGTCGTCCGTGGCGCACGGGTACTCCGGATCGCCGCGCAGGCCCTCCGGGGTCCGCATCGCCGTGCTGCGGCCGCCGTCGAGGCTGTTGCGCAGGTGCCGGCCGAATTCCTGGTCGTACCGGAGGCGGTCCGGCTGGCTGAGCGAGTTCAGCGACTTCTGCTCGGCCGGCAGGCTGTCGAAGGCCTTCGGGTCGACGCCGTGCACATCGGCGAGGAAGGCCCGCTGGAAGTCGGGTTCCAGGCTCCGCGCGATGTCGCTGAGCACATTCGGCTCCGCGCACATCCCGGAGAACACGGAGCGCTGGTTCTCGGGGATGCGGTCGAGGATCGCCTGGATCGCCGGGTGCTGGGCCTTCTCCAGCAGGTACGCCTCGCGATGGTTGCCGACCTTGGGGATGTTGGCGGTCTCACCGCCCCGGATGCTGACCCGTCCGTCGGCCTGCATGTCGGCCGCGCGGGACAGGCGTTGGCCTTCCGGGATGTGGGTGGAACTCGTCGACGCGTGGAGGCTGCCGTCGGGCAGCATCACCGCCCCGGCCATCTTGCCGATCTTCGGGAGTTCGGTATCGGCGAGCTTGATCGGATTGCCGTGCTCGTCGACCCCGGTCAGCCACCGGTCCAGCTCGTTGACGCGCAGGTCGTGTACCGCGTCGACGACGGTCCTGGCCGCCTCGTTCAGGGCCGCCCGCGCGGCCGGGCTCTCCGGCCCGCCGAACTCCTCGACGGGGAACCGCTCGAATTCGAGGCTGAAGTGGTAGCGGGAGACCGTCTCGGTGAAGACGTTCCCGTGCCCGTCGCTGCGCTCGATGAAGTACCGGTGCTCGAACTCGCCTTCCTTGTGGAGGCTCAGATCGCCCTTGGGCTGAGCGTGCGGCGCTTCGGGTGCCGGCGGGCCGTGCGTGGTGTTCGGGTCGATCGGCGGCGTCGGCGGCGGTGCGTCGTGGGCCCCGGTGACCGGCCCCGTGTGTGTCGACTCCGCGCCGCCGTGCGTGAGCGGGTCCGTGACGAGTTGGCGCGAGTCCCGGTGCAGGTCCTGGATCTTCTGCTCGATGGTGGCGTCGTCCAGGATCCGGCCGTCGCGGGTGAAGTGGTTCTCCAGGTACGTCCGCAGCGTACGCACCTCGTCGACGGTGGCCGCGCTCCTGTTGGACGTGTCCGTGGCGCGCCGCACCATCGACTTGACGTCCTCCACCGTGCCGCGCGACCAGTCCTCCGTGCCGAAGTGCCGATCCAGTACCTCGACGAACAGTCCGCGGCTGCGGTCCACCGCCTCCGTCCCGCCGTGCCCGGTGCCGGTCTCGGCGTGCGCCGCCGCCCACCGCTGCTCGTGGGTGCCGCCTGGCTCGGCACCCGGTGCGTCGTGCTGCGACGCCTCGTCGAGGACGCCGGGCGTCCGGCTCTCGGGTGGCGGGTGCTCACCGCCGGAGATCGCGCCGGCACTCTTGGGCGGGAACAGCTCCTCGTGCATCTTCGCGAACGCGTCCCGGATCCCGTGCTCGTCGAGCGGCACCCGCTCGGTCTTGCCGTCGACCTCGGCGAGCGCGCTGAACCGCTCGGCGATGAGGCTCTTCATCCGCTCGCCGAGAGGCGACTTGGCCTCCGTCTTGAGCGCGTGGTCCACCATCTCCGACGTCAGCTTCATCGGCTCGGGCCGGTCGAACTTCTTCGGACCCAACTCCTTGAGGACGTTGTCCAGGTACCGCCGCTGGATGTCGGCCTCGGCCCGCTCCCGGCGCTTCTCCCAGAACCCGGCCTTCTTCCTGCCGTCCCCGTCGCCCTTGTGCTCGT
>JBBWZQ010000197.1:0-67984 GCA_039649115.1 Micromonosporaceae bacterium | reverse complement strand
CCCGCGACCAGTTGCTGCGCGAGGTGTGGGGCTACGACTACTTCGGCGGCACCCGTACCGTCGACGTGCACGTCCGGCGCCTGCGGGCCAAGCTCGGCTCCGAGTACGAGTCCATGATCGGCACGGTACGCCAGGTCGGGTACAAGTTCGTGGTCCCGTCGGGCCGCGCGCTGCCCGAGCCGGAGCCGGTGATCGCGGACGTGAGCTCGTTGTCCGCAACGGTGTAGCGAGCAGCGCACGGCAACGGCGGGCGTGCCCACCACCGCGGCGGTACTGCGGGCCGACCATCTCGGGAGCGACGACGTCGCCGAGGTCTTCGCGCTGACCCGGGCGGCCGGTGACGCGGACGGGGCCGACCCGTTGTCCGAGCACGTCGTGCTGCACCTGCGGCACGGCGGCGACGCTCCGGCGGTACACCTGCTGATCAGGCATGGCGGCACGCTGGTCGGCTACGCCCACGTGGACACGACCGACCTGGTGGAGGGGGCGAGCGCCGAACTCGTCGTGCACCCCATGTTCCGCCGGGGCGGCCTCGGCCGCGCCCTGGTGCTGGCCGCGACCGCCGCGGCCGAGGAGCAGGACCCCGCCGGGCGGCTGCGATTGTGGGCACACGGCGACCACCCGTCGGCCACCGCGCTCGCGCTGTCGCTCGGCTTCGAGCGCTCCCGGGTGCTGCTGCAGATGCGGCGGCCGCTGGACGCGCCGGTCGACGAGCCCCGGCTGCCCGCCGGCGTCACCCTGCGCCCGTTCCGGCCGGAGGCGGATGGCGAGGCATGGGTCCGCATCAATGCCAGGGCCTTCGCCGACCTGCCTGACCAGGGGCGGTGGACAATAGACGACCTTCGGGTACGGATGGCGGAGCCGTGGTTCGATCCCGCGGGCTTCCTCCTCGCCGAGCGTGACGGGCGGCTCGTCGGCTTCCACTGGACCAAGGTGCACGGCTCGCTCGGCGACGGCCCGGAGCACGACCACGACCCGATCGGGGAGGTCTACGTGCTGGGTGTCGACCCGGCCGCGCAGGGCCACGGGCTGGGTGCGGCGCTGACCCTCGCCGGCCTGCGGTACCTGCGAGCGAAGGGGCTGGACCAGGCGATGCTGTATGTTGACGAGGCGAACCCGGGCGCGGTTGCGCTGTACCGTAAGCTCGGATTCGCCCGTTGGTCCACGGATGTGTGCTTCCGCCGCCGCCGTACCGGCCTGTGACCTCTCGGGTCGCTGTTCATCGCCGCGCCATCTCCTCCTCAGCACAACGTCACCAGGGATGGCCGACCTGTTCACCAAGCGTTCACTCCGGCCAACTGCCTTGGCTACCTCGCGCTCCTAGCGTCCTTGTGGACCGGCAACCCCGCCGGCCCCAGGAGGATCCCGAAGGGACAGCAGTGAAGCTCCAGCGGCATGGCATCATGGCCGGCCTCGTGCTGACCGCGACGCTCGCGCTTGCCGCGTGCGGTAGTGACAACAACAGCACCCCGTCCACCTCCGGCTCCGGAGGCAGTTCCAGTGGCGGCGGATCTATTAGCTGCGCTTCCGGTACCTTGACCGCTCAGGGCTCGACGGCACAGGGCAACGCGATGAGCCAGTGGACCAAGGCGTACCAGACCGCATGTACCGGCGCGACCATCAACTACCAGGGCACCGGCTCCGGTGCCGGCCAGACCGCCTTCATCGCCGGTACGGCCGACTTCGCCGGGTCCGACTCCCCGCTGCCCGCCACGGACCAACCCAAGGCGGACGCCCGCTGCAAGAGCGGTCCGGCCATCCACCTGCCGATGGTCGTCGGGCCGATCGCCATTGCGTACAACGTCTCCGGCGTGACCAGCCTGCAGCTCAAGGACGCCACCATCGCCAAGATCTTCGCCGGTAAGATCACCACCTGGAACGCCGCCGACATCAAGGCGGACAACCCGGGCGCGACACTGCCGGCCACGAAGATCCTGGCGATCCACCGTTCCGACAGCTCGGGCACCACCGACAACTTCACCAAGTTCCTCGCCGCCACCGCGGCCACCGACTGGACCCACGGCCACGACAAGTCGTGGAAGGCCCCGGGCGGTCAGGCCGAGAACAAGTCCGACGGCGTGGCCGCGGCCATCAAGTCCACCGACGGGGCCATCGGCTACGTCGAGTGGTCCTTCGCCCAGGTGAACAGCCTGAACATGGCGAAGGTCGGCAACGGCGCGGGCGAGTTCGCGGAGTTGACCGGCGACTCGGCCGGCAAGACCATCGCCAGCGCGAAGGTCACGGGCACCGCACCCGACCTGACCCTGTCGATCGACTACAAGACCACCGCGGCCGGCGCGTACCCGATCGTCCTGGTCACGTATGAGATCGTCTGCTCGAAGGGCAACTCCGGCACGGCCCTGCCGCTGCTGAAGTCGTTCCTCACCTACACGGCAAGCGCGGATGGCCAGGCGGCCGCGGCGAAGGCGGGCTACGCGCCACTGCCCGACTCCGTCCGGACCCAGGTCGCGTCGGCCGTCGGAAACCTCGCCTGATCCCCGGCGAGCAGGTCCACAAGGACGAAAAGGTGGAGAAGCTCCGGAATGAGTGAGCCTTCCTTCGGCTCCGCCGAGGTCGCACCCGCGACCTCGGCGGAGCCGCATTCACGCGAACCTTCCCAGGTTCCGGCGCCCCGGCCCGGACCGGTCGACGACGATGTGTCGGTGACCGCCGAGCCGAACGCTCCACGACACCGATCCGAGGGGCAGGGACCCGGCGACCGGGGGCCGGACGACCGGCCCACCCTGCTCGGTGGCGGAGGCGGCCTGCCCAGGCGCCGGCGGTTCGGCCCTGAGCCGCTGTTCCGCGGCTTCACCACCGCCTCCGGCACCGCCGTACTCGTCATCATCGCGGCGATCGCGACGTTCCTGATCGTCAAGGCGATCCCCGCGCTGCGGGCGGACAAGGCGAACTTCCTCACCTACTACCAGTGGTTCCCCGACCCGAGCCAGGCCGACCAGCCGTCCAAGTTCGGCATCGGCGCCCTGGCCTTCGGCACCGTGCTGACCTCCGCGCTCGCCCTGCTGGTGGCGGTACCCGTGGCGCTGGGCATCGCGCTGTGCCTGTCGCACTACGCGCCCCGGCGCCTGGCCACCGGCCTCGGCTTCGTCATCGACCTGCTGGCCGCGGTGCCGAGCATCATCTTCGGGCTGTGGGGCCGGGAGTACCTGGTGCAGCCGGTGCGCGGCCTGTCCACCTGGCTGCACAAGTACTTCGCCTGGATCCCGCTGTTCGGCGGCGACGGCCCGTACGGCAAGTCCATCCTGCTGGGCTCCCTGGTCCTCGCCATCATGGTGCTGCCGATCGTCACCTCGCTGTCGCGCGAGGTCTTCCGGCAGACGCCCGCGATGAACGAGGAGGCCGCCCTGGCGCTGGGCGCGACCAAGTGGGAGATGGTCCGCACCGCGGTCATCCCGTACGGGCGGCCCGGCCTCATCGCCTCCGTGATGCTCGGCCTCGGGCGGGCGCTCGGCGAGACCATCGCGCTGGCCCTCGTGCTGGGCAGCACGTTCAACGTGACGTTCGACATCCTCAACTCGGGTGGCAACACGATCGCCGCGAACATCGCCAACCACTTCGGTGACGCGCAGGACATCGGGCGCGGCGCGCTGATCGCCTCCGGCCTGGTGCTGTTCGCCATCACCCTGGTCGTCAACATGATCGCGCGCGGGATCGTGTACCGGCGCCGCGAATTCGTGGGGAGCGCGACGTGACGACACTCTCCGAGCCGACCCTGTCGATCGCGTCCGAGCTCCAGGTGCGGCGCCTGCCGCGCTGGGTACCCTATGCGGCTGCCGCCGGCGCGGCGATCCTCGCGTACCTCATCTTCTATGTCGGCAAGGTGATGGGCGGCGGCTGGGCGCTGACCGCGGTCGGTGCCGTGCTGATCTTCCTGATCGGCCTGTTGGCGGTCTCCGGCGTGGTGGAGGGCCGGCGGGCCGCCACCAACCGGGTGGCCACCACGCTCATCTACGCCGCGTTCACGCTGGCCCTGCTGCCCCTCATCTCGGTCGTGGCGACCCTGGTCGACAAGGGCAGGACCCGGCTGGACGCCGACTTCTTCAACCACTCGATGCGCAACATCACCGCCTTCGACGAGGGCGGCGGCGCCTACCACGCGATCATCGGCACGATCGAGCAGGCGGGCATCGCCACCTTGATCACGGTACCGCTGGGCATCGCCGGCGCCATCTACATCGTCGAGTACGGGCGGGGACGGCTCGCCAACGCGATCCGCTTCTTCGTCGACGTCATGACGGGCATCCCGTCGATCGTCGCCGGCCTGTTCATCCTCGCGTTCTGGGTGCTGCTCGTCTCGCCGCACCTGTCGTCCAACGGGCGGGCCTCCTACTCCGGCTTCGCCGCCGCGCTGGCCCTCGCCGTGCTCATGCTGCCCACCGTCACCCGGTCCAGTGAGGAGATGCTGCGGCTGGTACCCCCACCGCTGCGCGAGGGGGCGTACGCGCTGGGGATCCCCAAGTGGAAGACGATCCTGCGGATCGTGCTGCCGACCGCCCTGCCCGGAATCGTCACAGGTGTGATGCTCGCGGTCGCCCGGGCCGCCGGCGAGACCGCCCCCGTGCTGCTGGTCGCGGGTGGCACGGACTCCATCAACATGAGTCCGTTCGCCGGCAACCAGATGTCGCTGTCGATCTACATTTACCAGCAGGCCGGCGTGGCGGCCACGCACAACTACGGCGTCAACCGGGCCTGGACCGCCGCACTGACTCTGGTCGCCCTGGTGCTCGCCCTGACCATCGCGGCCAAGCTCCTGGCCCGTCGCAGCAAACTCAAATAAGGATGAACGGAATGGCCAAGCGCATCGAGGCCGTGGGGGTCACGGCGTACTACGGCTCCTTCAAGGCGATCGACGACATCAACATGGTGATCGAGCCCAAGTCGGTCACCGCGTTGATCGGCCCGTCGGGCTGCGGCAAGTCCACCTTCCTGCGCTCCATCAACCGCATGCACGAGGTGCTGCCCGGCGCCTACGTCGAGGGCAAGCTGACCATCGACGCGCAGGACATCTACGGACGCGACGTGGACGTGACGGCGGTGCGGCGGCTGATCGGCATGGTCTTCCAGCGCCCCAACCCGTTCCCGACGATGTCCATCTACGACAACGTGGTGGCCGGGCTGCGGCTCAACGGGCTGCGGCGCAAGTCCGCGCTGGACGACGCGTGCGAGAAGGCGCTGCGGGCGGCGAACCTCTGGGAGGAGGTGCACACGCGGCTGTCCCGGCCCGGCGCGGGGTTGTCCGGCGGCCAGCAGCAGCGGCTGTGCATCGCCCGGGCGATCGCGGTCGAGCCGCAGGTGGTGCTGATGGACGAGCCGTGCTCGGCGCTGGACCCCATCTCGACGCTGGCGATCGAGGACCTCATCACGGAGCTGAAGAACCAGTACACGATCGTGATCGTGACGCACAACATGCAGCAGGCGTCCCGGGTCTCGGACCGCACCGCGTTCTTCTCCATCGACAAGACGGGCGACCCGGGACGGCTGATCGAGTACGCGGAGACCGCGAAGATCTTCACGAACCCATCGGTGAAGCGGACCGAGGACTACATCACCGGCCGCTTCGGCTGACGCCTGCCTGAGTAACTGAATCGGACTCGCGGCCGTTACCCGGCCGCCTCTGGTGTCGTTTCCAGCCTCTCCTCGATCTCGTCCAGATAGTCGAACCAACGGTTGCCGTCCTTGGCCTCAGAACTGGAGGCAAGCAGATTGGCGGCGACGATGAACGGTAGCGTGACCGCTTCCTCGCCGGGCAGGCCGTCGTCCAGCTGGTGGCCGTTCAACACGTTGTTGATGAAAGCCGTGACATCTGCCTGGCGCACCTGAGCCCAGCTCTCGTCCCGCGCGATCTCGTCGGCCAACGACTCGATCCGGGCGCTCGGTGGCGGCTGGCCGCCATGAAGTTCGAGCAGAACGTAGCGGCAGATCGCGAGCGCGAGCTGAACGGCGTGGGCTGCGCTCTCATTGTCCCTGATGGCCGAGAAGGCGGCCGCCAGTCGATTGAGGTCCTTTTTGACCGCCGCGTCCAGTACCTCGCGGACCAGCGGCTCAACGCGACCGTCGATCCTCATCTTTGCTCTCCCGTCGTTTGTGTACCCACGCACGCCTCCGGATCGGTGTCGCGGGTGTAGCGTTGTCCGGTGGCTGGCCGCCAGAAGCACCACCGACGCCTCTTCAACCGCCGGCGGACTTGGCTGCGGACGTCGCCTCGTCAATAAGGTCGACGCTGCCGGACAGATGATTCCGCGCCTTCTCGACAGCGTCGCGGACGCTGGCGAATACTTCGACCTTGTCCTGCACGCCCATGGCAGCCATCTGCGACTGCATCTCACCGGCGTCCGACTCGGCCGCGTTCAGCGATTGGACCGCCTCGTTGACTTGATCTGTTGCGCGCTGGAGTTGGTCAACGATCTCGTCGATGGATGCCACGCCGACCTCCCTCGTACGTCCCGAGGAGAGCATAGAGCAATGCCAGCGATGCGTGCTGTAACGTATTTGTCGGCTGTCGGAGGTCAGAACAGGAATTGGCCGTTTTCGATCCAAGGACGGATCGGGGTGAGCGTCCCGCCGGTCGCGGCCGCGGCCATCACCTCGTCCACCCGGATGTACTCAGCGACCCGAGCCAGCGTCACCCGGGTCGGCGGCAGCATCGGTAGGTCGGCGACCTGCCCAGGTGCGCACCACACCCGGTGCTCCGCCTCGCCACCCACGTCACGGGTCACCTGACCCTCCGGCAGCCGCGCGAGGAAGAAGAACGTGTCGAAGCGGCGCGGCTCGAACTCCGGAGTGATCCAGCGCGACCACGGCGCCAGCAGATCCCCGCGCAGCACCAGGCCGCGCGCGGACAGCATGTCCGCGAAGCCGACCTCCCGGGCCTGTACCGCCGCCCGGGCCGCCTCCCAGTCCGCGGTGGACACGTCACCCACCACTGTGGACTCATCGGGGCCGGCGAGCAGGACGCCGCTCTCCTCGAACACCTCGCGTACCGCCGCGCACACCACCGCCTGCGCCGGCGCCTCGGGCAGCCCCAGCCGCGCCGCCCACCCGGCCGCGCCCGGACCCACCCAGCGCACGTCGGAGGAGGCGTCACGCGGGTCCACCGTACCGCCGGGGAAGGCGTACATGCCGGGGGCGAACCGCATTGTCGAAGCCCGGCGTACCAGGTAGACCTCGAACGGCCGGCGGAGCAGCACCACCGTCGCGGCGGGCCGCGCGGGTACCGGCTCCGCGCCGGAGACGGCGAACTCCCGGGCGTGCCGGATCAGGAAATCGGGTACGTCAATCAACGCGTACCACCATCGCGGTACCCTGGCCGACCCCGATGCACGCGGCCGCCACGCCGTACCCGCCGCCGCGCCGGCGCAACTCCCGGCACAGGTCGACGATGACCCGCGGAGCGGACGCGCCGAGCGGGTGGCCGATGGCGATCGCCCCGCCGTTCGGATTGACCCGCTCCCGGTCCACCTCGGGGAACTCGTGCAGGCACGACAGTACCTGCGCGGCGAACGCCTCGTTCAGTTCCCAGACGGCGATGTCCGAGGTGGACAGTCCGGCGCGCTTGAGTACCTTGTGGACCGCCGGTACCGGCGCCACGGAGAACCGCTCGGGAGTGATCCCGACGGTGGCGCTCGCGATGATCCGGCCCAGCGGCGCCACACCCAGCTCGTCCAGTGTGGACTGTGAGCCGACGAGGGTCGCGATGGCCCCGTCGTTGATGGGTGAGGCGTTCCCGGCGGTGACCGTGCCGTCGGGCCGGAAGGCCGGCTTGAGCGCGGCGAGCTTCTCCAGTGACGTGTCGGGGCGGATGGACTCGTCGCGGACGACGCCCTCGGTCTCGATGACGTAGTCGTGCAGCCCCGCCTGCCAGGCGGCGGCGGCGCGCTGGTGCGAGCGCAGCGCCCACCCGTCCTGTTCGGCCCGCCCGATGCCCAACTGCGCGGCGACGGTGTCTGCGCACGCGCCCAGGCTGGCGGTCCACACGTCGGGGAACTTCGGGTTGACCATGCGCCAGCCGACCTGGGTATGGTGCAGCTGCATCGAGGCGGGGAACGGCGCGTCCGGCTTGGGCAGGACGAACGGCGCCCGGCTCATGCTCTCCACGCCACCGGCGATGATCAGGTCGGCGTCGCCGGCCCGTACCGCGCGGGCGGCCTGGTTGACCGCCTCGGCACCGGACGCGCACAGCCGGTTGACCGTCACCCCCGGTACCGTCACCGGCAGCCCGGCGAGCAGCAGGGCCATCCGGGCCACGTCCCGGTTGTCCTCACCGGCGCCGTTGGTGTCGCCGAGGATCACGTCGTCCGGATCCAGGCCGGGGTAGCGCCGCACGAGCTCGATCAGGGGCAGCGCGGCGAGGTCGTCGGTGCGGATGCCGGACAGTCCGCCACGGTTGCGCCCGAACGGGGTGCGCACCGCGTCGATCAGGTATGCCTCAGGTGTCACCCCCCGAGCCTAACCATGGTTGGATCGCGTATCAGCGGCCTGTGCGCCGGGAGACAGGGGAGCAACGATGACGACCCGTACCAGATGGGGGATCCTGGCCACCGGCGGGATCGCCGACGCCTTCGTCGCGGACCTCAAGCTGCTGCCGCGGGCGGACGTGGCAGCCGTCGGCTCGCGCCGGCCGGACACGGCGCAGGCGTTCGCCGCGAGGCATGGGATCCCGCGCGCCTACGGCTCGTGGGCCGAGCTGGCCGCCGACCCGGACCTGGACGTGATCTACGTGGCCACCCCGCACTCCGCCCACCACGCCGCGAGCAGCCTCTGCCTGCGGGCCGGCAAGGCGGTGCTCTGCGAGAAGCCGATCACGCTCGACCGGGCCAGTGCGGAGGATCTCGCGGCCACGGCGCGCGAGCGCGGGCTGTTCCTCATGGAGGGGATGTGGACGCGCACCCTGCCGGCGATCAGGCGGATGCGCGAACTCGTGAACGACGGCGCGATCGGCGCGGTCACCGCGGTCTACGCCGACTTCGCGATCGGCGGGCCGATCCCCGCGACACACCGGCTGCGCGCCAGGGCGCTCGGTGGTGGGGCGCTGCTGGACCTCGGGGTGTACCCGGTGACCTTCGCCCACATGTTCCTCGGGGAGCCGCAGCGGATCGCCGCGCTCGCCACGCTGAACCAGGACGGCGTGGACGAGAACACGGGCATGGTGTTCGGCTACCCGAATGGCGCGGTGGCCACCCTCCACTGTGGAATCGTCGGCAACAGTTCCGTCTCGGCCGCCGTCGTCGGCACCGAGGGGCGCATCGTGGTACCCGAGGGCTTCTTCCACACCAGCGGCTTCACGCTGGTCCGCGGCGAGCGGGTCGAGGAGGTCTCGCTGCCCCGGCGCGGCAACGGGCTCGGGTACGAGGCCGAGGAGGTGATGGCCTGCCTCGCGGACGGGCGCACGGAGAGTGACCTGGTGCCTCTGTCCACGACGCTCACGGTCATGGGCATCCTGGACCAGGTGCGCACCCAGATCGGTGTGTCCTACCGGGACTAGAACAGCGGGCGCAGCAGCAGGTACAGCAGCGCGGCGACCGCGGCCGCGGCCGGGAACGTGAGCACCCAGGCCATCACGATGTTGCCGGCCACACCCCACCGCACCGCGGACAGGCGCTTGGTCGCGCCCACTCCCATGATCGCGGACGTGATCGTGTGCGTGGTCGAGATGGGCAGGCCCAGCCGTGAGGCGACGAACAGCACCGTGCTCGCGGTGGCCTCGGCGGCGAAGCCGTGCGGCGGGTCGAGGTGGATGATGCGGCGGCCGAGGGTACCGATGATCCGCCAGCCACCGGAGTAGGTGCCCAGCGCCAGCACCGCCGCGGTCATCACGTACACCCAGATGGGGGTTGGCTCCTTGGCCCCGAGATGGCCGCTGGCGAGCAATGCCAGGGCGACCACGCCGATGGTCTTCGCGGCGTCCTGCATGCCGTGCCCGATGGACATGGCGAATGCGGACACCGACTGGGCCACCCGGAAGCCGCGGTTGAGGGTGCCCGGGTGGCCGTGCTGGAAGATCCAGAGCACCGCGAGCATCACCAGGTACCCGAGCACCAGCCCGACGAACGGTGACACCACCATCGGGATGATGACCTTCTCCACGATCCCGCCCCAGAGGACATGGCCCCCGCTGGCCAGCAGGGTCGCGCCCACCAGCCCACCGATCAGCGCGTGCGACGAGGACGACGGGATGCCGAAGCGCCAGGTGGCCAGGTTCCAGACGATCGCGCCGATCAGGCCGGCGAGCACCACGGACAGGCCCGGCAGGCCGGACGGTAACGTCACGACGCCCTTGCCCACGGTCGCCGCCACCTTGCCACCCAGGAACGACCCGCCGAGGTTGCCGACTGCCGCCATGACCAGTGCCACCCGTGGCGTCAGGGCGCGGGTGGACACCGACGTCGCGATGGCGTTGGCGGCGTCGTGAAAACCGTTGGTGTAGTTGAAGCCCATCGCGAAGATGATCACGACGACGGTCGCGAACAGCTCTCCGGTCACCTGGTCAGGACTCCTTGACCGCGATCGTCTCGACCGTGTGCGCGACCCGCTCGAAGGCATCGCAGGCGCGCTCCAGCTCCTCGACGACCTCCTTCATCTTCAGCACCGTCAGCGCGTCGTACTCGCCGGAGAACAGCCGGACGAGCAGCATCCGGTAGGTCCGGTCGCCCTCGTTCTCCAGGCGGTTGCACTCCACCCAGTAGTCCTTGAGGTCCTTCATGACGCGCAGCCGGGGCATGGCCGCCGCGGTCACCTTGGCCTGCCGGTCCAGCACGTCGATCATCTCGTGGACCTCCCGGGGCAGCGCCGGCATCTTGGTCAGCCCGTACAGGTACAGCAGGCTGCCGGCCGCCTCCAGGTTGTCCATCACGTCATCGAGTCCGGATCCGAGCCGGTAGATGTCCTCACGGTCGAACGGCGTGATGAACGTCGAATTGATTTTGTTGTACAGCTCGTGCGTGATCGCGTCGCTGTCGTGCTCGACCTCGGTCAGCCGCTCGCTGATCCCCTGCGTGTCGGCCTGGGGCAGGACCATCTCGGCCAGCAGGGCCGCTCCCGTGACGAGGTTCTGTGCCGCGCGACTGAAGTACTCGTAGAAGGACTTGTCGTTCGGTCGCAGTCGGAATCGCACGGTGTGGCCTCTCGTGCCTGTGAGGGGGTCCAGCGAATGGTATGTGGGGACGCGGCAGCCTTGATCCGGTGTGTACCCGTACTTGCCCGTGGTTCACCTTTAGTTCATCGAAAGTTCAACTTCTCGATTCGGCCAAGCGGCGCTGCTCGGTCGCCACGTCGAAGTCGCCCGGCGGGTAGGTGAGTCCCAACTCGACCAACGCCTCGCGCAGCAGGGTCGCCACCGCCCAGTCGCGGTACCACTTGTGGTCGGCCGGCACCACGTACCAGGGCGCGTCACCGGTGCTGCACTCGCGCAGCGCGTCCCGGTACGCCACCTGATAGTCCTCCCACCGGGCCCGCTCGTCGATGTCCCCCGGGTTGTACTTCCAGTGCTTGGTCGGGTCGGCCAGGCGCTCGGCCAGCCGGGCGGCCTGCTCCTGGAAGGAGATGTGCAGCATCACCTTGACCAGGACGGTGCCGGCGTCGACCAGCTCCCGCTCGAATTCGTTGATCTGCCCGTACCGGCCCCGCCAGGTCTGCTCGTCCACCAGCCCGTGGACCCGCGCCACGAGCACGTCCTCGTAGTGCGACCGGTTGAACACGCCGACATAGCCGGCGACCGGCAGCGCGCGGCGGATCCGCCACAGGAAGTCGTGCGTCAGCTCCTCCGGCGTGGGCTTGCCGAAGCTGACGATGTGCATGCCCTGCGGGTTCATCTGGCCGGCCACCCGGCGCGTCGTGCCGTCCTTGCCGCCGCAGTCCATCGCCTGCAGCACGAGCAGCAGGCGAGCCGCACCGCGCCCCACCTTCGCGTTCGCGTACAGGCGCTCCTGGTGTGATGCGAGGTCCGCACCGATCGCCGCCAGCTCGGTGCGCGCCCATTTCTTGGGCTGCCTGCCCACCCTTCCGCGCGGCACGCCCGGGGTGCCGGCCGGATCGATCCGGCTCAGGTCGACCGCCTGTCCCGGTGGCACCCGCAGCAAACTCCGAAGGCTGGCCATTGATAGATCATCGCGCATCCGCACGCCGGCCGCGCGGGCCGCACGTCAGAGCGGCGTCGCGAAGCGCAGCAGTCCATCCTCCAGGGTGACGGTCATGCCGTCCGACCGCGTGCCGAACCACGA
This sequence comes from Micromonosporaceae bacterium, assembly GCA_039649115.1. Lineage (GTDB taxonomy): Bacteria > Actinomycetota > Actinomycetes > Mycobacteriales > Micromonosporaceae > DATEJJ01. Next base: position 55,748 of record JBBWZQ010000197.1, on the reverse strand, counting down.
GCGCAGCGCGGCCCGGGCAGCCACGTTGGACGGTGCCACCTGTGCGGACAGCACCGTCACGCCGGCCGCCCGGCACCGGGGCAGGAGCGAGGAGACCAGCGCGGTGCCGACGCCGCGCCGCTGCCAGGCGTCCACCACGGCCACGGCGAGGTCGGCCTCGGTGCACTCGGGGCTCATCCGGCCGAACTCGGCCCACCCGATCATGCGGCCGTCGCGCACCGCCACCTGGGCGTCCCAGCGCCAGCGCGGCGCGGTGGCCACCAGCCGCAGGTACGCGGCGGGCAGCGTGGGCACTCCGGCGAGGAACCGGGCGTACAGGCTGGCCGGCGACAACTCGGCGCCGGCCTGTGCCAGCAGTACCTCGTCGCCCGGGCGCCACTCGCGCAGCTGCGCGTACGGGCTGGCCGCGGTCCGCAGCGTCTGAGTCTCCATCACGGACTCAGGGTACCAGCTGAGTCCGGCTAGGCAACCCAGCGTCGGTAGGATGACAGTGTGAAGTGGAGCGACTATGACAGTGCTTTCTGTTCGGTGGCGCGCAGCGTCGAGGTGCTCGGCGACCGGTGGACGATGCTGGTGCTGCGCGACGTCTTCAACGGGGTGCGCCGCTTCGACGACCTCAGCAGGCACCTCGGCATCGCGCGGGACGTCCTGACCAAGCGGCTGGCGACCCTGGTCGACGAGGGCATCCTGGACCGGGTGCCGTACCGGCAGCCCGGTGCCCGCACCCGCTACGAGTACCGGCTCACCCAGGCCGGTCTCGACCTGCGTCCGGTGCTCATCGCCCTCATCCAGTGGGGCGACCGGTACCGGTCCGACGACGGCGGGCCACCGGTCACGCTGACGCACGAGGAGTGCGGCGAGCCCGTCGGCGTCCGGGTGGAGTGTGCCGCGGGGCACGAGATCCTCGCGCGGACGAGGCTGCGGCTGCACCCGGGGCCGGGCGCGCGCCGCGTCGTCACGTCACCTGCTTGAGCCAGGGGTGGTAGGCGCTGGCGAACGGCTCCGTGCCGTCGCTCAGCGCGTCGACCAGCCAGCGGGCGGCCGACCAGGCGTTGTCCGTCACCTCGGCCGGATAGCCGAAACGCTCGGTGTGCGTCGCGAACTCGTCCTCGTCCAGCAGCTCGACCATCCCCGAGGAACGCCGGCGGCGTACGTCCAGGTCGAGGTCGATCAGCTGCACCCGCCCGTCGTACCACCTCGCCGGGGTGGTGATGTCGCAGTAGACCTCGGTGCGCCGGGGTGGGGAGTTGAACATGGCCGTCCACCACGCGTCACGCGGGACGAGCAGCACGTAGGGCTCCTCGTACTTGAACTCGGCGCCCTCGAACGCGCTGCGCGGTACACCGAGCCAGACCCCGTACCCGTCCTCGCCGAGCCGCAGCGCCGGATAGCCCCGGTGCTGACTCCCGTCGTACTTCCGGAAGTCGACGCGGACGACTTCGTGATCCATGACGTGACCCTAGTCGGCCGCCGCCAGCTCAACCCACCAATGCCCCAGGTACCACCGTGACGGGGTAGGGCGAGCTGGCGTGGAACCGGCTGGCATCGACGATGTCGACGATCGTCCGGTACCGACCGTCCTCGCCCAGTTGCCACGCCGTGAATCGCGCCCTGGCCGACCCGCCGACCGGATCCACCACCCAGAATGACGGGGTGCCCGCCCGCTCGAACCGCTCCCCCGCCAGATCGACCCGCGTGAACGGCTGGCTGTGCGTGCTCGGTGCGTCGGCCATAGCGAGAACCATGGTGCCTCCCCCTGCGACATGACGCCACCTTGGACTCGCCCGGAAGCGGCGCGCAAGCGGCAACCGCCCGCCTGTGGATAACTCGCCATGCTGTGGACGGCGCGCGGTTCTGTCGGCCGGAGGAGGTAGCGTCAGCACCCGTGAGGGCCACACCCACGGTTGAGGATCTGCTCGCGGCGGCCGTCGGCGCGGTACCCGGCGGCACGGAAAGGCTCGGCCAGCAGGCCATGGCGGCGGCTGTCGCGGCGGCGGTGAGCGGCGACGAACACCTGCTGGTGCAGGCCGGCACCGGTACCGGCAAGTCGCTGGCCTACCTGATTCCCGCGCTGCTCGTCGACGGCCCGGTGGTGATCTCCACCGCCACCCTGGCGCTGCAGTCCCAGCTCGTCGAGCACGACCTGCCCCGGCTGGCCGAGGCGGTCCAACCCCTGCTGCGCCGCCGCCCCAGCTACGCCGTGCTCAAGGGCCGCCACCACTACCTGTGCCTGGCCCGGCTGGAAACCACCGGTAGCGCGGAGGAGCCCGAGGACGCGCTGTTCGAGTCCGGCCCCGGCGGCAAGACCAAATGGCTGGGCGAGGCGGGCCGGCTGGGCAAGCAGATCGAGCGGCTGCGCGGCTGGGCGATGGAGTCGCCGACCGGCGACCGGGACGAGCTGGACCCGAGCGTCGACGACTCGGCCTGGCGGCTGGTCTCGATGCCGGCCCGGGAATGCGTGGGAGCGGCGCGCTGCCCGTACGGCACCGAGTGCTTCGCGGAGGCTTCCCGGGCCCGGGCCCGGGAGGCGGACATCGTGGTCACCAACCACAGCCTGCTCGCCGTGGACATGCTCGCCGGCCGGCACATCGTCCCGCCGCACCGGCTGCTCGTCGTGGACGAGGCCCACGAGCTGGCCGACCGCGTCTCCAGCGCCGCCCAGGCCGAGCTGCGCCCCGACCTGGTGGAGCGGGCGGCGCGCCGGACACGCTCCTTTGTGGACGACGACGCCTTCGAGCGGCTGACCGAGGCGGGCGGCGGGCTGGCGGCCGGGCTCGCCGGCACGCAGCCCGGCCGGCTCACCGCCGGCCTGCCCGGCCCGCTCGCCGAGGCGCTGACGATGCTGGGCGCCGCCTGCAAGCACGCGACGGCCGGGGTCGGGGACGTCAAGGCCGACGACCCCGATCCGGTACGCAAGCAGCAGGCCCGGGCGATGCTCGCCGAGCTGGCCGAGACGGCGCAGCGGATGGTGGCCCAGGCACCGCAGGACGTCGCGTGGATCGAGAAGGACGACCGGCGCCAGGCGGTCGTGGTGGCTCCGCTGTCGGTGGCCGCGACGCTGCGGACCCACCTCTACGAGGACCGCACCGTGGTGGCCACCTCCGCCACGCTCGCGCTGGGCGGCCGGTTCGACACCATCGCCCGGAGCCTGGGTCTCGCCGGGCAACCCTCCACCGAGGACGCCACGGTCGTCCCGTCCTGGCGGTCGCTGGACGTGGGCTCGCCGTTCGACTACCCGAAGCAGGGCATCCTCTACGTCGCGGCGCACCTGCCCCGACCCACCCAGTCGGGCCTCTCGGACGCCGCCGCCGAGGAGCTGCTCGCGCTGGTACAGGCGCTGGGCGGGCGCACACTGGGGCTCTTCTCGTCGCGCCGGGCCGCCGAGCGGGCCGCGGAGGTGCTGCGCGCGAAGACCGACCTGACCGTCCTGTTGCAGGGTGAGGAGCCGCTGCCACTGCTGGTCCGGCGGTTCCGCGCGGAAGCGGCCAGCTGCCTGATGGGCGTCATGTCCCTCTGGCAAGGGGTGGACGTGCCGGGCGAGGCCTGCCAACTGGTGGTCATCGACCGGCTGCCGTTCCCCCGGCCGGACGAGCCGCTGGCCGCCGCGCGCTCGGACGCGGTGGACTCGGCCGGTGGCTCAGGGTTCGCCGCGGTGAGCGTGCCGATCGCCGCGATCCGGCTCGCCCAGGGTGTGGGCCGGCTCATCCGCAGCGCGCAGGACCGCGGCGTGGTGGCGGTGCTCGACTCGCGGTTGGAGACGGCCCGCGGCTACGGCGGATACCTGCGCAGGTCGCTGCCTCCGTTCTGGTACACGACCAAGCCGGAGGTGGTTCTCGCCGCGCTGCGCCGGCTGGCGAAGACCGGCGACTGAGCAGTTGGACGACTGAGCAGTTGGGCGACTGAGCAGGCTGAGCAGTCAGCTGCGCACCACGACCTCGTCGGGCGGGGGCGGCTCCGGCTCGTCGAGGCGGCGCGCGGCGAGGTGCCGCACGGCGGTGTTGAGGACGGCGACGATCGGCACCGCGACCAGGGCGCCGATGATGCCCGCGAGTACCACGCCGGTGGCGATGGCGACGATGACCGCGAGCGGATGGATGGCGACCGCCCGGCCCATGATCACCGGCTGCAGCACGTGCCCCTCCAACTGCTGCACCCCGATCACCACGGCGATCACGAGGAGTGCGCTGACCGGCCCGTTGGTGACCAGGGCGACGAGCACCGCGACCGTGCCGGACAGGGTGGCGCCGACGATCGGGATGAAGGCACCCAGGAAAACCAGTGCGGCGAGCGGGAAGGCGAGGTCGATGCGCAGGATCACCAGACCGATGCCGATACCGAGCGCGTCGATGAACGCCACCAGCACGGTGGCCCGCACGTAGGCGACCAGGGTGTGCCACGACTGTTCCCCGGCACTGCCCAGCGGCTCCCGGCCGGCGGTCGGCAGCAGACTCACCAGGAACCGCCAGATCCGGTGGCCGTCGCGCAGGAAGAAGAACGTGATGAAGAAGATCAGGAATATCGAGGCGAGCACGCTCAGCGTGGTGGTCGCGGTGGAGACGGCGCCGGTGGTGAGTGTGGACTGATGGGTCTTCAACCAGTTCTGCACGCCGTCGAGCATCGAGTTGAGCTGCTTGTCCGACAGGTGCGCCGGGCCACGCTTGAGCCAGTCCTGGATCTTGTGAATGCCCGACTCCGACTTGACGGACAGCTCATCCCAACTATTGACGAACTGCGTAATCACCAGCGTGAGCGTGCCGGCGATCACGGCCAGGCCGCCGATCATCACCAGCGCGGTGGACAGCGAGCGGTGCAGCCCGACCCGATCGCGCAGAAACCGCACCGCGGGCGAGAGCAGGGCGGCGAGCAGCAGCGCGATGGCCACCGGGATGACGACGTGCTTCAGCCGGCCGATGACCCACAGGACCGCGACCGCGGCCGCCGCGATGATCAGCAGTCGCCAGGACCAGGCCGCGGCGATCCGCAACGCGCGCGGCACATCCTCGTCGTCCCGGCTGGTCACGGACGGGGTGGCGACCGCGTGCACCGGCGCGTCGGGCTCCGCCGGACGGCTGCCGTCGGCCATCATCAGCGACCGCGCCACGGTCCGATGATTGCCCTCCTCCGCCCGGCGCGCCGCGGCCGACACCCGGCCGGCCTCGTACGCTCGGCGCACGTTGGCCCGTACCTGCTGGAAGCGCCCCAAGTTCCCCCCTTGAGTCGGCGCGGCTCCCCTACGGTACTGCGCCCGCACACGGGTCGTGCCGACGCCCCGGGCCTCGGGTTGTAGCGTTTCGCATCGTGACAGCCTCCGATACCGACCAGGGCCTGCCGATCCGGCTCCTGCACGACCGAGTCCTCGTCCGTCTGGAAGGGACCGAGGGGGAACGCCGGTCGGCGGCCGGCATCGTCATCCCGGCGACGGCTTCGGTCGGTCGGCGCCTGTCGTGGGCCACGGCGGTGGGCGTCGGGCCGCACGTCCGCTCGATCGTCAACGGTGACCGGGTGCTGTTCGACTCGGAGGACCGGTCCGAGGTGGAACTGCAGGGGCGCGAGTACGTCCTGCTGCGGGAACGCGACATCCACGCGGTGGCCGCGAGCCGGGTGGAAACCGACGGCACCGGGTTGTACCTGTGAGGATCAGCCGTAGGCGGGGTACCCGAAGGCGGGTGGCGGCGGCGCGGGCAGCACCACGGGCGTCGGTACCACGGGTGCGGCGGGCGGGTCGAACACCCGGGTCGCCCCGTCCGGGAAGCTGACGTGGTAACGGCTGCCGTCCCAGACCGCCCTGGGCGCCATCGGATCCCGGCCGGTGAAGACCGTCCGGTACCCGGCGATCGCGTCCAGTAGCCGGCGCTCCTCGGCCAGCGTTTCCGCCAGATCCTGCGGCCGGTGCTCCAGGCCGCGGTGCATCCCGTCGCGTAGCAGGGCGAGTTGGGTGGCGGCGAACTGGTACCCGCGCATCGCGGCGGCGCCCTGCTCGCCCGCGACCCGTTTGGCCCAGGTACGGGCGGCCTGCCGGCGGCCGATGGTGCGTAAGGTCGCCACCTCGGGCGGAGCGAACCAGCCCGCGCGCACGTACTGCGGGAGAATCCGCTGGGTCAGCCGCCCCTCCCACGAGCGCAGCCAGAGCGCGAAGCCCACCATGCCGAGGAAGATCGGCATCATCACCGCGAAATAGCCGTACAGCAGGATGGTGAGCTTTCCGGTGTTGTTGGCCAGGGTGGACATGAGGTTCCAGGTGCCGTGCAGGATCATCGCGGTGACCAGGCCGGCGATCGGGGCGAGCCAGCGCACGCGCCGGTCCGCGGCCCGCGCCGCGACACCGAGGCCGATGCCGGTCATCGCGGTGAACAGCGGGTGCGCGAATCCGGAGAGCAGGATGCGCCCGATGAAGACCGCGACCAGCCCGGTCAGCCCGGCCGCCGTACCGCCCCGCTCGGCGTTGGCCGCGTACCCGTACCCGCCGAGGTACAGGATGTTCTCCATCATCGCGAACCCGGTCGCCGACAGTCCACAGTAGACGATGCCGTCCACGACCCCGGAAAAGGCCCGCCGCCGGGTGAGTACCAGCAGGAGCACCGGTCCGAGCGCCTTCATCGACTCCTCGGCCAGCGGCGCTCCGACGACCGCTATCAGGTCCCTGGTGAGGTGCAGTTGCTCCAGTACCCTGGCCATGCCCCACTCGATGACCACCGCGCCGGCCGTCGCGACGCACGCACCCCAGGCCAGGCAGATCGCCAGGTTGCGGATGGGCTCCGGCTCGTACCGGTCCAGCCACAGGAAGCAGGCGACCAGTACCGGTACCGGGATGATCGCCGCGACCAGCCCGATGATCAGTGCGGTGATGCCGATCCGGTACCCGACCCAGACCAGCACGCCGATCCCGCAGGCCGCCATGATCAGCGGGATGCCGACCAGCGTGCCGATGCGTTTCCAGTCGAAACGGCTGGGCGGCGGCGGCGCGTACTGCCCCGGCAGGTAGGAAGCGGGATGGCCCGGCGGGTAGGCCGGTACCGGCTGACCTGGCTGGTAGGGCTGGTAAGGCTGCTGGTAGGGCGCCGCGCCACCGGCGGGGTCCTGCGACATGAGGGTCAGCCTATCGGGGACCGGGGTCAGCGGGGTGGGCGATCGGGATGGGCGGGCCGGGGCGGGGTGGCCGGCAGCTTGCCCGCGGCCCGGCGCACCGCGCGTTCGGCCAGCCGGTCGTCCACACCGGTGGCCCGCAGCAGATCGGTCGCCATCGACCGGACCTGCGCCACCACCACGGTTCCGGAGAAGCCCAGGCCGGCGCGGTACGCGTCGCCTGCCTGCGCGACCGCGGCCAGGCCCAGTTCCCGGGTGCGGTTCGGCTCGCGCCCGTCGGACAGTTCCTGGTGCAGCGCGCCCACCGCGTCGGCGAGGGTACGCAGGGCCGCCGGCAGCGCGTCCGGCACCGGTTCCTCGTCGCGCAGCAGCGCCACCGTCCGCCGGGCCAGCACCCGCGAATTGCGCAGTGCCCGGTCCACGTGTACCGCGCTGTCCAGGTACTGGGCGAGCGGTGCTCGGGCCCGCCACCGGGCCGGCGACAGCGTGGCCGCCTCCCGCGCGGTGACCAGCGTGTCCCGGAACTGGCCGAGCGCGGCCTCCGCCTGGCGCAGCCGGTCCAGTGCCGCCTGCGCGGCATCGCGGTCCCGCCTGACCAGGGCGTCGGCGCAGGCGCCCAGCCCGTCGGCCAGCGCGCCGAGGGCCGGCTGGGCCGCCCTCTTCACCAGTGTCAGCGGGTTCACGGGCAGGAGCAGTGCCATGACGACGACACCGGTGGCGCCACCGATCAGGGCGTCGAGGAAGCGGGTGTAGTAGATGCCGTGTGCGGGCGTGGCGAGCGTGGCGACCAGGACGGCGGACGAACCGGCCTGGTTGATCAGCATCGCGCTGCCGCCGAGGAACACCGCGGCCGTCACGGCGAGGACCACGCCCAGGGCTATCTGCCACGGCCCGGTGCCGATGAAGTAGAACAGCGCGTCCCCGACCAGGATGCCCAGCGCCACGCCGAGCACCAGCTCGATGGCGCGGCGCAACCGCTGGCCGGCCGAGACCCCCAGCACGATCACGGCGGAGATCGGCGCGAAGAACGGGGTACGGTGCCCGACGAGGTCGTGCGCGACGTACCACGAGATCCCGGCCGCGGCACCCCCCTGTACCGCGTACTGCAGGCTGGCCCGTACCCGGCGCACCCGCCCGGAGAGCGTTGTCCTCGACCGCTGACCAAGCTGGCTGAGCTGCCCAAGTTGGGTGAGCGAGCGCCGCCCGAGTTGGGTCAGCGCGCTGGGCGGCGCCATGAACGCAAGATTAGTCAGTACTCCGCCCGCTCGCGCCGTGAGCGCACGATCACCATGCCCAGCGTGCCGGCACCGGCGAGCACCAGCAGCGCACCGAAGACCAGCGCCCAACCCATCCACGCCGGCTGCACGTTGGCGGCCGTCGCGGTCGTGGCGCTGCCGGCGACCGTGCCGCCCGCCGCCGGGGCGGGGCTGTCCACCGCGGGCGAGGTGTCCGTCGCGGGCGGCGCGGTGGTCGCGGCGCCGGTCGGCCCGCCCGTCTGGTCACCCCGCACGGTGGTCGGCGACGGCGCCCCACCGTCGATGGTGTAGACGCTGTCCGCCTGCGAACCGAAGATGGCCGGGATCACCGCGGTCACCCGGTGCTGGCCGGGGTCGTTGTCGGCGCGCGGCGGGCGCAGCCGCACCCGCGCGCTGCACGTCTGCCGGTTGAGCTGGGACTGGTCCACCGCGTTGCCGTCCCAGGCGAACACGACCCTGGTCCTGCCGACCGGGCAGAAGCCGGCTCCCGCGATGGAGTACCGGTAGGTCACCGTCATCGTGGTGCGGGCAGCACCGTGCGCGGGATCGAGCGTGATGTTCGCACCGGCGGCGAAGGCGGCCGGCGCCCCGATCAAGGCGCCGACCAGACCCAGCAGGCCCGCCAGTGCGATGCGTACCGCGCGCACCCGACCATCGTGCAACGATCCGGGCAAGGCCCGGAAGACCCAAACAGTGGCGGGTGCTGTCACGTTCTGCTCGTTCGCTACGTCCTGCGAGGCGATTGTCGCGGAGCGCACTCGCGGCAGGGCCGGCGCGAGCGGACAGCGACCGCCAGTGCCGACGCCCCTACTATCTGCGCCACCATCAGCCCGTCGTTGGTGGTCGACAGCCAACGCCGTCAGGAGGGCAGCTCGGGTCCACCGTCGAGCAGGTCGGCGAGCAGGTCGCCGTACTCGTCGATCCTGGCCAGCACGCGCAGCGCGTCGAACTGGCGCACCCCGCCGGCCTCCACCTCTTCCCACGTCAGCGGCGTCGACACGGTCGGGCTGGAGCCGGCCCGCAGCGAGTACGGTGCGACCGTCGTCTTGGCGGCGTTGTTCTGGCTCCAGTCGATGAAGACCTTCCGCGGCCGCAGGTTCTTGGCCATCCGCGACACGATCAGCTTGGGCCGCGCGCGGGCCAGCTCGTCGGCCAGCCGCTTCGCGTAGCCGGACACCTCATCGGCGGGGTGCGTCCCGTCCAGCGCGCACATCAGCTGCATGCCCTTGCGACCCGAGGTCTTCGGGTGCACCCGCAGGCCGTCCCGGGCGAGCCGGTCGCGCAGCAGCAGCGCCACCTCCGCGCACTCCGGCAGGCCGGCTGGTGGGCCGGGATCGAGGTCGACCACCAGCCGGTCCGGCCCCGCCGAGCCAACGGTCCACTGTGGAACATGCAGCTCCAGCGCGGCGAGGTTGGCCAGCCAGACGAGCGTGGGCAGGTCCGCCACGACGATGTAGTCCAGGGTGCCCCGGCCGGTCGACGAACCCGGCGCGGGCAGCGTCTCGGTGCGTACCCACGGCGGCGCGCCGGCCGGCACGTTCTTCTCGAAGAAGCCCTTGGCGTCCACCCCGTTCGGGTAGCGGATCGTGGTCAGCGGCCGCTGCGCCAGGTGCGGCAACAGTACCGGCGCCACGCGCGTGTAGTAGTCGATGACCTCGCCCTTGGTGAACCCGGCGACGGGGTAGAGCACCTTGTCCAGATTGGACAGTTCCAGCCGCACGCCGTCGACCCGTACCGCGACGCGGTCCTCAGCCATCGACGACCTCCCCCGGGGGCTTGTCGGGGCGCAGGCGCACGAAGCGCGGGAAGCGGAGCCGGCCGTCGGGAGTCCGCTGGCCGTACCTCACTTCTACCACAAGTTCCGGACGTACCCAGGTCGCGTCGCGCGAATCCTCCCGGGGCAGGGCCTGCGCGAACGGCGAGTCCGACATCTCCCGTGGGCGCAACTCGGCGAGGAGCGCGCGCTGGTTGGCATCCGAGATGCCACCGCCCACCCGACCGCGGTAGGCCAGCCGCCCTTCCGGCGTCGGTACCCCCACCAGGAGCGCGCCGAGGGTCCGCGCGCCGGGCCGCCAGCCACCGACCACGAAGTCCTCGGTGTGCTCGCGCTTGACCTTCACCCAGTCCGGTGTCCGCAGCCCGGGGCGGTACGGCGAGGCCAGCCGCTTGGCGACCACGCCCTCCAGCGCGTACTCCTCGGCGGCGGCCAGGGTCGCGGGGCCGTCGTCGAAGCGCGGCGACACCAGCCAGTACCGGCCCGCGAGGGACAGGCCCTCCAGCAGCAGCCGGCGCTCCGTGTACGGCTGGGGGGTGAGGTCGGCACCGTACAGCGACAGCAGGTCGAAGATCATGTACGTGATGGGCTGCGCCACGGCCAGCCGCTGCGCCCGGGGCGCGTCCCGCACATGCATCCGCTCGGCCAGCCGGGTGAACGACGGCCGCCCCCGGTCGTCCAGTGAGACGATCTCGCCGTCCAGCACCACGTCGCCGGCCACCTCGCCGAGCGCCGCGAGTTCCGGGTACGCGGTGGTGATCTCGGCACCGCTGCGCGCGTGCAGGTGCACCACGCCGCCGGAGACCGATGCGATCGCCCGGACCCCGTCCCACTTGAACTCGTACGCCCACTCTGCCCCGCTCGGCAGCGGGCCAGGGGTGGCGAGCATGGGCGCGCCGGGCACCGATCAACCCTATCCTGGGATCTATGTGGGCGATGTGGAACGGCGGACAGCCGTGACTTCGGTCGCAGCTGCCCAGCCACCGCACGTGAGCGAGGCCCGAAGCTGGACCGGCGCCGGAGGATCCGGCACCGCGCATCGAGGCGCTCGTCGCCTGAGGCGCGTGCATGGTGGACGGGCGGCCGAGGGCCCGCACTCCTGACGCCGGGCGGCTGACCCTCGGCCGCCGGTGTCAGCATGTCCGGTAGACGTAGTCGGCCTGGTTGCGGTACGGGTTGACGTCGGCGATCGTGCGCCTGGTCGTGCTGACCGAGAACAGCGCTGTGTCGGTGGCCCCGGTTTCGTTGATGAACGTCACGGATCCCGAGGACAGGTTGTACTGCACGGAATCCGTGCGGTTGCGCCAGCCCCAGGTGCCGAGGTCCTGGAAGCCGCAGTCGCTGAGCTTGCCGCGCGGGTACCCGAAGTTGACGCCGTCGTAGAAGCAGTACCAGCCGGCCGGGCAGTCGAGTGCGGCGATGGCGACGCGGGGCGCGGCCGGCACGACGGTGACGATGAACGCGCCGTTGCCGTACTCGATGTCGGTGGTGTTGATCTGACGCCCACCGGGGTGCCCGATCAGGTATGCGGTGACCTCGCGCTGGGTCTGTGCGGCGCGGGTGAGGCCGGGCGCGGCGGCGCCGGCCAGGACGAGGCCCAGGATGGCCAGCGGCACCAGGGCGCGTCGGAGCAGGGCGGGAAGGAACACGGGAGAGCCTCCTACGCTTAGTAGCCGGACGAGCACGGTTAGCGATAGCGCCAGCGTAGGGAGCAGGTGTTCGAGATCGCCACGTCGCTGTTTGCAAATGGGCAATCGACGCACCGCGACGGCCCCGGATGATGTGTCACACTGCCGCTCGTCCGGAGGACATACACAACGGAGGCCGGGACTGCCGCCACTGCCCCGGCCACCGCAAACGGCGCGTGTCACTACCTGCCTGGGAGCCTGATTGGACCTCAACGGCACCGAGAAGGATCAGGCCTGGCTGCAGGACTTGTGGATGTACCGCCCGCAGGTGGTCCGGTATCTTGCCCGGATCGTGGCCGATCCCGGCACCGTCGAGGATCTGGCGCAGCAGACCTACATCGAGGCGTGGCTCAAGCGCGCCCAGGTGCGGGAGCACCCGCTTGCCTGGCTGTACGGGATCGCGCGCAACCTGGCCGCCGACCAGTGGCGGGCGGCCCAGCGGGGCCGGAGCGCATGGCAGAAGCTGTGCGCCGATCCGCTGTGTGATGACGGGGGAGTGGGCTATTCGGAGCTGTGGCGTGACGTGCTCGCCGCGTGCAGACAGATGACCAATAAGGAGCGGGAGTGCCTGCTGCTCAGCTTTCACGACGGGTTCAGCGACGAGGAGATCGCCGGCATCCTGCGAACCAGCAGAGAAAACGTGCGGCAGCAGCGGCATCGCGCACGCCTGAAGCTGCAGCGCGCGCTGGGGCGTGGCGACGACCGGCAGGTGGCCCGCCGGCTCGTCAAGGGCAGGGGGTGAGCCATGCGGGGGGACGTCGACGACCCGGACGAGGAGGAGTTCCGCAACGACCCACTCGTGCGCATCGCGGCAACCATCATGGATCCGTCGCACGGCAAGCCGGTGCCGCCCGCGTCGCTCACCCCGGTGCAGCTCATCCAACTCGCCGCGCAGCAGCGGCGCAGCAACGCCCGGCGGCGCCTGAAGTGGCTGGGTGCTCCGGCGATCGTCGCGGCGCTGGTGGCGGTGGTCATCTTGGCCGCGGCTGACTTCTTCGCCGGCTTCCGGCACGCCGTGCCCGGCCTACCGGCGGCCTCCTACATGCCGGGGCGCGTACCGCAGCCGCCGCCGGTGCCGCTGCACCTGCCGTCGGGCAAGGCCGCCGCCGCACGCGCACAGCTGGTCGCGCTGGTCGCGCGCACCCGGGCCTGCGCGGACCGCGCCACCCCGGGGCGGTACACGTACGTCCACACGCGGACGTGGTCGCGGCGGGAGACATCCGCGGTACGCGACGAGCAGCTCTGGTGGGCCGCCGACCACTCGGGTCGCCAGGTGGTGGCCGAGGCAACGGTACCGGCGACCGGCGGCGCTCCGTCGACTGCCGGCGCACCCGCCTTCGGCAACGTCGGCGACTACCGGGCCGGTGAGCTTGCCGTGGTGGTCGACACGCCCTCGACCGACCCGCCGATCCTCGCCAGCCAGCTCGCCGACTACCAGCCGTTCGCCACCGGACCGCAGGCACCGCTGCGCGCGGTCGTCGACCTGTACCGCTACCACGCGCTCGACGCCGCGCAGCGGGCTGCCGCGATCAGGGTGCTGGCCGACACCACGGGCCTGGAGTACCGCGGGCAGGTGACCGACCCGGACGGGCGTACCGGCATGGCCATCAGCGTGGACAGCGACCGTGGCGCCACCCGCGATGTAGCCGTCTTCGAGGCCGGTACCGGGCAGCTGCTCAGCTACGAGCGCGACGCGCTGCGCAAGGCGGGAGCGGCAACGGGCAGCGTCGTCGACTACGTGGTCTTCCTCGGCTCCGGGCACACGGACGAGTTGGGCCAGCCGGCGGAGGTCCCCGTCCGTTAGTCGTCGGCTGCCGGGCCCGGCCCGGCCGGAGTCGAGGATGGCGCGATGGACGTCTTCCTGGAGACCGACCGGCTGGTGCTGCGCCGGGTCATACGGCTCCTCACCAACGGCAAGGCAGCCTGTCCGCGTGGGTTGACATGTGACCTACGGGTCACATATTTTGGGGCGCAGTCCACGAGGAGGCGACATGACCAATGCGACGCAGACCGCACAGACTGTCCAGGTCTACCGCGTCTACATCAAGGCGACACCGGAAGCCGTCTGGGCGGCGATCACCACACCCGAGTGGTCGCAGCGGTACGGATACGGCGGCCACGTCGAGTACGACCTGCGTCCGGGCGGTGCGTTCCGAGCCTTGACCAGCGACGAGATGCGGGCCTCGGGCGCGCCCGAGGTGGCCATCGACGGCGAGGTGCTGGAGGCCGACCCGCCGCGCAAGCTGGTCCTCTCCTGGCGGATGGTCATGGACGAGACGATGGCCGCCGAGGGGTTCACCCGGCTCACGTACGAGATCAAAGAGGGCGTTGGCGGCGTCACGACGCTGACGCTCGTCCACGACCTGACCAACGCGCCCGCGCTCGGCGCGCTGCTCGCCGGCGAGATGGAGGACCAGGGCGCCGGCGGTGGCTGGAGCTGGGTGCTCAGCGACCTCAAGACGGTGCTGGAGACCGGCAAGCCGATGGCCGGCTGAGCCACCTTCGCTCCATCCGGGCTCGGGACCGCCGCGGCGGCTCCGGGCCCGGAGCCTTGCTACCGTCGGGACGCGATGACCGATCCGCGCTCATCGTCCATCCGCCCGGCCGCCGGGTGCTGCTGCGCTGGCACGTGCGGCAGCAGGCCTGGCTGCAGGTCGGCGGGGCACGCCGATCCCGGGGAGACGCAGCCGCTGGCCGTCGCGCTGCGCGAGGCGCGCGAGGAGACCGGGTTGGTGGACCTCGCTCCCTGGCCGGACGCCGCGATCCGGCACGTCGTCATCGTGCCGGTACCGGCCGCACCGCACGAGGCGGCGCACGAGCACGCCGACGTGCGGTACCTGCTCGCGACGGCCGATCCGCGGGCCGCCCGGCCGGAGAACCCCGCGGCGCCGCTGCGCTGGCTGCCGGTACCGGAGGCGCTCGCCGAGGTGACCGAGGCAAACCTGCGCGAGACGCTGCACCGCGCCGACCAGCTCATGGCCGACATCCCGGCGTAGCCGCCGTCCACAGGCACCCTCGCCGTCCACAGATCATGGTTCGTGCGATTGGCCGCGGTCACCGGCTCGGCCACCGTATGCGGGTCAGCTTCCTCGCCGCACGGAGGCCGCCATGGTCGTCCCACGCACACGCCAGGCCACCGCCCCGCCGGGCCGGCAGCGCCCGCTCGTCGTGACCGCCGATCCCGACCTGCTCGACGAGCTGCTCCGGATCGCGGCCGACGCCGGCGTACTGGTCGATGTCGCACCCGACCCGGCCGCCGCGCGCCGGTGGGACCCGCGCGCGCCGCTGGTTCTCGTGGGCATCGACAAGGCACCCGGCTGCCTGCGCGCCGGCCTGCCCAGGCGTCCCGGCGTGGTCCTCGTCGGCCGGCACGAGGCGGACGGGCCGCCGGACTGGACGTTGGCCGACGAGCTCGGCGCGGAGCACGTGGCGGCGCTGCCCGCCGCGGAGGCCTGGTTGAGCCGGCGGCTGGCCGCACTGGACCGCGCCGCCACCGGCGGGGGCCAGGTCGTGGCCGTCCTCGGTGGGCGCGGCGGGGCCGGGGCGACCGTGCTCGCGGCCAGCCTCGCGGTGACGGCGGCGCGCCAGGGCATGCGCACCCTGCTGGTCGACGCCGACCCGCTCGGCGGCGGCGTCGACCTGGTGCTGGGCTGGGAGAGCCTGGACGGGCTGCGCTGGCCGGCCCTGGCACAGACCAGTGGCAGGGTCAGCCCGCCGGCGCTGGTCGAGGTGCTGCCCCGCAGGGGCGACCTTGTGGTGCTGTCCTGGGACCGGGGCGAGGTGGTCCCGCCGGCGGCCGAGGCGATGGCCAGCGCGCTGGATGCCGGCCGGCGCGGCCGGGACGTCGTGATCGTCGACCTGCCGCGCCGCCTGGACGACGCGTCGATGCTCGCCCTCGCCGCGGCGCAACGCGGCTACCTGCTGGTACCCGCCGAACTGCGGGCCTGCGCGGCCGCCGCGCGGGTGGCGGCCGTGGCGAAGGAGCACTGTCCGTCGCTGTCTGTGGTGGTACGGGGTCCCGCGCCCGGCGGTCTGACGGCCGCGGAGGTGGCCGCCTCGCTCAAACTGCCCCTCGCCGGTCAGGTGCGGGCCGAGCCGGGCCTGTCCCGCGCGCTGGAGCGTGGGGCCGCACCGGCCGGGGACGGCAAGGGCCCGCTCGCCGCGCTGTGCCAGCGCCTGCTCGGCGACGTGATGGCATGAGTGCCGACGTCACACTCGCCGGGCAGCCGGGCCGGATGGTGCGCCTGACCGACTGGGTACGCGACGACCTGCCCGGAGCCGGTCCGCTCACGCCGCTGCTGGCCGAGCCGGAGGTGACCGACGTGCTGGTCAACGGCTGCGAGGTCTGGGTGGACCGGGGCGGCGGCCTGACCCGTGCGGCGGTACGCATGGGCAGCCGCGAGGACGTGCGGCGGCTGGCGCAGCGGCTGGCGTCGGCGTGTGGCCGCCGGCTTGACGAGGCGCGTCCGTTCGTCGACGCCCGGTTGTCCGACGGCACCCGCCTGCACGCCGTGCTGCCACCCGTCGCGACCGACGGGCCCTACCTGTCCCTGCGCACGTTCCGGCGGCGCGCGTTCAGTCTGGGCGACCTCGTCACCGCGGGCACGGTGAGCGCACAGGGGGCCGGCCTGCTCGCCGCGATCGTCGCCGCGCGCCTGACCTACCTGGTCACGGGTGGCACCGGCTCGGGGAAGACGACACTGCTGTCCACCCTGCTCGGGCTCGTGCCGCCCGGCGAGCGGCTCGTCCTGGTCGAGGACGCCGCCGAGCTGCACCCGGCGCACCCGCACGTGGTGGGGCTGCAGGCACGGACGTCCAATGTGGAGGGTAGTGGCGAGGTCGGGCTGCGCGACCTGGTCCGCCAGGCGCTGCGGATGCGCCCGGACCGCCTGGTGGTCGGCGAGTGCCGGGGCGCCGAGGTGGTCGACCTGCTCGCCGCGCTGAACACGGGGCACGAAGGCGGCGCCGGCACCCTGCACGCGAACGCGGCCGCCGACGTGCCGGCGCGCCTGGAGGCGCTCGGGCTGCTCGGCGGGGTGCCGCGCGAGGCGCTGCACGCGCAGATCGCCGCCGCCGTGCAGGTCGTGGTCCACCTGCGGCGCCATCCCGCCGGCCGGACCGTGGAGGAGGTCTGCCTGCTGCTGCCCGCGGGTGCCCGCCACGCGGTCACGGCGGTGACCGCCTGGAACCGGCAGGCGGGCGCCGGCCCGGCCGCGGCGGGTCTGGCCCGCCTGCTCCAGCAGCGCGGTGTCACGCCACCGGTCGCGCTGGCCGGAGCCCGGTCGTGACCGCGCTGTCGCGACCGGCCCGCGGCATCCGGCAGGGTGGCCGGTCGTGACCGCGTCATCGCGGCCGGCCCGCGGCATCCGGCAGGGTGGCCGGTCGTGACCGCGTCATCGCGGCCGGCCCGCCGCTCCCGGCTGGCGGGGCCGCGGCGGAGCACCTTTCGGCTGGGGTGGCCGCCGTGGGGAGCCGGCCGGCGACTGCGCCGGCTGCAGAGCCAGGAAGGGCAGGGATGGCGGCACTGGCGGCCGACCGTGATGGGGTTGGTGGGGAACCACCCCTGGCCGGCCACCGGCGTCGCGGCCGGCTCCGCCGCCGCCTTCGGCTGGTTGGCGGGCGGGCCGGTGGCCTGCCCCGTGGCCGCCGGCTACGCGGCGATCGGCGTGGTCGCGTTGTGCCGGCGGTGGCGTGCCCGAGCCGACACGACGGCGACCGTGCAGGCGCTGGACGCGATCACGGTGCTGGCCGCCGATCTGCGCGCCGGCCTCGCCCCGGCGGCGGCTCTGGCGCACGCCCTCCCGGCGGTAGGCGGGTCCACAGTGGACGATGTGCGCCGCATCGGCGAGCGGCTGGCGGCCGCCTGGCAGGTGGCGGATGTGGCCGGTGTCCGCCTGGCCGATCTGCTGGACCGCCTCGAAGCCGATGCGCGGGGACTGCGCCGGGTACAGGTCGCCGCGGCGGCGCAGGCCGCCGGTGCCCGGGCAACGGCCTTCCTGCTGGCCGGTCTGCCGGTGGCCGGCATCGCGCTGGGCTACGGCATGGGTACCGATCCGCTGCACGTGCTGCTGCGCACCCCGCTCGGCGCGCTGTGCACCGCAGTGGCCGGCGCCTTCCAGATGGCCGGCCTGGCGTGGTCGGCCCGGCTCGCCAGGGCCGTGACGGAGGTGTGCTGATGGGTCGCGACCGGCTGCCCAGGTGGTTGACCTGGACGTGCGCCTGCCTGGCCGGCCTGACCGCTGCGGCGCTGGTAGGACACTGGTACGGACTGCTTGCCGGCGCGATCGCGCTCCCCGTCGCGCAGCGCGCCCTCGCCCGCCTGGAGTCGCCGGCCGCCCGCCGGGACCGGCAGCGCGCCGCCGCCGACCTGCCGTACCTGATCGACCTCCTGGCCGCCGGGCTGCGTGCCGGACTACCGGTGGACCGGGCCGTGCAGGTCGTGGGGCGCGCGGCGAGCGGGCCGGTGGCCGGGCGGCTCGGCCGGGTGGAACGGGCGCTCGCCCTGGGACTGCCGCCGGCACAGGCGTGGGCCGCGCTGTCCGGCCTGGCGGGCGGGGACCGGCTGGTGAGCGCGGTCACCCGCAGCGCGGACAGCGGCGCGGCCCTGGCGGCGGCGTTCGAGCGCCTGGCCGACGAGTTGCGGGCCGGCCGGATGGCCGCCGCAGATGCCGCCGCGCGCCGCGCCGGGGTCCTGATCGTCCTGCCACTCGGGCTGTGTTTCCTGCCCGCCTTCGTCTTCGCCGGCGTGGTGCCGGTGATCGTCGCCGTGCTCGGCGACGTCCTGCATTGATGGGAGACCCGATGAGACTTCTGCGCAACGCCATGCGGCACCTGCGGCGGCCGGCCGCTCGGATGGTGGCCCGGCTCACCGACGACAGCGGCATGAACACCGCGGAGTACGCCGTCGGTACGCTCGCCGCCGTCGCGTTCGCCGGCCTGCTGTACAAGGTGCTGACGTCCGACGGCGTCCGCTCCGCTCTGACCTCCCTGATCGAGCGGGCACTGCGGTGAGATCCGCGGCCGTCCGCGACCGGGGCAGCGCGACCGCCGAGCTCGCGGCCGCGTTGCCGGCCCTGGTGCTGGTGCTGCTTTTCGCGCTGGGTGCGATCGACGCAGTTCTCGAACGCCTGCGCTGTGTCGACGCGGCCCGGGACGCGGCCCTGGCCGCGGCGCGCGGCGAGGACGGGGAGGCGGCCGGGCGGCGTGCCGCCCCGCGGGGCGCCAGCGTCAGCGTCGAGGTGGACGGCGACACGGTGCGGGCCCGGGTGTGGGTACGGGTGAGCCCGCTGGGCGGCCACCTGCCCGGCGTGACGGTGGACGGCTCGGCGGTCGCCGAGGTCGAGCCCGCGAGTGTCCCGTGAGGACGGAGAGCGCGGGCAGGCGGATCAGGAGTGGCGAGCGCGGATCGGCATCCGTCTGCCTCCTCGGCATCGGGGCGGTCGTGGTGGCCGTCGGGCTCGCCGCCGCCCTCGCCGGAGCTGCGATGGCGGCGCGGCACCGGGCGCAGGTCGCGGCCGATCTCGGTGCACTGGCCGGCGCACGGTACGCGGTGGCGGGACAGGACACCGCCTGCCGCCGCGCGGCGGTCATCGTCACCCGCAACGGAGCCAGGATCGCCGGCTGCCGCCTGGACGGTCTCGACCTCGTGGTCACCGCGGAGGTGGCGGTGTCCGGCGCGCCGGCCGGCCTGGGACCGGCGCGCGCCTCGGCCAGGGCGGGACCCGCCAGGGCGACACCCGACCGGGCGGGCCCTGCCAGGCCGGGACCCGCCGAGGCGACAACCGGACCCGGGGCTTGACCGGAGGTCGGCGCGCCGAGGCAGGCACGCGGAGCCGCCCGCGCGGTGATCCGGTGGCGATGGTTAGATGCCCGGGAGGGGATGACGCGGGCCGGCGGCCGACAAGCGTGACGGATGCTCGAGGTTCGACAGGCCGACCCGGTGATCTCAGGCGTCGTCCCCCTCGGAGGAGGTCCGCATGGAACTGTCGCTGTCGACCCGAACCGTGGCCGGCCACCGAGTACTGGAGGTCAGCGGTGAGATCGACGTCTATACCGCGCCTCAGCTGCGGGAGCGCCTCATCGCCCTCGTCGAGGACGGGGCCCGCAAGGTCGTCGTCGATCTGAGCCGGGTCGAGTTCCTCGACTCGACCGGGCTGGGCGTGCTGGTCGGCGCGTTGAAGCGGCTACGCGGGGTGAACGGAGACCTGGCTCTGGTATGCGCGCAGGAGCGGCTTCTGAAGATCTTCCGCATTACCGGGCTGGACCGCGTCTTCACCATCTGTGAGTCGGTCGATGCGGCCACCTCGGATGGCAACAGCGGGCCGGGTGCACCTGCGGGTGCGGCCGGCTGAGGCCCGGATGCCGACCGTACGGCTCTCGTTCACTCCCGCCCCGGCGCACGTGCGCACGGCGCGGCTGGTCGGGGTTGCCGTGGCGCGGAAGGCGGGCGTGTCCGCCGACCTGTTCGACGAGATCCGACTCGCCGTGGGAGAGGCATGTTCGCGGGCGGTCGCCCTGCACCGCCGGCACGGCCTGCCCGACCTCGTCGACGTGTTGCTCGAGGATGACGGTGACTTCACGATCCGGGTCACCGACCGGGCACCCATCGACGCGGCGCTCGGACCGGCCCTGCCCGACCTGCTCGATCCCGTGGCACTCCTTGACCAGTCCCCGCCGCTGACCAGCCACAACGTGACGCCTGGCGACGCGGCTGGTGCGGAGGCGGCCAGCGAGGAGGCGGTGGCGGTGAACATGCGCCTGGCGTTGCTGGCCGGCCTGGTGGACGAGATCTCGGTGCGCCCGGCCGACGATGGCCCGGGTACCGAGGTCCGCATGACGTGGCCGGCGGCGTCCGGACGCAACGGGGCGGGACGGCCCTGACCCGTACCGCGCTGACACGCTCACTGTCCGTCGGGCGATAACCTGACCACATCGCCGACAGGCGATGTGACCAGGCACGCGGGGTGCGGCTAGAGTACCCGGGTCATTTGCCTCATCCCTGGCCCGGCGTTTGTACAGGGTCGGATGCGGTTAACTCCCCGCGTGGAGAAACGTCGTCGTCCCCCGACCGGACGGCACGCGCATATCGGTACAGGAGGACATAGATGTCCGGGACACCCGCCCTCAGTGAGGGCACGCTGTCCCTTACCGGTAACAACTTGACCTACGTCATCATCGCCGCGGTAATCGCGCTGGTGGCGTTGGGTTTCGCCGCCGGCCTGGTGAGGGCGGTTCTGGCGACCGGTAGGGGTACTCAGAAAATGCAGGACATCGCCGGTGCGGTGCAGGAGGGCGCCTCGGCGTACCTCTTCCGCCAGTTCAAGACGCTCGGCGTGTTCGTCGTCATCGCGGTCGTACTGCTGTTCCTGCTGCCCGTGAACGAGGGTGCGGCAGCAGTGAAGATCGGCCGCTCGGTCTTCTTCATCGTGGGCGCGGTCTTCAGCGCCTTCATCGGCGGCGCCGGCATGGCCCTGGCAACGCGGGCCAACGTGCGGGTGGCCGCGGCGGCCAACAGCGGCGAGGGCGGCCGCGAGCGCGCCATGCAGATCGCCTTCCGCACCGGGGGCGTGGTCGGATTCCTGACTGTCGGGCTCGGCCTGCTCGGTGCGTCCGTGGTCGTCCTGATCTACCGGGGTGACGCCCCGACGGTTCTGGAGGGCTTCGGGTTCGGTGCGGCCCTGCTGGCCATGTTCATGCGGGTGGGCGGCGGCATCTTCACCAAGGCCGCGGACGTGGGCGCGGACCTGGTCGGCAAGGTCGAGCAGGGCATCCCCGAGGACGACCCGCGCAACGCGGCGACGATCGCGGACAACGTGGGCGACAACGTCGGCGACTGTGCCGGCATGGCGGCCGACCTGTTCGAGTCGTACGCGGTGACCCTGGTGGCCGCGCTGATCCTCGGCAAGGCAGCCTTCGGCGAGCAGGGCCTGGTGTTCCCGCTGATCGTCCCGACGATCGGCGTGCTCACCGCGATCATGGGCGTGTTCATCACGAGGCTGCGCAGGTCGGACCGCTCCGGCCTGACGGCGATCAGCCGGGCGTTCTTCGTCTCCGCCGTGGTCTCGGCGGTACTGGTGGCGCTGGCGGCGTGGCTGTACCTGCCCGGTACCTTCGCGGGCCTGACCGACTCACCGCTGGCGGCCGAGACGCGCAATCCCCGGGTCGTCGCGATCGTGGCGGTGGTCATCGGGATCGCGCTCGCCGCGATCATCCAGGCGCTCACCGGATACTTCACGGAGACCGCCCGGCGCCCGGTGCGGGACGTCGGGAAGTCCGCGCTGACCGGCCCGGCCACCGTCGTGCTGGCGGGCGTGAGCCTGGGCTTCGAGTCCGCCGTCTACTCGGCTCTGGTGATCGCCGCCGGCGTGTACGGGGCGTTCCTGCTGGGCGGCGGGAGCATCATCCTGTCCCTGTTCGCGGTCGCGCTGGCCGGCACCGGCCTGCTGACCACGGTCGGCGTGATCGTCGCGATGGACACCTTCGGTCCGATCTCCGACAACGCGCAGGGCATCGCCGAGATGTCCGGCGACGTCGACGAGCAGGGCGCGCGGGTGCTGACCGACCTCGACGCGGTGGGCAACACCACCAAGGCGATCACCAAGGGCATCGCGATCGCGACCGCGGTCCTCGCCGCGACCGCGCTGTTCGGCTCGTACACGGACACCGTCGGCACGGCGCTGACGAAGGCGAAGTCGACGCAGGTGCTCAACGAGATCCTCAGCGTGGCCAACCCGGGCAACCTGGTGGGCCTGCTCGCCGGCGCGGCGGTGGTGTTCCTCTTCTCCGGCCTGGCGATCAACGCCGTCTCCCGCTCGGCGGGTGCGGTGGTCTTCGAGGTACGCCGGCAGTTCCGCGACTTCCCCGGGATCATGGACGGTACCCAGCGCCCCGAGTACGGCAAGGTGGTCGACATCTGCACGCGGGACGCGCAGCGGGAGTTGATCACCCCGGGCCTGCTCGCGGTGCTGGCCCCGATCGCGGTCGGCTTCGGCCTCGGCATCGGGCCGCTGGCCGCATACCTGGCCGGCGCGGTCGGCACCGGTACCCTCATGGCGCTTTTCCTGGCCAACTCCGGTGGCGCGTGGGACAACGCGAAGAAGCTGGTCGAGGACGGCAGGTACGGCGGCAAGGGCTCGCCGGCACATGAGGCCACGATCATCGGTGACACGGTCGGCGACCCGTTCAAGGACACCGCCGGCCCGGCCATCAACCCGCTGATGAAGGTGATGAACCTGGTCTCCCTGCTGATCGCGCCGGCGGTCGTGATGTGGAGCACCGGCGCGGATCGGAACAACCCGCTGCGGATCACCATCGCGGTGCTCGCCGCGCTGGTCATCGTCGTCGCGGTGACGATCAGCAAGCGCAAGCCGATCGCTGTCTCGGCCGACGACGAGGAGACCGGGGCAGGCACGCTGGCAGGCCCGGGAAAAGCCGGTAGCGAGGCGCCGGAGAAGCTCAAGGTCTGAGCGGGGTGGTTGAGGCCGGGCCCGGCCGGCCTCGACCACTTCCCAGTCGAACAGCCGTACAGTACCGGCATGCGTCGCGCCCTCGTGCCGATTCTCGTGATCCTGCTCGCGGCCGGCTGCGGCGGCACCGGAGTGCCGCCGCTGACCTGGGCCGGCTCGGTGTGCGAGGCGCTCACGCCCTGGCGCGACCAGATCAACGGGCTCAACGCGCAGGCCGCCCAGGAGATGTCGGCGGCGAAGACCCCCAGGCAGACCCGGGACAACCTGCTGCGGCTGCTGGCCGGGGCGCGCCAGGCCAGCGAGCGGGCCCGCGCCAAGGTCGCCGCGGCGGGGGTACCCGCGGTGGGCGGCGGCAAGACGATCGCGGACCGGTTCGTCGCGTCCCTGGCCGGTGTGCGGGACGCCTACGGCCGGGCGCACGACACGATCCAGGGCCTGCCGCTCGGTACCGCGAAGACGTTCTACGACGCGGTCGCGGCGGCCATCGCCAACCTCAACAAGGAGTACGCGCAGGCCGGCCTGGACACCGGCCGGCTCGCCTCGGCGGAACTGCGCAAGGACTTCAACGAGGCTCCAGCATGCGCGAGCGGCTGAAGAATCCGCAGGCCGAGTCCCTGATCGAGGTGGAACCCGCGGCCCGGGCGCCGGTGCGGCGGCGCCCGCCACCCCGGCCCCGTGCGGATGCCAGCAGCCGGCAGCTCTCACTGTTCGGCGTCGAGGCGGTACCGCCGGCACCCGAGGACCTGGCGGGGCTACTCGCGGGGCCTGGCCAGGTGGTACGGATGGGTGGCACGGCCCGGGTGTCCGTGGTCGTCGAGGAGCTCTGGCGGGCCCGGGTGCTGGTCAGCGAGTTCACGCTGCGCGGCCTGTCCGCGACCTGCGTGCCCACCGCCGACGAGCACATCGGGGTACGCACCGCCTACGCGGCGAGCCTCGCCCCGCTGGCCGGCACCTGGCTGCGCGGCGCGCTGAAAGTACCGCCGCCCGGCTTCGTGCTCGACGGCCGCCGGCTGCGCCTGTGGGCGGCGGCCGGGGGCAGCCGGGACGCGCTCGGGTTCACGCTGCGCCTGGGCCCGTCCGATGAGCCGGCGTGGGAGCAGGTCGGCGCGGCGCTGGCCGGGATCGGGCTGCCGGCGGTACTGCTCGGACCGGATGCCGGCGGACCGGCGTACCGTATCTCGGGACAGCGGCGGCTGGACCGGCTCGCCGAACTGGTCGGCGACACGCCGGCCGACACGCCGCCGGATGCCTGGCCGATACGCTGGTCGAGCGGCCCGTGACGTGAGTCACCGTTGACGGTGGGTGTACGGTGGCGCCGTCTGGCGTGACGCTGGTCTGGTAGGACCGGCCCCGGACGGCTCGTCGCATAGGGTCGTTCGGGCGGCTGCGCAACGTGAGGGCGTCTGCTGCGTTACCTTGGACAGTCGGTGGCGGGCAGCCAGCGCGCCGCGCAGCAGACCTGTCGAGATCTATTTGGGAGTGCCGTGCCGAGTTCCGCCAAGCGGCTGGTCATCGTCGAATCGCCGGCGAAGGCCAAGACGATCTCGGGCTACCTGGGCCCGGGGTACGTCGTCGAGGCGAGCCTGGGACATGTGCGGGACCTGCCGCGCAACGCCGCAGACGTGCCCGCCAAGTACAAGAAGGAGCCGTGGGCCCGGCTCGGTGTCGACGTGGACAACGGGTTCGCGGCGCTCTATGTCGTCAGCCAGGACCGCAAGGCCCAGATCGCCAAGCTGATCAAGCTGGCCAAGGAGGCCGACGAGGTCTACCTCGCGACGGACGAGGACCGCGAGGGCGAGGCGATCGCCTGGCACCTGCTGGAGACGATCAAGCCCAAGGCACCGGTCAAGCGGATGGTCTTCCACGAGATCACCAAGCCGGCCATCCAGGCGGCCATCGCCAACCCCCGTGACCTGGACCGGGCGCTGGTCAACGCGTACGAGTACCGGCGCATCCTGGACCGGCTGTACGGGTACGAGGTCTCGCCGGTGCTGTGGAAGAAGGTCATGCCGAAGCTCTCGGCCGGCCGGGTGCAGTCGGTGGCGACCCGCATCGTGGTCGAGCGCGAGAAGCAGCGGATGGCCTTCCGCTCCGCCGAGTACTGGGACATCGTCGCCGACCTGGCCATCCTCGACAAAGAGGTCGAGGGCCCGCGCGGCTTCTCGGCCACCCTGATCGCGCTCGACGGCGACCGGATCGCGACCGGCAAGGACTTCGAGCCCACCACGGGACGCGCCCGGGGCAGCGTGGTGCACCTGGACGAGGGCGCGGCACGCGGGCTCGCGGCCCGGCTGGAGGGGCGGCCGTTCAAGGTCACCCGGGTCGAGGAGAAGCCGTACCGGCGCCGGCCGTACGCACCGTTCATCACCTCCACCCTGCAGCAGGAGGCGGCCCGCAAGCTGCGCTTCTCCTCCGCACAGACCATGCGCACGGCGCAGCGGCTGTACGAGAACGGGTACATCACCTACATGCGAACCGACTCGGTGAACCTCTCCGAGTCGGCCCTGGACGCGGCCCGCCGCCAGGTACGGGAGCTGTACGGCGACCGGTTCGTGCCGCCGCAGCCCCGCCGGTACACGAGCAAGGTCAAGAACGCCCAGGAGGCGCACGAGGCGATCCGCCCCGCCGGGGACAACTTCCGCACCCCGGGCGAGGTCGCCAAGGAGCTGTCCACCGAGGAGTTCAAGCTCTACGAGCTGATCTGGCGGCGCACGATCGCCTCGCAGATGACCGACGCGGTCGGCTCCTCGGTCTCGATCCGGATCCGGGCAGTCTCCACCAACCAGGAGGAGTGCGACTTCGGCGCCACCGGTAAGACGATCACCGACCCCGGCTTCCTGAAGGCCTACGTCGAGTCGTCCGACGACGAGGAGGCCGAGGCCGAGGACGCCGAGCGCCGCCTGCCCAACGTGACCAAGGACCAGCCGCTGCGCGCCGACGCGCTCAACCCGGTCGGCCACACCACCCAGCCGCCGGCCCGCTACACCGAGGCGTCGCTGGTCAAGGCACTGGAGGAGCTGGGCATCGGGCGGCCGTCCACCTATGCGGCGATCATGGGCACCATCCAGGACCGCGGCTACGTCTTCAAGCGCGGCCAGGCACTGATCCCGTCGTTCACCGCGTTCGCCGTCACCAACCTGCTCGAACAGCACTTCCCCCGGCTGGTCGACTACCAGTTCACCGCGGTCCTCGAGGACGAGCTGGACGACATCGCCGAGGGCGAGGCCGCCGCGGTCGACTTCCTGACCGCGTTCTATTTCGGGGGTACCGGCGACGAGGGTTCGGTGGCGCGTTCGGGCGGGCTGAAGAAGATGGTCACCCAGAACCTCGGCGAGATCGACGCGCGGGGGGTCAACTCGATCCCGCTGTTCCGCGACGACGCCGGGCGCGACGTGGTGGTCCGCGTCGGCCGGTACGGCCCGTACCTGCAGCGCACCCTGCCCGGCCAGGAGCCGGGTGACGAGGACCGGGTGTCGTTGCCGGAGGGCATCGCGCCGGACGAGCTGACCCCGGACAAGGTCGACGAGCTGTTCCTCGGCGGCGGTGGCGAGCGCAAGCTCGGCGAGAACCCCGACACGGGCGAGCTCGTGGTGGTCAAGTCCGGCCGGTTCGGTCCGTACGTCGCGAGCGGGGAGCAGCGCGCCTCGCTGCTGCGCACCCAGTCACCCGATTCGGTGAGCCTGGTCGAGGCGCTGCGCCTGCTCTCGCTGCCCCGGCTGATCGGCAAGGACCCGGACGGCGCCGAGGTGTTCGCGGGCGCCGGCCGGTACGGCCCGTACGTGAAGCGCGGCGACGACTTCCGCTCGCTGGAGTCGGAGGACAAGCTGTTCACCGTCTCGCTCGACGACGCGCTCGCGCTGCTGGCCGCGCCCAAGACCCGCCAGCGCCGGGCCGCCGCGCCCCCGCTGCGCGAGATGGGTCCCGATCCGCTGACCGAGAAGGCACTGGTCATCAAGGACGGGCGGTTCGGCCCGTACGTGACCGACGGGGAGACCAACGCATCGCTGCGCCAGGGGCAGAGCCCGGAGTCGCTGACGATCGAGGCCGCCTCGGAGATGCTCGCGGAGAAGCGCGCCAAGGGCCCGGCGACGCCGGTCAAGAAGGCCACCAGGCCGGCCGCGAAGAAGGCCGCGCCCGCGAAGGCGACCACCGCCAAGGCGACGCCGGCCAAGAAGACCGCGAAGAAGGCGGCCACCAAGAAGGCCGCCCCCAGGAAGAAGAGCTAAGACCCGAAAACCCTCATCGTGTACGGGTTGGCGAACGTGCGGTCCGGATCCAGCTTGTCGCGTACCGCCAGGAAGTCGTCGAAGTGCGGGTACGCGGGGCGCAGGTCCCCGGCGGCGCGCCAGTGCATCTTGCCCCAGTGCGGCCGCCCGTCCATCGACCGGGCGACCTTCTCGAAGGCCCGGAAGTAGGGCTCGTACGGCATCCCCACGTACTGGTGGATCGCGATGTACGCGTTGTCCCGCCCGTACCCGTGGGACAGCCAGATGTCGTCGGCCGCCGATACCCGGATCTCCACCGGGAAGATCACCTTGACGGGCAGCGAGTCCACGATGGCGCGCAGCGCGGCGAAGGCTTCCGGCAGCGCGGCGCGCGGCAGCCCGTACTCCATCTCCACGAAGCGCACCCGGCGCGGCGTGCAGAAGACCTCGTGCGAGGGTGCGGTGTAGACGCGGGGTGACAGCGCCCGCGCCTCGACCCTGGTGATCGCCGGCACCAGGGCCGGCACGGCCCGGCCGACCCGGCACGCCCCGGCGAGCAGCGTGTTGGACAGGAAGTCGTCGTCCAGCCAGCCGCGCAGGCGGCCCAGCGGCTCGCTGTTCGCCGGTACCCGGTTGTTGCGCTTGGTCTGCACCCGGTCGGTGTACGGGAACCAGTACATCTCGAAGTGGTCGTTGCCGTTGACGTGCTCGTCCAGCCCGGCCAGCACCTCGGCCACCGGCTCCGGCCGCTCCTGCGCACGCAGCGTGAACGCGTCCACGCAGCGCAGCGTGACCTCCGTCAGCACGCCCACCGCGCCCACCCCGACCCGGGCCGCGGCGAAGACGTCCGGGTTCTCGTCGGCGGCGCAGCGCAACACCGCGCCGGTGCCGGTGACCAGGGTCAGCGACTCGATGAAGGCGGCCAGGCAGCCGAGGGAGGCGCCGGTCCCGTGGGTACCGGTGGCCACCGCCCCGGCGACGGTCTGCGTGTCGATGTCGCCGAGGTTGGGCATGGCCAGCCCGTGCTCGGCCAGCGTCCGGTTGAGCACCCGCAACGGCATGCCGGCCTGCACCGTCACCAGCTTCTCCGCAGGGTCCACCGAAACGAGCGCGGCGAGTCGGTCCAGTTCGAGCCGTACCCCGTCGGTCGCCGCCGCGGCGGTGAACGAATGACCGGCGCCGGCGGGCTTGATGGTCAGCCCGTCGGCCGCCGCGGCGCGGACCGCCTCCGCGACCCCCTCCGTGGAGCCCGGACGTACTACCCTGACGGCCTGCGCGCGCTCATTGCCTGCCCAGTTGGTCCAGACGTGGCTGTCTTTCA
The DNA here is from genome assembly GCA_039649115.1 of Micromonosporaceae bacterium. GTDB lineage: Bacteria > Actinomycetota > Actinomycetes > Mycobacteriales > Micromonosporaceae > DATEJJ01. The sequence continues at coordinate 26,956 of JBBWZQ010000197.1, read as the reverse complement.
TGGCCGGTTGTACTCCTCGTCGCGCTCCGACATCAGGCACAATGCGAATATGCCTCACTTTGGGCTGGTGTCAAGAGGTGTACCGATCCGTGTTCCGGCCGCGCTCGTTACTTTGAGTAGATTTGACGCCAGCGGGCTCTCGGGCCCGTTTGCCGCGAGAGGAGTAGCGGTTTCGTGACCACACAGTCGGTGTCCTCGGTGGGCCCACTGCGCCGGGTACCGGTGCAGGGGCGCAGCGTGGCCCGGGTACAGCGAATGTTGGACGCCTGCGCCGAGCTCGTTGACGAGGTCGGGTACGAGGCGCTCACCACGACCTTGTTAGCCGAACGGGCCGGTGTCGCGATCGGCTCGGTATATCAGTTCTTCCCCGACAAGCGGGCGATCGTGCAAGCCCTGACCCTGCGTAACCTCGACGCGTACCTCCAGCGGCTCGGCAGCCGGTTCGCCGAGCAGTCGTTCGGCCACTGGTGGGAGGCGGTGGATTCGAGCATCGACGAATACATCGCGATGCACCGCGAGATACCGGGCTTCCGTACGTTGCACTTCGGCGACGTGGTGGACGTGCACCTGCTGGACGCCGAGCGGGACAACAACACCATCATCGCGGAGCGCCTGGCCGGCCTGCTGGTCGACCACCTCGGCGCGGCGGCCGGTCCCCGGCTGGACTTCGCGCTGGGCATCGCCGTCGAGGCCGCGGACGCCCTGATCAAGCTGGCCTTCCGGCGCGACCCCGAGGGCGACCCGGCCGTACTGGCCGAGGCCAAGGCCCTGATCCGGGAGTACCTGCACCGCCACGTGAACACGATCACCGAGCGCTCCTGATCCTCGCGGGAGGAGCGGCTCGCGCCGCGCCGAACCTTAGACGAACGCCTTCCGCTCGCCCCGATAGGTGGGCTCGGTCGCGACGATCCGGTCCTCCTCGACGAGGTGCAGCGCCTCCACGTGTTCGCACAACTCGCCGGCCTTGGCATGCCGGAACCAGACCCGGTCGCCGACCCGCAACTGGTCGGCGGCCGGGCCGGCCAGCGGTGTCTGCACCTCGCCGGCGCCCTCGGCGGGTACCAGGCGAAGCCCGCGGGGCAGCCACGGTGCGGGCTGCCGGCTGGGATGGGCCTGGCCGGAGGCGATCCAGCCGCCGCCCAGCACCGTCGCCATGCCGGGCGCGGGCCGGCGTACCACCGGGACGGCGAAGAACGCGGCCGGCTCGGGACGCCAGGCCCGGTACCCGTCGAACAGGCTCGGCCCGTACAGGCCGGAGCCGGCACCGACCTCGGTGACCGCCGGATCCGCGCTGGTGGCCGCGACGCTGCCGGTACCGCCGCCGTTGACGAACTCCAGGTCCACGTGTGCCCGTACCGCCGCGACCGCGGCGCCCCGGCGGCGGCGCAGTTCGGCCTGTGACCCGCGCTGCATGGCGCGGATGGCCGTGCCGCGCAGCGCCGCCCCGGGTGGCGCGTCGCCGAGCCCGGCGATCTGGGCCTCGTAGGACATGAGACCGACCAGCCGGTACCCCTTGCGCTCGCTGATCGCCCGCGCCAGCCGCGCCGCCTGCTCCGGCCCGTGCACCGGGCTGCGCCGCACCCCGACGTGCAGCCGCCCGCCGGCCAGGCGCCAGGACGCGTCCAGGTCCAGGCACAACCGCAGCACCTCGCGCTGGTCCGGGGCGATCGTGGCGTCGATGAAGTCGAGGTGCTCCAGGCTGTCCACCATCAGCGCGATGCGGCCGGCGAGGCGCGGGTCGGTACCGACGGCCCGCAGGGCCTCGCGGTGCGCGGTCGGATAGGCGACGAGAACGTCGTCGGACCCGTCGTCGGCCAGCCAGACGGCCTCCGCCAGGCTGAACGCCATCACGCCGGCCCAGCCGGGCGTCGCCAGCACCCGGCGCAGCAGTGCGCGGCAGCGTACCGACTTGCTCGCCACCCGGATGGGCGTACCGGCGGCCCGCCCGGCCATGGCGGCGGCGTTCCGGTCGAACGCCGCCAGGTCGACGATCGCGAACGGCGGGTCGAGCTCTGCGGTGGCCCGGTCGAAGCGGGAACGCAGCCGGTCAGTGCCGGTCATGGCGGTGGACACACCTCACACGCTAGCGGGATCCGAGGATAACGCGAAACGGTCTCGCGTACGTTTCCTGAGTAGCTGCTGAAGATCTATTTGTCTCGACACGTGCCACCGCCCCGCCGCTGATCCGTAGCGCGGCTACAGTGGTTGCGTTCGGGGGTTTTGAGGCTGCGGGGGGACAGGCAGCCCGGTGTCGCTTACCTTACTGGTGGGGGCACCCGGCGCTCTGGGATTCTCTGGTTGGGCGGCCTAATGGGTGGAGGTGGCGGCCATCAGTACGAAGTCGAGCGGCGTCGGCCCGAGCGGCCTGCCGGAAATGCCGACGCCCAGCGCGCAGTCTTCGGTTGATTCGTCCGGTCTCGGGGCGCTGAGGGCAATTCTCGGCATTCGCGCCTTCCGTCGCCTGTGGCTGGTGCTGGGGCTGTCCTCACTCGGTGACTGGCTCGGCCTGCTGGCCACCTCCACGCTCGCCTCGCAACAGGTGAGCGGCTCGGCGGCCAAGGGCGTGGCGTTCGGCTCGGTGATCGCGGTACGCATGCTGCCCGCGATGATCCTCGGGCCGCTGGCGGGCGTGATCGCCGACCGGTGGGACCGCCGGTACACGATGGTCGTCTGTGATCTGACCCGGTTCCTGTTCTTCGCCTCCATCCCCGCGGCGACGCTGGTCACCAACGACGCCAAGTTCGTGGTGGCCTGGGCCGCGGTGGCGACCTTCGTCATCGAGAGCGTGCAGATGGTCTGGGCGCCCGCCAAGGAGGCGTCGGTACCCAACCTGCTGCCGAGGGCACGGCTGGAGACCGCCAACCAGGTCACCCTGGCCACGACCTACGGGGTCACCCCGGTCGTGGCGGGCCTGCTGCTGGCCGGGGCCAACACGATCATCAACTCGCTGTACCGCTCCACCGGGCACAGCCCCGTCAACGCGACGCACATCGCCCTGTACTTCAACGCGCTGACCTTCCTCGCCACGGCGCTCGTCGTGTACTTCGGGATCAAGGAGATCAGCGGGCGGGCGGTGGAGCGCCCCGCGAAGCGGCCCACGGTGCTGCGCGAGTTCGTCAACGGCTGGTCCTACGTCGCCGGCACCCCTCTGGTGCGCGGGCTGGTGCTCGGCATCCTCGGTGCGTTCGCCGGCGCCGGCGTCGTCATCGGTACCGCCCAGTTCTACGCCCGCTCGCTCTCCGGCGGCGACTCGACCTTCTACATCCTCTTCGCGATCCTCTTCGTCGGCCTGGGCTTCGGCATCGTCGGCGGCCCGCGCATCGTCGGCGCGCTGTCCCGGCGGCGCTGGTTCGGCCTGTCCATCGTGCTCGCGGCGGTCTCGGTGACCGTGCTCGCCTTCGCCTGGCACCTGTCCATCGCGGTGGTCGCCGCCATCGGGGTCGGCGTGGGCGCCGGCATGGCCTTCCTCTCCGGCACCACCCTGCTCTACAGCGAGGTCAGCGACGACGTGCGGGGCCGCGTCTTCGCCTTCATCCAGACCGCGACCCAGGTGACCCTGCTGCTGACCATCTCGGTGTCCAGCGTGGTGGTCGGCGTCGGCGGCTCCCGCCGGCTGTTGGGCCTGCTGAACGTCTCCACCACCCGGCCGCTGCTGCTGGCCGCCGGTGTCTTCGGGATCGTCACCGGCGTGGTGGCGCTGCGCCAGATGGACGACAAGCGCGGTGTGCCGCTGCTGCCCGACGTGTGGGGCTCGGTGCGCGGCCGGCCGCTCGGGGTGGCCGACCACAAGGTCACGGCCGGGGTCTTCATCGTCTTCGAGGGCGGCGAGGGTGCCGGCAAGTCGACCCAGGTCCAGTTGCTGGCCGAGTGGTTGCGCACGCAGGGGCGTGACGTGGTGGTCACCCGCGAGCCCGGTGCGACCGACATCGGCGCGCACATCCGCAGCCTGCTGCTGTCGGGCGGGCCCAACACGCTGGCGCCGCGGGCCGAGGCGCTGCTGTACGCGGCGGACCGGGCCCATCACGTGGCGAGCGTGGTGCGCCCGGCGCTGGCGCGTGGCGCGGTCGTCATCAGCGACCGGTACGTCGACTCCTCGCTGGCGTACCAGGGCGCCGGGCGCACGCTGCCCGTCGAAGAGGTGAAGTGGCTGTCCAAGTGGGCCACCGGAGGGCTCAAGCCAGACCTGGTCGTGCTGCTGGACATCGACCCGGCCGACGGCCTGGGCCGGGTGGACCGGCGCGGCGAGGGCAACGACCGGCTGGAGAGCGAGGCGCTGCCGTTCCACGACCGCGTCCGGTACGCCTTCCTCGACCTGGCCAGCGCGGATCCCGGCCGCTACCTGGTGCTCGACGCCAGCCGCCCGACGGAGGCGGTGGCCGCCTCGGTCGCCGACCGGGTCGGGCAGGTACTCCCGGCATCCGGTGCGGACGGCGCCCCGGCCCCCGGCGACGACCAGGACCAGGACGGCACGCCACCGGGCCCGCCCGCCCAGCCCCCGCAGGGCGACGGGCGGCCCGCGGCGCCCACCCGCCGGATGCCGCGCGGCAACCGGGCCGGCGGCGACGGCGGCCAGTCCCCCAAGCCGTTGTCCACAGTGGAGACCCGCGCCTGATGCCCGAGGTGTTCGCGGCGCTGGTCGGGCAGGCGGAGGCGGTGGTCACGCTGCGGCGGGCCGCCGAGGCGGCCGCCGCCGTGGTGCGCGGCGAGCCCGCCCGGGTCGGTCTGATGACCCACGCATGGCTGTTCACCGGGCCGCCGGGCTCCGGGCGCTCGGTCGCCGCGCGCGCCTTCGCCGCCGCGCTGCAGTGCGCCGACGGCGGCTGCGGGCGCTGCGCCGCCTGCCACACCACCCTCACCGGCACCCACGCCGATGTGCGATTCGTGGTACCGGAGGGGCTGACCGTCGGGGTCGGCGAGATGCGGGCCCTGGTGCTGCGGGCGCAGAGCTCGCCGACGCAGGGCCGGTGGCAGGTGCTCCTGATCGAGGATGCCGACCGGCTCACCGAGGCGGCCGGCAACGCGTTGCTCAAGGCGGTCGAGGAGCCCCCGCCGCGCACGGTCTTCCTGCTCTGCACCCCGTCCACGCACCCCGACGACGTCTCGGTGACGATCCGCTCCCGCTGCCGCGTGGTCAGCCTGCGCCAGCCGCCCGCCGAGGCGGTCGCCTCGGTCCTGGTCGACCGGGACGGAGTCGGCCGGGACGAGGCCGCCTGGGCGGCCGCCGCGGCGCAGGGGCACGTCGGTCGCGCCCGCCGGCTGGCCCGGGATCCGGACGCGCGGGCGCGGCGCGCGGCGGTCCTGGCCGTACCGAAGCGGCTGTCCGGGGTTGGCGCCTGCTTCGACGCGGCCAACGCGCTCATCGAAGCGGCCGAGTCCGAGGCGGTCGCGGCGGTTGTCGACATCGACGCGCGGGAGAAGGACGATCTGCAGACCGCACTGGGCGCCGGCGGTACCGGCCGCGGGGCGAGCGCCGCGACCCGCGGTATCGCCGCCGCGGTCAAGGATCTGGAGCGGCGGCAGAAGTCCCGGGCCACCCGGGCACAGCGGGACGCCCTGGACCGGGCCCTGGTGGACCTCGCCGGTTTCTACCGCGACGTGCTCGTCCGCACGCTCGCCGCACCGGTGGCCCCGGTACACGTGGACGCCGTGGACACGGCCGAGCAGGCGGCGTCGCGGTGGAGCGCGGAGAGCGCGCTGCGCCGGCTGGAGGCGGTACTGGCCTGCCGCGGTGCCATCGATCTGAACGTCAAGCCCCGCATCGCGGTCGAGGCGATGATGCTCGCCCTCTGGCGGGGCTGAGTACGGGGTTATCCACAGGCTGCGCTCGGGGGTTCCACGGTCACCGTGAGGTGCCGTACGGTGGCTCCTCTGGGGAGGTGGCGCGTGGGACGGGAGATCGACGAGGCGTTCATCGAAGAGGCGGTGGAGCGCTACCAGCGGGTGGACGCGCTGCTCACCGACTTCGAGAAGGCGATGCGCGGTGTCGAGGTGACGGTCAGCTCGCCGGACGGCCTGGTCGAAGTGGTGGTCAGCGCGGACGGGACGGTTCGCGACGTCACCATCACCGGTTCGCTCGCCGGGCGCAACAGCGCCCAGCTGTCCCGGTCGATCCGCGACGCGGTCAGCGCCGCCGCCGACGCCGCATCCTGGGCACGCGCGAAGCTGCACGCGGAGACGTTCGGCGGGTACCGGTCGCTCGGGGAGGTCTGATGGAGCTGGAAGAGGTGGCCGGCCGCGTCGACCGGCTCGCCGCCGACGTGACCGGGGCGGCTGCCCGCCTGGCCCACGCCGACCCGGGCAGCCGCGCCTTCGCGGGTGACGGGCCAGGCGCGCTCTTCGCCGTCGGGCGCGACCTGCACGACCAGTGGTCGGCGGCGCTCGCGGCGCGCGAGCGGGAGGCCGCGGCGCACGGTGCCCGCCTGGCCGAGCTCGGCGACCGGCTGCGCTGGGCGGCCGACGGGTACCGGGCGGCCGAGGACGCCGCACACCGCCGCCACCGGCCCGAGGTGACGTGATGGACCTGCTGGCGAGGCTCGCGGCACCCGCACAGGACCTGCTGGAGCGCGTCGACCGAGCGCTGCTGACGGGTGGTGCGCCGGCCGGCCATCCGATCTGGCCGTTGCTGCGCCGGCTCGGCGCGCTGCCCGGCGAGCTGGTCATCGAGCTGGCCGCGACCACGCCCGAGTCCCTGCGCGCGGCCGCCGACCCGCTGCGCGAGCTCGCCCGCGCCTATGTGGACGGACTCGACCTGATGCCCGGCGCGGCCGGCTGGCGGGGCGACGCGGCGGAGGCCTTCGGCGCCCAGTGGCGGGCGCTGGCCGCGCACCTCGCCGACGGAGCGGACTCGATGGCCGGCGGGCTGACCGGCACCGCGTCCTATGTGGACGACGTGGCCGGCTGGCTGGCCGCGACCCGCGATGCGGTGGCGGTCGCGCTGGCCCGGTGCCTCGGCTCGACCGAGGCGGCCACCCTGCGCGCGCTGCCGGCTGGCGCGCTCGGCTCCGGGGTGGCCGGGTTGGCCGGCGGATGGCTCGCCACCGGTGCGCCGGGGGCCATGGCGGGCCCGCGGTCCGCGATCCTCGCCGCGGCCGGCATCGGGGCACACCTGCTGCGGGCCGCCGCCGACGGCCTCGACCACGGCGAGGCGCTGCACTCCCGCTGGGCCGGCCGCCTCGACGAACTGCCCTACCGCCCCACACCCGCACCCGCCCCACCCGCCGACACCCACCTGGCCCTACCCAGCTAGCTCAATCGTTTCCTGGCGAGCAGCATCAACGCGTACCCGACGCCGGCCAGCGCGATGCCGCCAGCGGCGATCCAGCCCAGGCTGGGGCCGGTCACGGGCAGGGTTCCCGAGCCCGAGCCCGATCCGCCGGAGCCCGACCCCAGGCTGCCGCTCACCGTGGTGCTCGGGGTGGGCGTCGCGCTCGGGGTGTCGCTGCCCGAGCCGGAGCCGTACCCGCCCGAACCGGTGGCCGCTTTCGCCGCATCAGCCGAGACGTCCAGCTCGCCGACGTTGAGGTCGAGCACGGTCGCGGCACCGGCGCGGGGCAGCGCGACGGCATGGGCGGGCGCCAGCTTCACCTGTACCCGCAGGGGGGTCGCCGAGGCGTGCACCTGGGAACCGGTGAACCGGGAGGTGACCGTACCGACGGACAGCCGCAGCACGGCGGCCGTACCGCGGGGCAGGCCGCTCCACATCGACGCCGGTACCGGCAGGTCGAGGTACGCGCCCGGGTTGGCGAGGCGGTGCCGCGCGCCGTCGGGCGTGGCGACCTCGAGCACGGGTGCCGCGTACCGCACGGACGAGGTCGCCTTCTCGCCGGTCGCCAAGGCGTTCAGCGAGGGCTGGGCGAGGACACGTACGGTCGCCTCGGCGCCGGTACCCTCGAAAAGCCTCAGCTGGTTGAGCCGCAGCGACGCCCCCGCCCCGGCCGCCGCGTGCCCGTTGTGTTTGAGCAGGCCCGTGGTGGTGCCGCTGGCGGCGTCGTCGGGGATCCGCAGCAGGGTCTGCCCGCCGCTGCCGGGCAGCAGGGCGGCGCCGGCCAGGGTGGCCGAGGAGTTGCTCGCCTCGCCGAGGAAGGCGCCGCACCGGTACCCGTCGTTCCAGCGGGCGGTGGCCAGCAGGTGGTTCGCGCCGAACCGCGCCGCGCCCAGATCGCTGGCGCCCGCGATCGCGTGGCTTGCGCCGAGGGTCGACGGTGGTGCCTGTTGGTAGGCCGTCGCGCCCGCCGCCCGCGCCGTGCCGGCATCCATCGAGCCGGCCGCGGCCGTGCTCCGGGTGGGCTCGGTGGACAGCGTGGTCCGGGCCTGACCCAGCTCGATGTTGGTCAGTGCCGTGGCGCTCGCGCCCACCGCGTGCGGGTTCACGGTGGCCAGCCGGAACAGGTCCGCGGCCGCGGTTGCCTCGTACCGGATGGTCTTGCATGTTTCGGGTGTCCGCGAACCGCTCGCAGACGCGACCAGGCCTGGCGACGCGGCCGCCGGTGTCGGCAGGGGCGAGGGGGCCGCGGCCACCGGTGACGCGCAGGCCCACGGCGCCAGTGCGGCTCCGAGCGCCGCGGTTGCCAGCGCCCGGGCGGGGCGGGCAGTGCGGCGCCGGCCGAGGCCGCGCTGGTGGACAGGCGGACGTTGTGCCTCCGGCATGTGCGGAAACCTCCGAGAGTGGGGGGCAGCGTGTCGAGCGCACGCCGGTTCGTGATGGCGAGGGCTTACCCTCGGGCAACGACCAGTTTGCACGGAAGTCGTGTTAAAGGACCGCTATGGACATTTATTCCATGCTTTCGAGCGAGGGATATGGTGTCCAGATGGGAATGCTGTGCGCCGTCAGCTTCAACCGCTACGGACGCCTCTACTACCTCAACCCGGGCGATCTCCAGATTGCGGTAGGCGACAAGGTTCTGGTGCCGACCGATGACGGACCGGAGGTCGCCGAGTGTGTCTGGGCACCGCAATGGGTCTCCGAGGACACCGAGGGCTTCCCGCGCCTGACCGGTGCGGCCACCGAGGACGACCTGCGCCGGGACGGGCTGATGCGCAGGCGGAAGGCGGAGGCGAAGGTCGCGGCGAAGAAGCTGATCCGCGAGCACCAGCTGCCGATGAAGGTGCTCGCCGTCGATCACGTGCTGGAGAGCCCGGGCGCCTCGGGCGGGCGCACGACCATCTACTTCACCGCCCCGCATCGCGTCGACTTCCGCTCGCTCGTGCGCGACCTCGGCGCCACCCTGCACTGCCGGGTGGAGCTGCGGCAGCTCTCGGCCAGGGACTCCGCGCGGGTGCAGGGCGGCATCGGCTCCTGCGGGCGCGACCTGTGCTGTGCCACGTTCCTGACCGACTTCGAGCCGGTCACCATCCGCATGGCCAAGGACCAGGACCTGCCGCTCAACCCGCTGCGCATCTCCGGCGCGTGCGGCCGGCTGATGTGCTGCCTCAAATACGAGCACCCGCTGTACCAGCAGTTCCAGGCGAGCGCGCCGGCCCTCGGCGCGCGGGTGTCCACACCGGACGGCGACGGCCGGGTGGTAGGGCACAGCGTGCCGCGCGATGCCGTTGTCGTGCGGCTGGACGCCGACGGCTCGCGCTGCAGTTGCAGCCGCGCCTCGGTCTGCGGCTCCCGCAAGGCCTATTCCGAGCGCTACGAGGAGCCGGTCAACTGATCCGGACGACCGGCCCGGCCAGCTCGTACTCCAGCGGCTCCGCCGGCTTGATCCATGGGTGCGACGCCGGCGCGTCCGGATCGACCGTCCACCTGCGACAGACCGTGGGTATCGCGACCGGGTAGATGGCCAGGCCCTCCGCGGTGATGTGCATGCGCAGGAAGCACTTCGCGTCTTCGATGCCCTGCCCGGCGAACAGCTCGTTCACGTTGACCCGGGCGGTGGCCGCGACGAGCAGGTACAGGCAGACCACCTCGGTCGACACGACGCCTGCCGGCAGGCCGTAGACCACCAGCGCGGCCAGCAGCGACAGCGGCCACGGCCAGTGCGTGAACGGCAGGTGGTTCCAGGCGAACGCACCCGCGACACCGAGCGCGAGCTGCACCACGCCGTGCGCCACGCCGAACAGGGTGTGGCGGCGTTTGCGCCGGCCCGCGGTGGGCGGGATCGCGAAGTACAGCGCGGCGAGGAACATGATCACAGCCATGATGCCCACCGGGATGCTGGCCAGCCGCAGTTCGGTGCCGCGCAGGTGCTGGATCAGGTTGAGCACGGCGAGCATGTAGAACACGTGCAGGGTGCCGAGCAGCCCGACGAAGCCCCGGTTGCGCCAGGGCAGCCGGGCGAAGACCCCGGAGGCGTACCGCCGCGACCTCGCCTTGGTCGGGAACGTCGTGGCCAGTGAGTACTCGTCGCTCGGGCTGACCTTGCGCACGATGCTGCTGTGCGGCGGCACGGTCAGGCGCTCGGGCAGCACGTGGGTCGGGTACAGGTAGGCGCCGCCACCCCCACAGGTCATCAGATGCCGGTCCGGCCCGACGTAGTGCGCGTAGTGGTGCATGTCCCCGGACAGCAGCAGCTTGAGCGAGACCCCGGGGGTGTCCAGCACCGTACGGACGAAGTAGTCGATGGTGTCGTACGCGCCCGGATCCTCGCTCGACTGCACCCAGCCGGGCGACGGTACGCACAGGATCACCCGGTCGCCGGCCTGCAGCTGCTCCTTGACCTGCAGGAAGTAGTGCATCTGCGGGTCGTCGATGTACGCGCTGAACTGCGTGTCGACCGCCATCAGCCACCAGCGGTGCGGAAGCTGGATGGCGAAGTACGACCGCGCCTGCTCGTTGCGCCACCCGCCGATGTTGTCCGTACCGTTCTTGACGAACATGCGCAGGAAGGCGGTCAGGCCGTCGTACCAGTCGTGGTTGCCGGGCAGCGCGAACATCTCGGGTGGCGCCTCGCCAGGCGCGCAGGACGGCAGCGCCGCCCGGTACGGTCCCTTGGCGCGGTCCTCGTACCGCTGCGTGCTCGCGGTCGGGTACACCTGGTCGCCGCCCATCACGAGGACCCGGCCTCGCGGCGCGGCCACGCCGTCCAACCGCAGGTCGGGCTGGGCGAGCAGATACGCGACGGAGTACGTGGAGTTGAACCCGTCACCGACGTCGGCGACGAAGTCCAACCACGCCTCGGCGCTGCCGGCGCCCGCGTCGTACACCCGCGAGGGCAGCGCGTTCTGCAGCTCTCGCTTGTCCAGGTAGGCGCCGAACAGGTCGGAGAGCAGCACCTGGACCGCCGTGCGGGCGAGCTGCCCGGGCGACAGCCAGGCCACCTGCGCCTGCGGGGTGAAGCCGAGCTCGTCGGGGGTGAGGCGGCCCGGCCGGGGCGGGCTGGCAGCCTTGGATGCATCGACAGTCACGGGTCCGCAGACTATCGGGTACGCCAGCGGTCTAGGAATCCCCGCTCCGGAGGGGCCCGGTGGTCGCGTATCATGGTGGCTCGTTGCCGCCTTAGCTCAGTCGGCAGAGCGATTCACTCGTAATGAATAGGTCCGGAGTTCGATTCTCCGAGGCGGCTCGGTGACGAAACGGCCCGCGACCCTGGCAGATGCCATCGGTCGCGGGCCGATGTCTCAATCCGATCTCTGTCTGCGGGCATCAGCCTGGTGGCTCGGGTAGCCGCCGCAGGACCTCTGTCAGCGACTGCTCCATCGCCGCCATGCGCGCGCCGAAGCCGTCCACCTTGCTTTCGAGCCCGGTGAACCTGTTGTCGAGCCGGGTGACCTTGCTGTCGAGCCCCGTGACCTTGCTGTCGAGCCGGCGAAAGTCGGCTCGGAGGTCGCCAAGGTCCGCTTTGATCTCCTGGGTGTCCGCTTTGATCTCCTGGGTATCGTTGCGGACCAGGCTGATTCCCAGGCTGTTGCCGCGGAGTCCGGCGTCGATGCGATGCCGCAACTCCTGCACGTCCTGCTCGAGCACGTCGACCCGCTCCTCAACGGTGGCCATGGTTCAAGGCTACCGACGGGCGCTGGTCCCCGGGTGCCGCCGCGGTGGGCGATTTGGCGGCCATCCCCCGTGATCTTGTTCGGGGAGAACCAGGCGGTTTCCGGGTGGACCCGGTGGGTAGCCGATAGGTGAACGCATCACCGATACCGAGGAGGTAACCCTGATGTCTAGTGTGATCAAGTCGGTTGACGTGCACGTTCCGATCCGGGCCGCGTACAACCAGTGGACTCAGTTCGAGTCGTTCCCGAAGTTCATGAGCGGGGTGGAGTCGGTCATCCAGACCGACCCGACCCATACGCACTGGGTGACCAAGGTTGGTGGCGTGCGGCGCGAATTCGACGCCGAGATCACCGAGCAGCACCCGGACGAGCGCATCGCGTGGAAGAGCGTCGGCGGCGACACCAAGCACGCCGGCGTGGTGACCTTCCACCGCCTGGCCGACAGCGACACGCGGGTGACCGTACAGATGGAATGGGAACCCGAGGGGGTCGCCGAGAAGGCGGGTAGTGCCGTCGGCATCGACGACCGCCAGGTGAAGTCGGACACGGAGCGGTTCAAGAAGTTCATCGAGGAACGCGGCTCCGAGACTGGTCAGTGGCGCGGCAACGTAAGCCGGCCTGGTAGCTGACCCACGCGTGCGTGGGCCGGTGACGCCGGATTCCGGCGGGGATCGTGTTAGTCGGGGCGCGGTCGCGGAGATCTCCGCGGCCGCGCTCCCCGTCCACGGCCGGGCGGGTGTTTCGGATACCGCGAGGTTCGGGGCTGGTCGCGTGTGACGTTCACCACTAACGTTGTGATCATGCGTAGCACGATGATGGATCTGCCGCTGCAGATCTCCCGACTTCTGCAACATGGCAGCACGGTCCACGGCGAGTCCGAGGTGGTGACCTGGACCGGGGACGGGGCCCGGCGGGCGAGCTACGCCGAAGTCGGGCGGCAGGCGGCGCGGCTGGCCCACGCGCTGCACGACGATCTCGGTGTCACCGGCGACCAGCGGGTCGGCACGTTCATGTGGAACAACGCCGAACACCTCGTCGCGTACTTCGCGGTGCCGAGCATGGGTGCCGTCCTGCACACGCTCAACCTGCGGCTGTTCCCCGAACAGTTGACCTACATCGTGAGGCATGCCGAGGATCGCGTGATCATCGTCGACTCGACGCTGATCCCCTTGCTCGCGAGGGTGCTGCCCGAGCTGTCCACGGTGGAGCACGTGGTCGTGGTCGGCGGCGGCGACGCGGCGCCGTTGGCGGCCTCCGGCCAGGTCACCGTGCACCGGTGGGAGGAGCTGCTGGCCGGCAGGTCCGACCGGTACGACTGGCCGGAGCTGGACGAGCGCGACGCGGCGGCGCTGTGCTACACGTCGGGCACCACCGGCAACCCCAAGGGCGTCGCGTACTCGCACCGGTCGATCTGGCTGCACTCCATGCAGGTCTGCTCGATGGAGGGCTTCGGCCTGTCCCCGCTGACCCGGGAGCTGGCGATCGTGCCGATGTTCCATGCGATGGCGTGGGGCCTGCCGTACGCCTCGTTCATGTCCGGCGCGTCGCTCATCATGCCCGACCGGTTCCTGCAGGCGGCCCCGATCGCCACGATGATCCAGGCGGAGAAGCCGACGCTGGCCGGTGCGGTACCGACCATCTGGACGGACCTGCTCGCCTACCTCGACGCGCATCCGGAGATCGATGTGTCGTCGCTCAAGGAGGCCGTGGTGGGCGGCTCCGCGTGCCCGCCGTCGCTGATGAGGGCATTTTCCGAGCGGTACGGGGTGGAGATCATCCACGCCTGGGGCATGACCGAGATGTCCCCGCTGGGCTCGGTGTCCCGGGCACCGGCCGGGGTGTCCGGCGAGGAGGCGTGGGCCTACCGGTACACGCAGGGGCGGGTGCCGGCCGGCGTGCAGGCGCGGATCGTGGACCCGCTGGGCGAGGCGGCCGCGCCGGACGGCAAGTCCGTGGGTGAGCTGGAGGTCCGCGGGCCGTGGATCACCGGGCGGTACATCGGCGAGGAGGTACCCGATCCGGAGAAGTTCCACGACGGCTGGCTGCGCACCGGCGACGTGGGCACCCTGTCGGCCAACGGCTTCCTGACGCTGACCGACCGCGCCAAGGACGTCATCAAGTCCGGCGGCGAGTGGATCTCCTCGGTCGAACTGGAGAACCACCTCATGGCGCACCCGGCGGTGCTGGAGGCGTGCGTGGTCGGGGTGCCGGACGCCCGGTGGGACGAGCGTCCACTCGCGACGGTTGTGCTGCGCGAGGGGGCGTCCGCCTCGGCCGAGGACCTGCGCCAGTTCCTCGGCGAGCGGGTGGCCCGCTGGCAACTCCCGGAGCGCTGGGCGTTCATCGAGGCGGTGCCGAAGACGAGCGTGGGGAAGTTCGACAAGAAGGTGGTACGCGCGCAGTACGCCGACGGTGCGTTGCAGGTGCGCACCGTGGAGTGAGCCACCGAGGTCAGGCCGACTTGCGAGCCTTCTTCGCCGGTACCTTCTTGGCGGTCTTCTTCGCGGCGCCCGCCTTCTCCTCGGTGGCCTTCTTGGCGGGGGTCTTCGCGGGGGCCTTCTTCGCGCGAGCCTCGGCCGCGGCCTTCTTCGCCGGCGCCTTCCTGGCGGCGGTGATCGGCGTCGGCCCGGTCGGCTCGCCGCGCGCCTGGCGGGCCCGCTCCACCGACGCGCGCAGCGCCGCCATCAGGTCCACCGCCGCGCTCGGCGCCTCCTCCTCGGCCTCGGGCGCGACCACCTCATGGCCGCTGACCTTGGCGTCGATGACCTCCTGCAGCGCCGCCCGGTAGTTGTCGCTGTAGGCGTCGGGCTCGAAGTCGCCGGCCATCGAGTCGATGAGCGAGGAGGCCATCGCCAGCTCCTGGGGCCGGACGCTGATGTCCTCGCCGAGGAACTCGAAATCGGCGGAGCGCACCTCGTCCGGCCAGAGCATGGTGTTGAGCACCAGCACCCCGCCGTGTACCCGCAGGGTCGCCAGCTGCTCCCGCTGGCGCAGCGCCACCTTGACGATCGCCACCCGGTCGGAGTCGGTCAGCGCGTCGCGCAACAGCACGTAGGGCTTTGTCGCGGCGTTCTCCGGTTCGAGGTAGTAAGCCTTGCTGTACAGGATGGGGTCCACCTGTTCGGCCGGCACGAACTCCAGCACCTCGACCGCGTGTGAGGTGGTCAGCGGCAGGTTGGCGAAGTCCTCGTCGGTGAGGATCACCATCTCCCCGCCACCCAGGTCGTAGCCCTTTGCGATGTCGTCGTACGACACCTCCTCACCGCACACTGAGCAGACGCGTTTGTACTTGATGCGTCCGCCGTCCTCCCGGTGCACCTGGTGGAACCTGATGTCCTTCTCCTCGGTCGCGGAGTAGAGCTTCACCGCGATCGACACCAGGCCGAACGAGACAGCGCCTTTCCAGATCGCCCGCATCTGAGGAACCTACCTCTGTCGCTTCCGTGGCAAACTCGATTGTTACTCTGACCAGCCAATTCCTTGGGACGCTCGGCGCGCCCCCGGCACTGTCGCGGTGGCGTGAGACGGCCTGGTGACGGCCTGACCCGGGTCCTGGACGGCCCATGCCGGGGTCGTCTCGGGCCGCGGTGGCCGGTGGCACAGCGTATGCCTCGCTACGAGCACAACACGATCTTAAGGCTCGTTACCGTGGGCAGCGAGCCCGCGACAGATTGATATAGCTAGGTGGTGTCGACGTCGGCTTGCCGTGTTCGCCACCAGAATCGCCAGACCTCGCCATCGTCAGGGGGGCCGGAACGGCCCAACTCCGCGCTGTGCCCGATGCCGCCGGGCGGGAGCGTCCCACCAGTGGTGCCGCTTGTCCATGAAGTCTGACGATATAGGACATGTGTTCTAACAACAAGAATTTGGGCAGGTCAGACTGCGGATAATATCGAAGCCGAAGATGACCGTCGGACTGCACGAGCACGGCTAACCCGCATCGGTGCGCTCCAGATCGGGGTCCTCGCGGTAGTCGCTCGACACATGCAGGATCTCGGTCTCCGGGCGGTACTCCGGGTCCAGCCGTACCAGGTCCCACTCGTTGATCCAGGATCGGACGTACTGGCGCATCCGGGTCGCGCCGAGCCGCTCCAGGCCGGCCACGTCCGGCGGCTGCCACCCGAACGCCAGTCCGTGCATCTCCCGCAGCCGGGTGTAGGCCTGCTTGAGTTCCAGCTCGTCCGGCGGGGTGAGCAGCCGCGTCTCCCGGTCTATGATCCGCATGCCGAGTTGCGCCGCGGCGGCCAGGTCATCGGCCTCCGGCGTCTCCTTGGCCCGCAGCCTCGACGGCACGAGCTCCCGGTCGTTGCGCCCGGTGATGACCGCAGCCTCGAAGTCGTCGGTCATCGCGAACACCGCCGCGACCGGAACCCCCGGCCCGCCAAGGTCACCGCGCATCCACCGCGCCAGCTCTGCGTACGACTTGGCACGCTGGAGCAGCGAGTACCGCCCGATCAGCTCGACCTCGTCGAACAGCACGACCCAGCCGGCCGCGCCGGCGGCCGTGAGCAGCCGGGCGGCGAATCGCAACCGCTGCCGGCCCAGCTCCGCCGCCGACACCGGCGACAACACCGGTCGCTGCTCGCCGATCTCCCGCATCCGGCGCCGCAGTTCGGGGACCGCGATCGGGTCGCCGGACCAGAACCGCGTGATCGCATCCGCGTACGCCGCGTCCTGGTCGCGCAGATGTGCGAACAGCGCGAGCGTGGCCGGGAACCGCTCGTTGAGCCCGGAGCCCGTCGAGGTCGCCCAGCGCAGCAGTTCCGCGTACGCCCGCCCGTCGAGGTCCAGCGCGGCGGCCGCCTCGATGAGCGCCGGCCTCGCCTGTCCGGCCCGTACCGCAGTCTCCACGGCCGCCCGGAACACCTTGACCGGGTCGTGCAGCGGCGTCTCCTTACTGATCACCACGCGGCTGACCGTGTAACCCCCGTCCAGCGCGAGCCGGGCCAGGTGCTCCAGCAGGTGCGTCTTGCCGGCGCCGAACCCGCCGCCCAGCAGCAGCCCGCCCGCAGTGCCGCCGGCCGCCGCCGCGCACAAAGCGTGGAACCGGTCCTCGATGGCCGGCTGCCCGCTCCCGAGCGCCGCGACGGCGTAGCGGTTGGGTACGCCCGCCCGAAGCGCCTCGATCGCCCGCCGACAGGCGAGCACGTCGTCCGCACGAGTCACGCCACCGCTCCCATCTGCGGGCCGATCCGGACCAGAGCGGCGTACGGGTTGATGCGCCGCCGGTCGCGAACCTCATCGGCGACGCGGAGCTGGAGCGCCGTGTACGCCGGCAGACCGCGCTTGTCGTCGTGCACCAGCACGGCCGGCACCTGCGCCGCCACGAACAAACCTTCCAGTTCATCGGTCGCGTCGACGAACTGGCGCAGCACCTCGTACGCGTCGAGGATCGCCGCCTTGGAATAGTAGTGCCCGTCGCGCAGCCCGACCGGCGGGCGCCGCGCGACCGCGAGCCGATCCAGGTCGAAATGCAGCACCAGCCCGCAGTGCCCGGCGACGCGCAGCCAGCGGGTCAGCGAGTACAGCAGCGGCCAGGCGTTGTGCCGGGCCACCTTGCTGTGCAGAGAAACCCGGCGCAGGTCCGCCGCGGGCAGCCGGTCGCCGCACAGCCAGCCGACGACGGTCTCCCGTTCCGTGGCGCTGACGTCGCCGCGTCCGAGGCGCTCCTGGCACAGGCGCAGCATCGCGATGCGGAAGTCGTGGCTCAACGCGGCGTCTCGCAGCACGAGGTGTTCGATCGACCGGCGCGCGCTGCGGTAGAGCTCGACGGCGTCAACCTCGTGGTGGCGAGCTATCTCGGCGAGGTCGATACGGTCGTGCCCGGCCGGCACAGGGAAGGCGGCAGCCTCGAGCGCGCGGCGCACGAGGGCCCCGGCCAGGTAGACCCAGTCGATCTGCCGGGCGATTGCGGTGAACACCTGGTCGATCAGGTGGACTCGGGTCGTGGCGGCATCGACCGACACGTGGATGAAGCCATCACCGAGGCCCGCGAGTCCGCTGGCAAGCTCCCGACCCACCGCCTCGTCGCCGACGGAGAACAGCTTGACCGCGCTGCCGCCCCGGGCGATGTATCCCGTGAGGTAGTCGCGCTCCACGAAGTCCAGGTACTCGGCCACGCCGAGACTCGCCTCGGTCACGGCTGGCCCCCCGGTGCCTCCTCCGGCGCCGTGAACGACACCCCCCAGTACCGCTGCTGTCGGCCATCGCGGGCTACCGTGACCAGCGTCCCGGCGCCCTTCGTGCCGGTGCTCGCCGACCACCGCAGGGTCCGGGGGTTGCGCGGCGTACTGGTGACCCCGCTCTGGTCGAGCAGGTACAGATCGCGGGCGAACTCCTGCTTGGAGTACGCCGATCGCTGCCCGGGCAGCATCGTGAGCACCGACCAGACATCCGCCAACCGAACTACGGCGTCGGAGCGCTTGCCCTGGCTCGCGACGACCAGCTCGTACCCGGACCGCAGACTGTCCAGGAACTGCTCGGCCTTGAACCGGGTGCCGCGATCCTGCCCGCGCGCCAGAGCGGCGGCCAACACCGACGGCCGCAGCCGCCGATCCCGGACCTTGTCGATCTCGACCGCGGCGTCGGCCGGCAACAGGCGCACCAGCGAGGGGTAGCACAACAGCCGGTCGTCATCCTCCATGATCGTGACGCCCCGGGCCGCGGCCTCGGCGAGCAACTCCTTGACGTACGCGCCGGACGCCAGATGCGCCTGTTCGTCGAAATCGAACGCGAGCGTGCCGGTCTCCGCTGCCAGACCGCCGGCCGCCGAGCAGGCGGCGGACAGCGCCTTGCGCAGGTCGCGGACCTGACCGGTCCGCGCCGCCGCGAGCGCGCGCCTCAGCTCGCGGACCGTGACGCCGGCAGCCCGCAGCGCGCTGTCGACCTCGCGTTCCGTCGCGGCGAGCGCCGCCTCGAACGCGCCGGTGTCCCGATCGGCGTGGACGTCATACGCGATCTCTGTTCGTGTCACCGTTGAGGGCCCCATTCCGCTTCACGTGATGGTATCGATGGGGGATACAGTCGAGCCCGTGACAGTCCACCGACCCGGATCTCTGGTCGAGTGGCGGTGGGTTCCGCCCGGACTGGGCACGAGGGTCGCGGGACACCATATCCCCGGCGGCATGATCTACGTCGGGCGACACCTCCGTTCGATGACCGGTGGCGTCGAACCGGCGCTCATCAATCCGGATCTCCCGGTCGCGGCCGGCTCCTCGCCACCCGCCGGCCGGCTGCCCGGCCTCCCGACGGCATACCACCTGATCTCGCCGGCCGCCCGCGCGGCGTACCTGCGGTGGCTCGCGGACGGGCGGCAGACCGACGCGCCCGCCGGCCTGGTGCTGCTCTTCTGCTTCGGTCTGGAGCGGCGGGTCGTCGCGGACACCGGGGATGATCCGGCGGTCGGCCCGGAACTGTCGGCGATCACCGCCGAGGTCCAGCGACTGCGGATGCGGTACGGCGATACCGGCCCGGTGTTCCGGAACCCGGTCGAACGCCTGCTCGCCCTGCTGGAACTGCTCGCCGCGCCGCGCGCCACGCGGCCCGTCGCGAGGGCCGGGCCGGCCGGGACCGACATGGCGGTACGGGTGGCGCTGGCCCGGCTCGCCGCGACCGCTACCCCCGTACCCGCCGATTGGGCGCTCGCGTGGATCGGCAGTCTTTCGGCGCTGACCCGGCGTGCCGCGCAGGACCGCTGCCCCGCCGAGTTCGACCGGCTGTTCACGGCGCGATACCAGGCACGCCACGGTCCGGGGCTCATCCCGCCGGACGACGCGGCCGGCATCCGCCTGCGGTACCAGCCGGCCAACCCGGGCCTGACCGCCACCCTGGTCTGCCGCGAGGACCTGCCCGACGTGCTCCGGGAACCGCAGTGTGTACGCGAACTGGTCCGGCTGGTCGACGAGGTGGCGGCGACGCTCAACCCGTACAGCCGGTGGCTCGCCAGGTTCCCCGAGGGCCGCGGGTCGCTCGCGGCCGCGGCCGTCCTGCCCGCCGAGCTGGTCGACGCCCACGGCGGGCGGCTGGGCGCCCTGCGGGAGTGGGCGCAGGCGCACCTCGACGGGCGGCCCCGGAAGCTCATCGACGCGGCCGAGTTCCGGCGGTTCTGGTCGTCGGCGACCCCCGGCCAGATGACCCGCGACGAGGCCACGACACTCATTGAGGTGCTCGCGCTGCTCGGCGTGGCGCTCGAGCCGGACGTCCGCTTCGGCGCGCCGCCGCTGGCCGACGGGCCGGCCGTACTGTTCCGTCCTGCGGCGGAGGCGTCTGACCGGCCGGGGCGGGAGTTCGCGGCGGCGGCGCTGATCGCGCGGTGTGCCGCCGCGGTGGCGTTGGCCGCCCGACCGGTCGATCCGCAGAGCGCGGCCGCCGAGGCCGTCCTCGCCACGGTGCCTGACCTGGCGATGGCGCTGGGGCTGGCCCCGGCCGAGCGTCCGCGCCTCACCGCCCGCCTGTGCTGGCTGCTGGCCGTCGGGGTGGACGCCGACCGGCTGCCCAGGCAGACCGCGCCACTCGGACCGACAGAGCGCGAGATCGGGAGTCGCTACCTGATCCGCGTCGCCGCGGCCGCAGACCCGGCGATCGTGCCGATGACGGTCGCCGCACTTACCCGGATCTACCAGGCGTTCAGGCTGGACGGTGACCTGGTGTTCCGCCGGCTACACGAACAGAGCGTGGCCGCACCGGCAGACCTGACGGCTCCGGGCGACGGGCCGCGGCCGTCCCGGGGCGAGCCGTACGGCGGGGACGAGCCGGTGATGATTCGGCCGGCCGATCCGGCCACCGGCGGGTACGCGCTGCCGTGGACCGTCCCGGCGGCCCCCGCGGTCGCCCTCGACCCGGCGTTGATCGCCCGCAAGGTCGCGGAGACCGCGGTGGTCGGCACGCTCCTCGCCGAAGTCTTCGCCGGGGACGAACCGCCCGCGCCACCGCAGCGGGCCGCGCCACAGCCTGCTGTCGCCCCACCGCCGCCGGCCGAGAACCGTCGGGCGGATCCCGTTCCCGGCCTCGACCACCCGCACAGCCTGCTGCTTCGCGTGCTCGCCGCACGGCCGTCGTGGACACGAGAGGAGTACGCGGCGCTGGCGAACGCGCACGGGGTCCTGCCGGACGGCGCGCTCGACCTGCTGAACGAGGCCGCGCTGGAAGCCACCGGCGGTCCCGTTGTCGAGGGCGACGCTACGCTGAGCGTCATCGGCGACGTGCTAAGGGAGATGCTTGGATGACCTCAGACGTGCCGCCGGGACAGGTCCAGCGGATCCGGCCCCGCGAGCGGGACGCGATCATCGCATCTCTGCGCGCCGGGGTCGTGCCCCGCCTCGGGCAGCAGCACATCCAGGTCGGCCGGGTCGCCGAGGTGCGGGACATGCTGAACGACCTCGACCGCGTCGCCGATGGCGGTGCCGCCTGCCGGTTCATCATCGGCGAGTATGGCTCGGGTAAGACGTTCTTCCTGCAGCTGATCCGTTCGATCGCGCTGGAGCGGCGGCTGGTCACCGTGCATGCCGACCTGTCGCCCGATCGCCGCCTGCACGCGGCCTCCGGCCAGGCCCGCGGCCTGTACGCCGAGCTGACCCGCAACCTCGCCACCCGGTCACGCCCCGACGGCGGGGCGCTGGCGAGCGTCGTCGAGCGGTTCGTGACCGGCGCGATCAGCGAGGCCAATGCCACCGGCGACCGGCCGGACGACGCGATCGCCACCCGGCTCGCGGCGCTGTCCGAGCTCGCGGGCGGGTACGATTTCGCGGCCGTGGTGGGCGCGTACTGGCGCGGCTACGACAGCGGCGACGAACGGCTGCGCACCGACGCGGTGCGCTGGCTGCGCGGCGAGTTCACCAGCCGGGTAGACGCGCGGGCCGCCCTCGGCGTGCGGACGATCGTCGACGATGCCACGGTGTACGACCACCTCAAGCTGATGGCGTGCTTCGTCCGGCTCGCCGGCTTCGGCGGGCTGCTGGTCTGCGTCGACGAGATGGTGAACCTCTACAAGCTCGCGGGTTCGGCCGCCCGCAACGCCAACTACGAGCAGGTTCTGCGGATCGTCAACGACAGCCTGCAGGGCGGCGCGGCGCACCTGGGGTTCCTGTTCGGCGGTACGCCCGAGTTCCTGCTCGACACGCGACGCGGCTTGTTCTCGTACCCGGCCCTGGCATCACGGCTGGCCGACAACGCCTTCGCCGCGGCCGACAGGGTCGATCACTCCGGGCCCGTGCTTCGCCTGGCGAACCTCACCCCCGAAGACATGTACGTGCTGCTGACCAAGCTGCGGCACGTGTACGCCGGGGGTGACCCGGAACGGTACCTGGTGCCCGACGAGGCGCTGACCGCCTACATGGCGCACTGCGCGCGGCGCATCGGGGACGCGTACTTCCGGAACCCCCGGGAGACCATCCGCGGCTTCCTCGGCCTGCTGGCGCTCGTCGATCAGCACCCGCACCTGCGCTGGTCGGAACTGCTCGACACGGTCGAGGTCACGCCGACGCCTGACTCCGACCTCACCGCCGATGACGAGCTCACCTCGTTCCGGCTCTGAGCCACCAGCGCCGTCGCGGGCGTACGAGCTGTACCACCCGCGCATCCAGCGCTGGATCTATGAGCGGGGCTGGGACCGGCTGCGTGACGTACAGGAACGCGCCGCCGAGTCGATCATCGGGGGCAGCCAGGACGTGATCATCGCGTCGGCCACCGCGAGCGGCAAGACAGAAGCGGCCCTGCTGCCGATCTGCACCGCGCTCGCCGACCGCCGCGACACGGGCGACGACATCGGTCTGGGGGCGCTCTATGTCAGCCCGTTGAAGGCACTGATCAACGACCAGTACGACCGGATCGTCGAGCTCTGCGAGCCGCTGGACCTGCAGGTACACCGTTGGCACGGTGACGCGCCCGCGAGCGGAAAGGCGCGGGTGCTGCGCTCGCCGGCCGGCCTGCTGCTGATCACGCCGGAGTCCCTGGAGGCGCTGTTCGCCCGGCACGGCGATCACGCACCGCGGATCTTCTGCGGGCTGCGGTACATGGTCGTCGACGAGTTGCACTCCTTCATCGGTACCGAACGTGGCGCGCAGTTGCAGTCCCTGCTGCACCGGGTGGAGCTGAGCGCCGGCCGGCAGGTGCCCCGGATCGCGCTGTCCGCGACGCTCGGCGATCTCGGGGCGGCGGCCGGATACCTGCGGCCGGGAAGCGCGGCCGAGGTCACAGTGATCGCGTCGGCCGAGCCCGGCGGCGAAATCCTGCTCCAGGTCCGCGGCTACGTCGAGCCGGTATCGGGCCACCCGGTCCGCGCCGGTACGGCGAACGCGGAGCCCGGCGGCGAGCCGGCCGACCGTGCCGCCATCGCCGACCATATGTTCCGAGTGCTCCGCGACACCGACAACCTGGCCTTCGCCAACTCCCGCGCCGCCGTCGAGGTGTACGCCGACCTGCTCAGCCAGCGTGCGGCGCGGGCCGGCGTACGGACTCAGTTCCTCGCCCACCACGGCAGCCTGTCCAAGGAGATCCGCGAACACGTCGAGGAGCGGCTCAAGGACCCGGTCACACCGGTGACCGCCATCTGTACGTCAACGTTGGAGCTGGGCATCGATGTCGGGTCGGTGGACTCGGTCGCCCAGATCGGCGCCCCGCCGACGGTGGCCGGACTCCGCCAGCGCCTCGGCCGGTCCGGGCGCCGGCCGGGCCGGCCCGCGATCCTGCGCATCTACGTTGCCGAGCGGGAGCTGGCCCAAGGGCTCAGCCCCGTGGATGTACTGCGAGCCGAACTGTTCCAGTGCGTCGCCATGGTTGAACTGCTCACCACGGGCTGGTACGAGCCGCCGGACACCGCCGGACTGCACCTGTCCACCCTCATCCAGCAGGTGTTGGCTGTCACCGCGCGGCGCGGCGGCGCGACGGCTGGCCAGCTATACACCATCCTCTGCGGCCACGGCCCCTTCCGTCGGGTCGGCCGGTCCATGTTCGCCCATCTGCTGCGTGACATGGGTCGCCATGACCTCATTCGCCAGCATGACGCCGGCCTACTTCTGCCCGGAGGCGAGGGCGACCGGCTCATCAACCACCACAGTTTCTACGTGTCGTTCCGCACCTCGCAGGACTACCGGCTCATCGCGGACGGGTACACGCTGGGCACGCTCCCCGTGGACCGGCCGATCCTGCCCGGAGCCTCGCTCATCTTCAGTGGCGCACGGTGGCGGGTGGTGTCTGTCGACACCGGGTTGCGGGTCATCGAACTGACGGCCGCCGAAGCCGGCAGGCCGCCGGTCTTCCCGGGCACCGGCGGTGAGGTCGCCGACGAGGTACGCCGCACCATGCGCCGGGTGTACCGGTCGACGGCCGTCCCCGCGTACCTCGACACCACCGCCCGGACCCTGCTGGCCGAGGGGCGAGCCGCATTCCACGCCGCCGGACACGCAACCCAGCGCATTTTCGCCCGTGGCCGGGAGACCCTGCTGTTCCCCTGGTGCGGCGACCGGATCATGAACACACTAGCCGTCGTCCTGGCCGGACGTGGCCTGCAGGCGGGCCAAGACGGACTCGCGATCACGGTGGCGGACCGCACGCCCGTCGAGGTCCGCGACCTGATCCGCGAGCTGGCTGCGGCCGTTCCCCCCGATCCGGTCGCCCTCGCCGGAGCCGTACCGGCAAAGGCACGTGACAAGTACGACCGCTACCTGAGCAGTGAGCTGCTCGACGCCGCGTATGCCGCCCGCGCCTTGGACGTACCCGGCGCCTGGGCCATACTGGCCCAACTCGCCACCGCTGAGGCGTAGCGTGTCCATCTGGCCTGATCCTGGCTGATCCAGTGCCGCTCGCCGCCCGTTGAGCGATGACGGCTGTACCCACGGGCAGGCCGCCGTTTTCTGCGACGAGCCTCTGTACCCTCCGTACCTGACTCGGAATGCTGGCACGATCTGCTACGAAGTTTGATGAAGCGCGGAAGCATTCAGTCCTTCGGGACGTTTGCGCGCCGCTGGAGTCATTGACGGCCCGCCAACCACTTCTCGACTCCCGGTTCCGGCTCCGCAGTACCCCCAGGGACATAGCAGCGATGCGACAGAACCAGTCACGGACACCAACCGCTCAGGTTAGGATCTCATCATTATCGATTCCCCTTCTCGGGCGCTCCCCCGCGGGAGGGCGTTACCGTAGCCCGTGACCGTGCTCTCGCCCTGTCGACGGAAGTGCCGCATGACGACCAAGTTGCGTGACCGCGTGGACGATACGCTCCGAGCCGGACAGCTCGACGGCCTGCACGGGGCCGTGGTAGTCCATGGTGGACAGACCCTGTTGGAGTACTACGGCGCAGGCGAGGACTTCAGCTGGGGCACCCCTCATGGCCTCGTGGAATTCGGACCCCAGACGCTGCACGACGTCCGATCGGTCACCAAGAGCGTCACCGCGCTGCTGTACGGCATAGCTTTGGGCGAGGGCCAGGTCCCCCAGCCTGCCGAGCCGCTCCTGCACCGGTTCCCGGAGTACCCAGACCTGGCGACCGACGCCGAACGAGTCCGCCTCACCGTCGAGCACGCACTGACCATGTCGCTTGGTCTGGAGTGGTGCGAAGATATCCCGTACGACAATCCGACCAACGCCGAGATCGCGATGGAACTGGCGCCGGACCGGTACCGGTACGTGCTGGAGCGGCCGGTCCTGGAGCCACCCGGTGCCCGGTGGGCCTACTGCGGAGGCGCCACGGCGCTGCTCGGCCGGCTGATCGCCGACGGGACCGGACAGCCACTGCCGCAGTACGCGGAAACGGTGCTGTTCGAGTCGCTGGGCATCCACACCTTCGAGTGGATGGCCGGCCCGGACGGGGTGGCCTCGGCTGCGTCCGGGCTGCGGCTCGCGCCGCGCGACCTGGCGAGGATTGGTGAACTGGTGCTCGCGCAGGGAGCCTGGGACGGGGACCAGATCGTCCCCGCCAGTTGGATCGAGGCGATGCTCCGGCCCCGCCTGCAGACCGACTGGGGCGCCTCCTACGGCTATCACTGGTACATCGAGACCATGGCGGGCCATCGACTGTTGGCCGCCATGGGCAACGGCGGCCAACGCCTGTTCGTCCTGCCCGACCTGGATCTCACTGCGGCCATCACCGCCGGCAACTATGACGACCCTGACCAGTCGCGGACTCCGGTAACGCTGCTGGAACAGGTCATTCTGCCCGCGATGGCGTGACGGCGCACGGCACACGCAGCCACCGCTGGTTCCTGCACACGGGTGACAACGGCACCGGCGCCGTAGCGTGGCGCTATGGACCCTAACTGGGCGCAGTCACGCTCGATCTACCTGGCAACCACGAACAACCAATGCTAACGGTGTAGGTGCCCCCGGGGTCGGTGACGGCACCGAGACATTAACGGCACGCCGGCTCGTCCGATTGGACGGCACGTCACGCGCCGGGCAATTCGGCCGGCGCGGAACATGAACATCGCGAAACAGACAGGATTACGAAATTGCCCCATCCGGCCGGCTCCTTCCATGTAGACGTTGGAAGGGGCCGGCTTTGGCCTCAGGTTATTGCAGTGGCTGATCTCTGAGGTGGGGCGGATTTGCCCGAATTCGACCCAGAGTCGTTTCCAGGAGCCGGCGGCAACATCACTGGCAGTGACGTCTTCTGCGGCCGGTGCCGGCGAGTAGTCCGGCGTGGCCATCCATGGAGGAATGGTCGGCCGTTGCCTGTAACGGTACGCCCGCGCAAGGGCTGCCTCAGCTCAGTTTGTCACGCGCAAGGGGTCACAGCCGTGGGGTTGCTGGACATATACAAATGAATGGTCGAGCGGTAGCGATGGGAGTGGCGATGACGGTCGATGCGGTCGAAAGGTTCACGACCGTGTTCCGGCAGCACCATCCTCGTGTCCTGGCCTACGCGAGGCGTCGGATCGACGAGAGCTCGGCGGCCGATGTGGTGGCCGAGGTGTTTCTGGCGGCGTGGCGGCACATCGACGAGTTGCCGCAGGAGCCGTTGCCGTGGTTGTACCGGACCGCAGCGCGGTGTCTGGCCAACCAGGTGCGCGGCGACGAGCGACAGCGGCGC